>PUHO01000015.1:15090-27592 GCA_002995645.1 SAR324 cluster bacterium | reverse complement strand
TAGCAGAAGAAGAGCAGGTTTATTTTATTAGCGCCGGTCATTATGCTAGCGAGACGTACGGTATTCAAGCGCTTGGCAAGGCGATTACTAGTGAATTTCATAATATAGAAACTAAGTTTTTTCTTTTTCCTAATCCTGTATAGAAAAAAATATTTACCATTTCATTTTATCGCTCATTTGTACCTTTACAGCAACTAGGATTGCCTTTTTATACCTGGGCTATACTTGGGATACTGAGAAAGATAAAAACGCTGTCTAGGATCTGCTATAGTGCAATTTTTTAATATACTATTAATACAAGGATTGACGCGGGGGTACTTAAGTTTTTCTTTTTTCTAATCTTGTGTGGAAAAAGATATTTGCCGTTTTATTTTATCGCTCATTTACATCTTTACAGCAACTAGGATTGCCTTTTTATGCCTGGACTATACTTTGACACTGATAAAGATAAAAACGCCGTTTAGTCTCTGTTATAGTGCAAATTTTTAATATACTATTAACACAAGGATTGACGCGGGGGACTTAATTTTTTCTTTTTCCTAATCCTGTATAGAAAAAGATATTTGCCGTTTTATTTTATCGTTCATTTGCATCTTTACGACAACTAGGATTGCCTTTTTATGCCTGGGCTATACTTTGATACTGATAAAGATAAAAACTTCGTCTAGGCTCTGTTATAGTGCAAATTTTTAATATGCTATTAACACAAGGATTGACGCGGGGGACTTAATTTTTTCTTTTTCCTAAGCCTGTATAGAAAAAGATATTTGCCGTTTCATTTTATCGCTCATTTGCATCTTTACAGCAACTAGGGTTGCCTTTTTATATCCGGGCTATACTTTGACACTGATAAAGATAAAAACATCGTCTAGTCTCTGTTATAGTGTAAATTTTTAATATACTATTAATACAAGAATTGACGCGGGGTACTTAAATTTTTCTTTTTTCTAATCTTGTGTGGAAAAAGATATTTACCGTTTCGTTTTATCGCTCATTTGCGTCTTTACAGCAACTAGGGTTGCCTTTTTATATCAGGTCTATACTTTGATGCTAATAAAGATAAAAACATCGCTTAGGGGCTGCTATAGTGCAAATTTTTAATATGCTATTAACACAAGGATTAACGCGGGGGACTTAAATTTTTCTTTTTCCTAATCTTGTGTGGAAAAAGGAATATCAGTTATTTCATCTAGCTTCCTTCGCAACGTTCGTTCACTAATGCCTAACAGGTTTGCCGTTTGCATTTTATTGCCGTTTTGTGCTTTTAACGTAGCTAAGATTAATTTTTTCTGTGCTTGGTCTACACTAGTACCAACAGGAATAAAAATACCGTTTTCCATATTGTCATGACGTACATTTTTTGTATATATATTATCCGCTGTATTTGCCTCGTTTGGGCTTACATATAACAGGTCTTTTTTCCGCGGTGTTTCTACTGCTAAATCAATATCGTTTATATCCTCTTTTTGACTTGTCATAGACGAAGAAAAATATTCCGGGAAATATTGAGTCATATGCTCCAGAGTAATCACCCTTATTTTAAGGGGAACTAACACGGCTAGCCTTGTAATTACATTACGTAACTCCCTTACGTTTCCTTGCCACCGTCCTTGTTCTAGAAGAGCTACAACTTGGGCAGATAAACGAGGATAGGGCTTTGCTCTTTTTGTTTCTTTAAAAGCACGTTCAAGAAAATGCCAAGCTAAAAGAGGTATATCTTCTTTTCTTTCTCGTAAGCTAGGGATTTGAATACGTAAAATATTTAAGCGATAATATAAATCTTCTCTAAATAAACCGTCTTGCACGGCTTGTTCTAAAGGAACTTGCGTTGCTGCAATAATACGCGCATTAAAAGGCGTTAACGTTTCGGAGCCAATAGGATAATATTCTTTTTCTTCTAAAACGCGAAGTAACCTTGCTTGCAAAGCAAGTGGCATGTCGCCAATTTCATCAAGAAACAAAGTCCCGTTTGTAGCTAAAGCAAACTTACCTTTACGATTAGAAATAGCGCCGGTAAAAGCTCCTTTCTCATGTCCAAACAATTCGGACTCAATTAAGTTTTCCGGAATAGCACCACAATTTAACCCAATAAAAGGACCGCTTTTCTGTGGGCTAAGCGAATGAATAGCACGGGCAACCATTTCTTTGCCTGTTCCTGTTTCCCCGCCAATAAAAACAGAATAATGACTTTGTGCCATTCGTGGCAACATTTCTAAAGCCTGTCTCATTTTAGGTGCACAAAACAATAAATGCGGACGTAACAAGCTAGTAAGTTGGTCTAACTTAGCAATCGTCTTATTACCTTGCATGGCTTCAGGATAAACAGGCAAACTTGTTTGTTCTTCTTCCAGACTTTGGCGAAAAGCGTTCCACTCGTCTAAAAAATGCCATATACGTAAGGCCCCCGTGTCGGCAAGATCTGCTTTTTCTTCCCCTTTAGCAACGTATAATTCTACGCTATTTATATCTATTTGATGATAGTCTAATAAAGCTATATTCTTTTGGATATCCGGTTGAATCGCCGCTATGTGTATTAACCATTTTAATACGCTTGCTTCGCTATTTTCATACGCCGCGATTGCTTGCGCTAGCCCTGTGAACTTATCTACTTTTATATGCGAATTTTGTAATAACTTTTCTATTTGATTCAGCCTATTAGTATCTATATCAACTAATATAATTACGTTACTCGTCATAATGTTTAATCTATAACTTGTGCGTTCATATATTGCCCTTGTATATCTAGTAAAACGCTATTTCTAATGTGATTATCCAACGGCTTTTCGCTTTGTGTTCGTACTCTTATATAATTATCTGTATAACCGTACCACTCTGTATTACTCGATCTCTCCCATAACACCGGCAAGGTTTTATTTACAAATTGTTTCCTATATTGAGTATGCTTTTCTTGGCTTAAAGTAATTAACTCTTTAGCCCTTGCTCTGGCAACTGCCGTTGTTTGTTGTTGATCTAGTGAAGCACTTTTAACGCCTTTTCTTTCAGCATAAGGGAAAACATGAAAAAAATGTATTGGCATAGTGGCTAGCCACTTTTTAGACTCTGCAAAAATAGAATCGGTCTCGCCTGGAAAACCGGTAATAATATCAGTACTAATACAAATATTCGGGACAGTCTCTTTTGCTTCGGCAATCATATCACCATATTCGGTTAAAGTGTATTTTCTTTTCATACGTTGTAAAATAACGTCGTTTGCTGCCTGCAAAGGTAAATGTAAAGAATGCACAAGGTTTGTGTCTTCTCTTTGCATATAAAGTAATAATTCTTTATTAATCGTTTTTGGTTCTATTGAACTAATACGAACGCGCTTTAATCCTTCTATTTGATTAAATTTATTTAATAAATCTAGCAACCCGCCGTCTTTGGTTTGATAGCAACCCAGATTCACCCCTGTTAACACGATCTCTTGCACTCCTGCTTTTACTAGGTTCGTTGCTTCTATAACGGCGTCTTCGCTATCTCTTGAACGCGCGACTCCTCTTGCAAATGGAATAATACAATAACTACAATAAAAATTGCATCCGTCTTGTATTTTTAAGTTAGCTCTTGTTCTAAATAATTTTTGTTCTCTTGAAATTTGCTTAAACGTTCCCTTTTCTATTGGGGAAACAAAAACCCGCTCTTGAACCTCGTCCTTGTTTGCAACTTGGGCTTCTAATTTTTGTATATAAAAAGCAAGGTTTTCTTTTTCCTTATTTCCTAATACAAAATCGACTCCTTTTTTTTGAATTAAATCTTCTTTAGCTACTTGCGAAAGACAACCAACAACAATAAGCTTAGCGTTCGGGTATTTCTGTTGTAGCCTTGCTATTAATTTGTAACATTTATTATCTGCACTTGTGGTTACAGTACAGCTATTAACAATACAAAAATCAGGTTCTTGGCTTTCTGTTTCTTGTACATAAGTAGCATATCCTACGTTCTCCAATAATTGCGCCATATGCGCTGTTTCAGTGAAGTTTAATCTACAACCTAGCGTATAGAAATAGGCTATTTTATTCATATAAGACCTAAATAAATCGTATTAAAATTGTCAAAAATAAAGAAATATGTAAAAATGAGTTTATTATCTTAAATTAATTATATTCTACTATATGTATGTACACTGCAAATAGAAAAATTCAACGATTATCGTCTTCTTTAATTAGCCAAATTGCAGCCGGTGAAGTAGTTGAAAAACCAGCGTCTGTTATTAAAGAGTTAGTAGAAAACGCACTTGACGCCGGAGCGACTCAAATCATTATTACAGCTAACAAAGGCGGCAAAACGTTTATATCCGTATTAGATAATGGAATGGGAATGGATAAAAGCGATGCTATACTTTCCATTGAACGACATGCTACTAGCAAAGTTTATACGGCTAACGAACTTGCCATTGTTACTTCTCGCGGGTTTCGCGGCGAAGCACTCGCGGCTATTTCTTCTGTTTCTCAATTTGAGCTTACAACTTGTCGCGATGAAAGTAAAGGCGGAACACAAATCATTATTAACGGACTAGATAAACCGGTGATTCGTAGCTTTGGCTTTCCTAAAGGAACAAAAGTAACAGTGTCTAATTTATTTTATAATTTACCGGCAAGAAAAAAATTCCTTAAAAGTGAGCAAACAGAGTACTACCATATTACTAAATTTATTACTAATATTGCTTTATCAAATCCGGCTACCCAATTTCGTTTTATTCATAATCAAAAAATTATCCTTGATTATCCCGCAACAACAGACTTACAAGAAAGAATACGGCAATGTTGGGGAGCTTTAGGAGAAAATCAACTTTTCTTTTGCGAACATAAAGAAGCCTATCTTTCTTTTAAAGGTTGGTTTTCTGTGCCACCGTTAGCAAGGAAAACAAGAGAATGGCAACATATTAGCGTTAACCAACGTCAAATTAAAGATAAATACATATCAAACGCTATATACGCAGCATACAAAACGTTGCTAATGAAACAAATGCACCCTTTGTTTGCCATAGACATAACTATTCTTCCGGGAGAAATGGACGCTAACGTCCATCCGGCAAAAACAGAGATACGCCTTAAAAATCCCAAGTTAGTGCAACTTATTATTACAGAACGATTGCAAAAAGAACTTAAGCAAGCAACACGTAGTAAAATCATTGCAACAGAAAGCATAACTTACGACGAGGAATCTATCTTGTATAGCTATATACAAGATCAAGACGCCCCTAGCGAAGAACAAGCACAAGAACAGGTAGCCCCTAACAAAGAGCAAGAACAGGTAGCCACGAACAAAGAGCAAGCGCAAGCAACCGATCTACCAATACTAGGGAAAAAGCAAGAACAAGCTGACCCGTTTATGTTACGCGAATCAAGCGACGTTGCTCAAAGTGATTTATTACAAGATAGCGATCTTGTCTTAGCTAACCTAAACAGTACGCAAACTGCCTTCCCTTTACCAAGGTCAATAAAAAAAGAAACTACATTCAAACAACGGCAAGACGCAACAAAAGAACAAGATCTTTTTTCGTTTCAACCTGTTGTTAACGTTAAAACAAACCTTACGAATTCACAAGAACAATCTCCTTTTCAAGTAATCGGGCAATGGCTAAATCGCTATATTTTAGCAACAAAAGATTCTACTTTCTTGTTATTTGATCAACATGCCACACACGAACGTATTTTATTTGAAAAAATAAGATATGAATTTTATAACCAAGAAATCACTTCTGAAACTTTACTTATTCCTTTAGAAATCACTTTATTACCTCATACCAGTATTTTATTAGAAAAATACGAAGACGAATGGCAAAAATTTGGTTTCTCGTTTGAACATAAACATGCTAACATATTCAAAGTTACAAGAATGCCGGCAATCCTTAAAGAAAAAGATATTGTTAGTATAGTACAAGAAATTTTGAATGAAATAGGAAGACTTTCCAAGTCAAATATGCTAGAAATATTCTTTAATCAAGTAATAGAAAGCATGGCTTGCCATTCGGCTATTCGCTCAGGCGATTCGTTAAGCCAAGAAAAAATGCAAATTTTGCTTAATAGCCTGCACACACTTGATTTAAATGTATATTGTCCACATGGACGCCCCGTATTTGTTGAAATAACGGAAAAAGAAATAGACCAGCGATTTAAACGCATTATTTAATATAAACATGGAATTAGTTGCGCTAGTAGGACGTCCTAACGTCGGGAAATCAGCTTTATTTAATCGTCTTACAAAAAAAAGAGCTATTGTTGGACCACAAGCAGGCATTACAAGAGATCGTAATATTGCCCCTGTTGTGTATCGTGATCTTGAATTTATGCTAATGGACACCGGCGGATTTGAACCGGTTAGCCAAGATAACGTGCTTGCTCAAATGCGAGAACAATCTTTGCTTGCTATTGAAGACGCGTCTATTATTCTTTTTATGACAAGTCGCCTTGACGGATTTACACAAGATGACAAAATGCTTTTTCAAAAACTACGACAAAGCAAAAAACCGATCTATTTCCTTATTAATAAAACGGACGCGCCGTCACATGAAAATACGTTATACGAGTTTTACGAATCAGGTATAAAAACTTTTTACCCTATTTCTTCTGCCCATGGATATGGCATTAGTGATTTAATGGAACAACTTGCAAAAGATTGTCCCTTACTTTATAACCTACCGTATGCGATTGAACATAATCTTATTACAGAAGAACCGCCGGCAAAAGAGCAAGAACAAAATAAAATAAAATTAGCTATTTTAGGAAAACCCAACGCAGGGAAATCTTCTTTATTCAATGCTATTTTTGGGGAATCTAAACAAATAGTGGATAACCAACCTGGCACGACAAGAGATCCTATTAATCAAGAATTTCAATATAACGACACTATATTTGATATTATTGACACTGCCGGCATTCGGCGTAAAGCAAAAGTAAGCCAACAAATAGACAAATATAGTATTATCTCTGCTTTACGTAGTATGGAAAAAGCTGACGTGTGCCTTTTAGTCATTGATTCAGAACAAGGTATTACAGAACAAGACGCCCGTATTGCAAGCTATATTTTTCACGCAAAGAAAGCGCTTATACTTGTGTTTAACAAGTGGGATCTACAACCAAAAACAAAACTAGCAAAAAAAGATACAGAAGAGTACATTGCCGATAAATACCCTTTTCTTTCTATTGCTCCGTTTGTATATACGAGCGCCGTTACTAAATATAATATTTCCGGTATCTTAAAAACAACAATAGAAACCTATAAAGAATATAATAAACAAATTACAACGTCTAAATTAAATCAAATTTTAAGCGAAATTATACAAAGACACACACCGCCCGGCAAAGGGAAACGTCGTGCTA
This sequence comes from SAR324 cluster bacterium, assembly GCA_002995645.1. Taxonomy (GTDB): domain Bacteria; phylum SAR324; class SAR324; order XYD2-FULL-50-16; family HCM1; genus HCM1. The sequence goes on along the minus strand of PUHO01000015.1, from coordinate 20,270 downwards.
AAATTAAGTATATTACACAATTAAGAACAGCCTCTCCTTTATTTGTTATTTACACAAGTAACCCGGATATTATCCCGGCTTCTTATGAAAATTTCTTAAAGTCTCAATTTCGTTATTATTTTGGATTGAAAGGCGTCCCCATTAATTTTTTCTTTAGAGACAAAAATCCACCTAAAATAGAAGAATCTACATAACACAATTTAATTCTAAACATAAGGAATAGCAATGATGAATATAACCTCTTCTCCTCTGTTAAACAATATATTTGCTTTAAATCAAGGCGGCGTTTTAATGATTTTTCTGGCGCTTTGCTCTATTCTTGCAATTGCCATTATTATAGAAAAAATATTCTCTCTTCGTTCTTCTGCCATTTTTGGAAAAAAAGAACTACAAGAAATTGAAAATGCAATTAAAGAAAATAATCTTTCTACTGCGATTGCATTAACAAAACAAGCTAAGCTTCCTATTTTACAACTAGCCTACGTTATTTTAATTCATAGCGATATGCCGGAAGAGATTCGTAAAGAACAAATTGAAAACATGGGGAAAAAACAAATTTTTGCTTTAGAAAAATATTTAAATACATTGCAAAATATTTCTGTTGTCGCGCCTTTACTTGGTTTATTAGGAACTATTCTCGGCATGATTCATGTATTTCATGATATTGTTGTTGCCGGCTCCACTAATATTACTATTTTAGCAGACGGTATTTCTCTAGCTTTAATTAGTACTGCCGTTGGGTTAATCGTTGCTATTCCTTGTCTTTTCTTTTATCACTATTTTATGCGTAAAATAGATAAAATCGCGCTACAACTAGAAGACTCTAGTGTAATTTTATCTCATTTAATTACCAACAACATTGCTAAGTAAATATGGAATTTCGATCTCGTTCTAAAAGAACTGCCGAACTCAATTTAACGCCTTTAATTGACGTTATTTTTTTATTACTTTTATTTTTTATTATAGGAAGTCAATTTACTTCATTTAAACAAATGCAAGTGCAGCTTCCAAGTGCGAAAACACCAACAACAGATTTACCAAAAACGGCGTTAACTTTATATATTAATAAAAATAATCGCGTCTTATTTCGCGACAAGCCTATTTCTATAGCACAAGCAGCACAGCTTTTAAGAAAAGAAGGCAAAAGCAAGGAACCGCAACTATTGCTTCTTGCTGACGGCAAAGCAACGCACCAAGCGGTTATTTCTGTAATGGACTTAGCACAAAAACAAGGCGTGTTAGCTATTTCTCTTGGCACGACTAAAGCGATTGATCATAAAAATAACAAATAAAATGGAATCACAACTAGACTTATCCGTTGTTATTATTACCTATAATGAAGAAAAGCATATACAAGATTGCCTTGCTTCGGTAAGTTGGGCAAGCGACGTTGTTGTTGTGGATTCCGGGAGCACAGATAATACGCGTACACTTGCAAAAGAAAATAATGCTCGTGTGATTGAACAACCTTTTCTTGGCTTTGGAAAGCAAAAACAATTTGCCATTGACCAAGCAAAATACGATTGGGTCTTTTTACTTGATGCAGATGAACGAATTTCGCCTGAATTAGCTCAATCTATACGAACTTTATTTGCTACTACAAAAGAAAAACAAAGACATCACGGCTACGTAGTAAACCGTTGTTCTTTTCATCTAGGAAAATGGATTCATCACGGCGGGTGGTATCCGGATAAAATCCTTCGTTTAGTAAACCGCAAATATGGCGGTTTAACAGACGTAGAAATTCATGAAGAAATTCAAGTACAAGGAACAAGCGGGTTCTTAAAAGGACATTTGCTACACTATGTTTTTAACGATTTAACACATAACGTTAATAAAAATAATTTATATTCTTCTATTGGAGCAGCTAGCTTGTATAAAGCAGGGAAAAAACCATCTTTATTGAAAATGCTACTTAAGCCTCTTTCTAAATTTATAGAATGCTACGTATATAAACTAGGCTTTCTTGATGGCTTAGCGGGATTTATTATTGCTATTGGTGCCGCTTATTCTATGTTTTTAAAACAAAGTAAATTATGGGAAATTTACCAGCAGCAAAAAACTAATACAAAAACATGATTCCCTCTTTAGATAGCCAGTTAATACAATAATTCCTAGCTAAGCAATAAAAAATACTTTGGCAAGAAAAACTTGATGACTTAGCGAGATTTATTATTGCTATTAGCACCGCTTATTCTATCAGCAAAAAACTAATACAAAAACATGATTGCCTCTTTACATAGCCAGTTAATACAATGGTTCCTAGCTAACCAACGAAAATTACCTTGGCGAGAAAAATACGATCCATATGAAATATGGATTTCTGAAATCATGTGCCAACAAACGCGTATAGAAGCAGTTATTGGTTTTTTCCATAGATGGATGGAAGCCATTCCTAATATTACAACATTAGCAGAAACACCAACAGAGACTCTCTTAAAACTATGGGAAGGACTGGGCTATTATCGCCGTGTTCGTATGTTGCAACAAGCAAGCATAGAGATAGTAGAAAAACACAACGGACAGCTCCCTAATCAATATGAAGACTTATTAAAATTACCTGGCATTGGTCCTTATAGCGCGGCGGCAATTAGCTCTATTGCTTTTGAACAACCGCACGGCGTTGTAGACGGTAATGTTAAACGTGTTTTAAGTCGCCTTTTTGCATGGCAAGAGCCAATCCATCTTAAAACCAGTACGACTTTTTTTGAAAATAAAGTAGCGTCCTTAATTGAGCAAGGGCAACCGCGTTACCTTAACCAAGCTTTAATGGAATTTGGGGCTTTACAATGTATTCCTAATACCCCGCGTTGCCATTCTTGCCCTATTACGGTACTTTGTAAAGGCTTTGCTAAGAACCTAGTTTCTCAACTGCCTAACCGCACAAAAGCGCCTATTACGAAAAAAACGGAAATAGCTCTTTTTCTGCAATATAATAATACGTACTTTTTACAGCAACAACAAGCTAATGAATTTTGGAAAGGTTTTTGGAACGTTCCTTTATACACTATAGAAACAAATACAAAAGACTTTATAGAAAACTGGCTACAACAAAACTTGCCTTTTACTGCCAACGCCGAAACCTCTTTTATGGCGCCTTTTTCCTATACTATTACAGTATACCGCATTCAAGTTGTTCCTATATTATTACGTTTTCAACATAAAATTTCTTCTCTTAGCACAAAGCTAGGGAAAAAAGGAAATTGGTTTTCTTTAGAAGAAATTACAAACTTACCTTTAACTAAGCCGGTTCGCGAAGTGCTCACTCAATCTAGGCAACTTGTATTATGAAAATTTTACATATATCAGACTTACACGTTTATAATGACAACGTTTCTTTTTTAAAACTGCTATTCAAATATGGATTAGACAAACGTATTAGCGGCTATTTAAATTTTTATTTACGAAGAAAACAAGTTTTTACTAAATCACTGCGACAAGCAATGTTGCGCAAATTAGTTGCTTTAGACTGGGATTATCTAATTATTACAGGTGATATTACGGTACTAGGCATAGAAGAAGAATTTCATTTAGCTAAAGCTCAATTAATGCCTTTACTAGAAAAAGCCCCTTGTTATATTATTCCCGGCAATCATGATCGCTATACGCCAAGTACGTTATATCCGGATTATATGAAATATTACTTTGGCGACTTTCTTTTAGTTAATGAAGTACAAGAAGGAGCGTTAGTAGAATTAAACGAGCATATTGCTTTACTTGGCTTACATATGGCAAAACCGCGCCCTTGGTTTCGTGCAGACGGCGAGCTCCCTCAGTTTACCCAACAATATTTTGAACAGCTAAAAAATCACCGTGCACAATATAAAATGCTAGCCGGTCATTACCCTGCTTTTTTACCGCATAACATAACGGAAAACGCATCGCATGCCGTTAAAAATAAAAGTATATTAGAACAAGGTTTGCTTAATGCTAACGTGAATTTATATTTACATGGACATATACACAAAAGTTTTTCTTTTCAAAAAAACGATACCTTAACTTGCGTTAACAGTGCCGGCGGTTTTTGTAAAACAACGGCTGAGTTTGGCGGCGTTCATCTGATTACTATACAAGATGATTTTTCTACTTCTTTAGAAAAAATATTGCCTTCCATTTAAGAAAATCATAAACCTTGCCGCTATTTTTAGTAGATTACTATTTAAGGCAAGGATTCATTTATGCAACAAAATACCTATATAAAATATATTATATTACTATGTGTTATATGCTTCTTTTCTTTTTCTTTACAAGCGCAAACGCAACAAAAAGAGAAAAAGACAGAAAAGAAAAATTATTATACTATTTGGGGACAACTAGCTATGCTTGGTAAATCACAAGCAGAAATTGAATTATATTTACAACAGGAAATTAAACAAGATCAAGTAATTCTTATTCGCGATAAAGTAAGAGCAAGTGTTCTTAATGAATTACGAAACAGCCGTCTTGCTGAATTAATAGACAGAAGCCGTGATGAAGATGATTTTAGAGTTATTAATAATCAAATCATTACAGCCATACGTTATGCCGGCTTAGAATTGGATCAAACTTTACAAGAAAGTATTAAAGAAGAATTTGGGATTCAAATTAACCAAGCTTTACAATAATCAATCTGCACTACTATAAGCATAGTAACCGCGTAAAACCGTTTTATCTCCGCTATCTTTTTCTAACCATGCCGTATTTTCTTCTAAATACACAACATGGGCTTTAATCGCTTCCACTGTATTTTTATCAGGTACAGGATAAAGCATAAATTGGTCGTTTGGCGCAACGCCTCTACTTTGTCCGGCAGCTATTTGTATATATTTTCCTTTTTCACGTGTCGCTAATACAATCGATTGTAAAGGAAATTGTTGACGTAAAAAAGATTTTACTTGTTGCCCTAGATCATCATCTTTTTGAATATAATTTAATATAATTTGTTTCCCTTTATTGCCGCCTTGCTTAGAAAAGACTCTCAAATCTATTTTTGCCGCAACATCATTTTGCTTACATGATTCATGGATTTGTAAATTAATTAAAATAATATATTCTGCATTAATAGCATACTTTGCATTATAGTTCGTTAAACTTAACCAAGCTAGTCGTATATCTTGGTATTCCCACCTTTTAGCTTGATGAATAATTAAAAAATCACCGTACGTCTGTAAATACGACTTCAGTTCTGTAATTGGTAAATC
>PUHO01000015.1:0-15069 GCA_002995645.1 SAR324 cluster bacterium | reverse complement strand
GGTTTATATAATTCTTGCGAATTAACAACAGCTATCCCTTCTTGTTGATCTTCTGGGAAAGTATGCCACTGTGACGGGAAAATAGCTTTACTAGCACAACTACTAATGAATAATAAACATAAACAACAAAGCAAACTAGATTGGTATTTCATATTATAATAAGACAAAACTTAGTTCTACAATAATAGTAGGAATTAAGGCGGCTAATAAAAGTTTCAAAGGTGATATTTGATTATTAAAAAATTTCTTTAAGATCGTTTGCCCTGCCGGATTAGGCGCATTCGCAATAATAGTTAAACCACCACCACTAACGGCACCAACAACAACGGCATACTTTAAAGCAGGTGATAAATCAGGTACTAACGTAGTCAAATAAGTAATAGTTGCATTATCATTAAACGCCGTTAAAATAGTAGATCCAATCATTAACGTATAGACATGTAAATTCCCAAGAATAGGAACAAGCCACCAACCTTGCGCTTTACCATGTGTAACTAAACCGGCAAGGAAAAAACCAACTAATAAAGGACTTTTTAGATTTAAACTATTTTGATGATATAAAGTAGCTTTATGGAAGCCAATAAAAAATAAAAACCCGGCAATAAACAAAGCGGGATAATGTGCCATGTACACAGTCCAAGCAAGTAAAGCCAAGTGTATTAACGTAATAAAAACGGGAATAGGTTCATCTCGATCTTCCCAGAGTATTGCTTTTATATCCTCTGTATTTTGTGTTGCACTTCGCTTAAGCTTACTAAATTCACCTCGAAAAATAAAGGCATATAAACTATTACTAATCACTATACCAATAACGGCTTTCCAACCAAAATGAGTTAACATAAAAAGCATATCCCAATTCCAGACTTTAGCTACCATTAACACAGGCGGCGCCGCAAAGTGAGACAAGGTCCCCCCAACAGAAACGTCAACAAATAATAAACCTATTGTAGCATACGCTAGAGTCGGACTAGGTTTGCAATCATAAAATTGTTTAGCTAACAGTAAAGCTGCCAAAGTCATTGCCGCCGGCTCTGTGATAAACGAACCAAGTAACGGCGTTATTGTTAATATGGCAAACCACCAAGCTAACGGCGTTTCTTTTCCTAAACGAACAATTTTATATAATATTTGTTCAATTAATCGCAACACAGCTCTTGTATTAGCTAGCGACATAATAACGACAACAAACATGGGCTCAGTATAATCTACTTGCGCAACGTAGTTAATCATGCCTTTCATGCCGTATTGCAAGGAAATAACAAGTAAAAGCAAAATCGCCCATAAACCAAATACGACTTCTACGTCTGCTGCATAATGAAGTAATTCGGCGAGGATACTCTTTTTCTCGCTTAAACTTCCTATATAATTCTTAGCTTGCGTTGTTGGTTTGACTTGCTTTGCATGTTTGTGTTCTATATGGTGTACTAAATTAGCGACCTTTGATGCAAAAAACGTATGGATAATAGCGCAAATAAAGATAATTGTTGCAATTAAATTAAGCGGCTCTGTTTGAATGCGATGCCATAAAATCTTACCAATACCTTGCAATGCTTGATCATGATAAGCATTAACGGCAAGAGGGAATACGGCTTTACTTGTAACGGTACTAGCAAAAAGTTGAAAACTAATAAACAGGAAAGGAATGAGAAAAGAAATTCTTTTGTACATTGAAAAAATGTAATCTAGTGGTTATTAAATAGCTAGCTATGATTTATTCTTTTAATTTTTTCGGCAAAAGTAATACTGTTTCATTTCTATTAATTAAGCCTAGTTTTTCACGCGCTAGATTTTTTATACTGTTTTTATTTGTTTTTAAAATAGTAATTTTTTCTATCCATTCTTGCTTTTGTTTTTTTAATTGCCCTAGATTTTCTTGCAAAACAACTTCTTCGTTGTGTAATTTATACAAATCAAACAACCCTTTTTCTCCAAAAACAGCAACGAGAACAACAACAAAGCTAATTAATATAACAATAAAAATAACAATATTTTTTTCAAATTTAAGTTTAGACATAAATAATACAATATATAATATATTTACATACCAAGCAGTTTATATCATATACGATAAACTACTTGGCACAACAAAATAAAATTATACTACTATAATTTTACCGTAAATAGATCTTTACTGTCTTTTAAAAACGTCTTTACCTCTATAAACGGCACTGTCGCCTAATTCTTCTTCAATACGAAGAAGTTGATTGTATTTAGCAATACGATCAGACCTAGAAAGTGATCCCGTTTTAATTTGTCCGGCATTTAATGCAACAGCTAAATCAGCAATAGTCGTATCTTCCGACTCACCGGAACGATGTGAAATTACAGAAGTGTAACCGGCACGTGTTGCCATTTCTACTGTTTTAATAGTTTCTGTTAACGAACCAATTTGATTTAATTTAATTAAAATAGAATTAGCCGTATTACTTTCAATCCCTTTAAGTAAGCGTTCTCTGTTAGTTACAAATAAATCGTCACCAACAATTTGAACTTTATCACCTAGTTTTTCAGTTATTGTTTTCCAACCAGCCCAATCATCTTCAGATAAAGGATCTTCAATAGAAACAATAGGATATTTTTCAAGTAAATCAGAATAGAAAGCAATCATTTCATCAGTTGTTTTTTCTTGCTTAGCTTCTGCTTTTAGAATGTATTTACCGTCTTTGTAAAATTCGCTTGCTGCGGCGTCCATGGCAATGCAAATATCTTCGCCCGGTTTATATCCTGCTTTTTCAATAGCTTCTACAATAACTTGCAGAGCTTCTTCATTAGAACCTAAATCAGGGGCAAAACCACCTTCATCACCAACTGTAGTTGGGCAACCTTTGGCATCTAAAACGCTTTTTAAGCAATGAAATACTTCTGTACTCCAACGAAGAGCTTCTTTAAAAGAAGGTGCGCCAACAGGCATAATCATAAATTCTTGTAAATCTATAATATTATTAGCATGTTCTCCACCGTTAATAATGTTCATCATAGGAACCGGCATTTCACAAGCATTCACACCGCCAAGGTAACGACTTAAAGGAAGTCCGTGCACAGTTGCCGCCGCTTTAGCGCAAGCAAGAGAAACGCCTAAAATAGCATTAGCGCCTAATTTCCCTTTGTTTGGAGTTCCGTCTAATTCGCATAAAAGAGTGTCAATAGCTATTTGATCTGTAACGCATTCGCCTTGTAATTTCGGGTTAATAATTGTATTTACATTGTTAACCGCTTTAGTAACGCCTTTACCAAGAAAACGTTTTTTATCATTATCTCTTAATTCTATGGCTTCATGTGTTCCCGTAGAAGCTCCGGAAGGAACAATAGCTCTAGCAACAACGCCGCTTTCTAAAGCTACTTCCACTTCTATAGTTGGATTACCGCGTGAATCAAGTACTTCTCTCCCAACAATTTGTTGTATTAATAAATCTTCTGTAATGTACATAAAAAGTTACTCCTTTTATTTATAAAATCAATTAAGTAAATATGCTTTAAAATATGAAATATTTCAATGTTTAGCAAACCTTACTATATAATAGAAAAAAAGCAACATAAAAGTCAAGCTAAGATAAATTTACACAAAACTAAATAAAAAGTATTGACTTTAATAAAAAAGATACGATAACATTTAATAACCATGGCGGGCCTATAGCTCAGTTGGTTAGAGCACCCGGCTCATAACCGGGCGGTCCTTAGTTCGAGTCTAAGTGGGCCCACCATGTTGTTAAAATACCAAGTTGTTTTTCCAATACATACTTGTCGTTACATATATTTCTATATTTGTTGTCTTAATAGTTTATTAACTATTTTGCATTCTGTAATAAGTCTTTATAAATATATTCGCAACAGAAGCGTATACTATAAACTCAACTTCATTCGTCATTTTTTTACTATTATATTATGGATGAAAATACAGCTAAAGACCTAATACTTCTCTCGGAAAAAGACAATCAAATTCTGCTTTTAGAAAGGAAGTTATCTCAACTAGAACCAATACAAGCCAAGCTTAGCGCCGACCTTGCTATTGAACAACAAAAACTTGCCGAGTTAAAAGAAAAGCAAGCTAACCTTGAAAAAGATATTAGTATTGCTGATAAAATTCTTACTAAAGAAACAGAAAAAAAGAAAAAAACGGACGATCGTTTAATGAACGTTAACAATGAAAAAGAATATAAAGCGTTCAAAAAAGAATTACAAATTATTCATAATGTAATTTTAAAGCAAGAAAATTTGTTGCTTACTTATGAAGAGGAAAAAGAAACACTACTAGCCGAAGTAGAAGACAAACAAGCTTTATACGACTTTAAAGCGGCAGACGTAGAAAAAAAAATTAGCGAGATAGCAGAGCAAACAAAAGAAATGAATGCAACTATTCTCGTATTAAAGGAAGAAACAAAAACTTTACAAGAAAAATTACCGGCAGAAATTAAATCAATCTATAATAGATTAATGGCGCACAAAGTTATTCCGGTTGCCATTGAAATTGAAGACGCTTTTTGCAAAGCTTGCGGGAATCAACTCCCGGCTAATCAATTTAATGAGCTTATAAAAAAACAAACTATATCTTGTAATAATTGTAAACGTTTTCTTTTTTACAAAGAACCGCCAACAACATAAGTTTTTACTTTATTTTATTTTTTCTAACTTTTTCAGGCTATTAACGTGGAAATTCCCCTCTTAGCAGGTCTCTTAATTGTATTTGTACTTTTAATTCTATCCGCTTTTTTCTCAGGCACCGAAGCCGCTTTTATTTCCTTAAGCGAATTAGATATTATTGCTTTTGAAAATCAGTCCAGTCATTCTAGTAAAGCGGTCTTACGTCTTTTAAGCACAAAAAACAAATTACTAAGTACTTTGCTTATTGGTAATAATTTAATTAATATTATTGCCAGCGCTATTTCTACGTCCCTTGCCATACAATACCATACTAAACTTGGCATTTCTGAAAAACTAAGCATTACCATTGCCACCTTAGCTTTAACTACGTTAATCCTAATTTTTGGTGAAATCTTACCGAAAACCTTAGCAATTCATCATAACGTTTTTATCTGTAGCTTTCTTGGACCTGTTGTTGAATGGCTTAGCAAGTTCTTTACGCCTGTTGTTTTTCTTATGGAATATGCGTCTAAATTACTGCTTAAGCTTATGCCGACAAAACAAACTAGTTCTTTTTCTGAAACAACTTTTTTACATGCTTTAAGTAAAGGAGAAGAGCTAGGCATTATTAAAGCAACAGAAAAAAACATGATTCAAAACGTTTTTTCTTTTGATGAAAGAGCGGTATATCCTATTATTACGCCAAGAACGACCGTTTTTGCCCTGCCCGGCGATTTACCACTAGATCAAGCTGCTGATAAATTACAAAAAAAAGAATTTTCTAGGATTCCAATTTATGAAGATAATATTGATCAAATAACGGGAATTATCCAATATAAACAGGTCTTGCAAGAATTGCTTAAAGGGAATAAAGACAAAACTTTAACCGATCTTGCTGTTAAACCTTTGTTTATATATGAAACAACAAAACTGACTAACGTACTGGAAACCATGCAAAGCCAACATAGCCACATGGCTATTGTAGTCGATGAATTTGGCGGAATGGCGGGCGTAGTGACGTTAGAAGACTTAATGGAAGAACTTGTTGGCGAAATTTATGATGAAAAAGATTTGATTGATAAACCTTTAAAGCTTATTAAACCTCATACGTGGATTGCTAACGGGAACGCCGACCTTGCCACTTTGAACAGAGAATTAAACCACCCTTTAGACGAAAACGGAGCATATGAAACCTTGCAAGGCTTAATTATGGCAAAACTGGAAAGGTTGCCTAAAGTTAACGATATACTTGAGGTTGAAAATTATCATTTAGCTGTGTTAGCATTAAAGAAACACCGGATTCTTTCTGTTCGTATCACCTATATTCCAAACGAAGATAGTAATGAAGATTCTTAAAACAGCTGTTATTTTTATTTTAGCACTTAACCTTGCTTATACTGTTTTTACTCATTTTAATAAACAGCAAGCACAAATAACGCAATCTGCGGCTAATACGCCGGATAATATAGCATCTAACGGGCTTTCTTTACCTGCACTTGCTGAACTCATTACTAAAGTACGTTCCGGACAAGAATTAGAAAACAAATTAAATCGCAAAGATTCAATTAATAATCTTGATTTAAATAATGATCAAAAAGTAGATTATCTTTTCGTACGTGAATTTGGCGACACACAAAACAAGCTTGGTTTTTCCATTTACGCCGAGCCGGCAAAAAATGAAAAACAAGAAATAGCAAGTGTTGTTATTGAGAAAAACGAAGATCAAGCAGAAATCCAAGTAACAGGAAATCAAGAGATATACGGTGATAACGCCGTATATAACACAACAACAAAAACAACGCGCGAAGTACAAGAAAATCAAGAAGCAAACACAGCACAAGCTAATACTGTTTTCTATCCTAGTTACTTTATGATGCGTCCTTTGTGGTATTCGCCTTTTTACTTTGGATACTATCCTCCGTTTTATTCTCCTTTTGCGTTTTCACCATACGGCGCATATAGAAGAAGAACAGTAGTACATCATCACGTAACAAAAGGATCTAATAGATACCAAGCTAAATCAACAAGGCATATTACTAACCCTAATAAGAATATGTCGGCGTCACGTGGTATTGCAAAGAATTTAAGAAAACCAACGCAATCGCAAAAAAGCTTTTATAAAACTGTTAATCATAATAGAAAAGGCGGCGGCTTTGGTCACGCTACCTCTTCTCATCGTTTACGTCCTTTTAGTTCTCATTCTAGAAGTTTCTTTACTAATACACAACGATCACGGCGTTTTTCAAATAGCACGCATCGTTTTACAAGAGGCTTCTCTCGTCGTAGCTTTGGCGGTTTTGGCAGACGTGGATTTGGCGGTTTTGGACGTAGAAGATAACCTATTTGGCAAATTGGCTATATTATATGAAATATACAATTAAAGAGCTCCTTACTCTTTTACCACCTTCTAGTTTTACCGTATCTTCTGTTAAAGATAATTGGCAATCTCAAACCATAGAATCCATAGTCTGGGACTGGCAAAAAGCAACGGCGCAATCTTTGTATATTTGTATAGAAAACGAAGAATTCCAAGCGCAGCATATTCAAAAAAATAGTCTTTTTCATGTGCAAGACGCCTATCAACAAGGAACGCGTCTATTTCTTACTACGTACGAAGCTAAGCTAGATTTACCTGACGCTACCATTATCCGCTATAATGGCAACCTTAACCAAGTATTATCTTTATTCTTATCGAAAATATATAATGATCCATTTGATTCATTTCATACGATAGGTGTCACAGGAACAAACGGAAAAACAACAACAACACAGTTTCTAGACACACTTTACCGCGCTCACCAACAACGTACCGGTGTGATTGGAACAATCAGTATTTTTTACCCGTCAAAAACAGAATTACCGGATTCCCTTTCTACCCCTATGGCAACAGAACTTTTTTCTATTGCTGATAAAATGAAACAAGATAAGGTAGATACGTTATTTATGGAAGTAACCAGCCATAGCATGGTATTTGATCGCGTTCATGCTATTTCATTTCACGGCGGTATTTTCACAAACTTAACGCAAGATCATCTTGATTTTCATAAAACAATGGATCATTATGCGCAAAGTAAAGCTAAGTTTTTCTCTACTTTGGGAAAGAACAAACCTGCCTTTGCCTTAATTAATCTAGATGATACTTATGCTCAAACTTTCATTGCAAGCCTAGACAAAGAGGCTATTAAAGCAAAACGACTCACTCCTTATACTTATAGCACTGCTAAAAAAAGCGCTGACTTTTATGCTGAACTTGTAGAGCTTTCGCCTTCAAGTTTAAAGTTTAATCTTTATATTAAGCAAAATTTTAGTCTTTTAATCTATTTGCCTATTACAGGATTATTTAACTTATATAATGCCCTTGCCGCAGCAGCATGCGCCTATTTAGATAATATTCCTTTATCTACCATACAACGCGCTTTTCGCTCTATGGGGCAAATCTCCGGTCGTTTTGAACATGTAGAAATAGACAATAAACCCTATAATATATACATAGACTATGCGCATACGCCGGACGCTTTATCTTCTATTTTACAAGCAGTTAAACAACAAACGCAAAATAAACTACACCTTGTTTTTGGCTGCGGTGGCAATCGTGATAAAACAAAACGTCCTTTAATGGCAGACGAAGCCGCGCAATTTGCCGATTATATTTGGATTACCTCAGATAATCCAAGAAAAGAAGATCCCATGGCAATTTGCATGCAAATCTATGACGCAATTCCAGAAGACAGAAAAAAGCATACGCAAGTTATTTGCGATAGGAAAGAAGCTATTCAACAAGCTATAGACTGCTTACAAGAAGGCGATACGCTTTTAATTGCCGGCAAAGGACACGAAACGTATCAAGTTATTGGCGATACAAAATATCCTTTTTCAGATAGAAAAGTAGTCATTGAACATATACAACAAACAAACTAAATCGGCTATGGTAACAAACAGAGGCTACGTAGAAATAAACGAACAAAACTTAGCGCATAATTTTTCTTTATTAATGCAAGAAAAAGCAAGCGATCTAGCTGTTTGCGCTGTTGTGAAAGATAATGCACTTGGACACGGCATGATTCTAACTGCAAAAAAAGCATTACAAGCGGGCTGTGTTTATTTAGCGGTTGCTTGTATGGAAGAAGCAATAGAACTACGAAAGGCACTTCCTCAAGCGGCTATTCTTCTATTTGGGGAAAGGACAAAAGAAGAGTTATCTTTTTGTATAGAAAACAATATTACACTACAAATACAAAGCCTTGCTATAGCGAATGAATTAGCGTTATTAGCAAAAAAAGTTGAAAAACAAGCTAAAGTACACATTAAAATTGATACCGGCATGGGAAGGTACGGTTTACTATGGCAAAACGCTTTAGAAACAATAGAAAAAATATACGCTATTCCTTCGTTAGAAGTGGAAGGGATTATGACTCACTTTGCCCAATCAGACGAGCTAGACAAAACCTATGCAACGCAACAATGGAATCGATTTGAATCTATTATTAACAAACTAAAGCAAAAACCAAAATATATTCATACTTGTAATTCAGGTGGCTACCTTGACTTACCTTTTGCGCACGGTTCTATGGTTCGTATTGGTATTCTTACAACCGGCGTATATCCGTCTGACGTTTGTCGCCATATTAATTTTAATAACCAAACTCTTTTACCTGTAATGTCGGTACGTACAAAAATTAGTTTTATTAAACAACTAGAAAAAGGGGACTACGTTGGTTACGGTATGCATTTCCAAGCAAAAGCACCTTGTAAAATAGCGGTATTGCCTATAGGATACGGCGACGGATATCCACGATTACGCAACGTGGGAGAAGTTTTAGTTTGCAATCAAAAGGCGCCTATTCGCGGTGGTAATGCTATGGACGCCACAATGATTGATATTACTCATATTCCGCAAGCTAAGTTAAACGATCCTGTTACTTTAGTTGGCGAACAAGGCGATCTTGCAATTACAGTACGGCAACTTGCAAAATGGGCAAATACGGTGCCCTATCAAATTATGAGCTCTTTGAACTCTAGGAAGCTAACTTTTAAAACTACCTAACCATTTTATATAATACCTTGCTATGCATTCGTCTTTTCTTTCTTTAATTTTTAATAACGATCCTTTTTATTTAGCGAGCTTATTAATTTTATTATGTCTTTCTTTATTATCTTGGACTATTATTTTAAAGCAAATTATTGCCATACGTAAAGAAATCCGACAAACGCACGCTTTACTTATTCGTTTTTCTACGTCTGTAACGCAAACAAAATTCATACAATATATTAACGAATATAATACTACTTTATTAAGCCAAGCTGTGCAATCAACCTACCATGAGCTTAAAACCTTATATAAAAACGACGTTATTACGGCAAAACAAAGCTTTACGCAAATAAATGAATCCTTACCTAGCTATATTGCCGTGCTTATGCAAAATAAATCACGTAGCTTGCCTACTTTAGCAACGATTAGTGCTAGCGCGCCTTTTATTGGTTTATTTGGCACTGTTTCCGGTATGATTCGCGCTTTATATCATATTGGCGGTATGAATAACGTACAATTAAATATTATTGCTCCCGACGTCTCAGCCGCTCTTATTGCTACCGGCGTTGGTTTATTTGTTGCTATTCCCGCTTTAGTCAGTTTTAACTATTTTAAATACAAAGAACAAGTTTTATTAACGTTACTTAATAAAAATCTCTTCTCTATTCAAATTCTTTTACACTCTTTGTTTTATGAAACTAATACAAACGAATTCAACAACTAGTTTGTTTGAAATTAATATTACGCCTTTTGTAGATATTTTATTAGTTTTACTTGTCATTGTTTTAATTACCGCTCCGTTTATTGCAACTAGCATTACAGTTAAACTACCAACGGCAAACGGCATACGTACTATGCAATCGCGTAGGTTAGTCATTTCACTTTCTCGTGCAAACCGTATTACAATTAAAAAGAAACACTACACAAGAACTAAAGCCATTAATTATATTAAAAGATGGAAACAGCTCCACAGTAACGGCGCGATTCTTGTAGAAGCAGACAAGCGAACACAATACGGCAAAGTCATTGCCTTATTTAACACGTTAAGAGAAAGTCATATTGAAAAGGTAAACCTTCTTGTAAATAAACCTGAATTGCAATGAAAGCAGAAACATATACTTGGAAATATTTTTTTATAGTTAGTACCGCACATTTTGTATTAATAGGATTTGTTTTCTATTTTTTACATAACTCACATAAACAACCGACCTTAAAAATTCAAAAATTTGTTATAACTCCTATTTTTGCAGAAAAAGCGACAAACGCATCAGCGCAACCTAAGCAAGCAACCGATCAAACAGCCCTCCCAAGCCAAGCAAATATTGCAACAGATCCAACGCAAAGCGAAGCAGCCATGCCAACAACAGAAGATGCCCAGTCTGATAAATTATTACAAAAATTATTAAAAAAAGTCATTACAGAAAACGAACGACAAGAACAAAATAAGAGCAAGAAACAAACTACAAGTGCTTTAACAAAAGAAAATAAAGCAAACTATACAAGTTATACGTCTAAAGTATATAATCAAATTACATCACATTGGGAAGCCGCGCCGGTTAAACAGAAATTAAACCTTAACCTTATTATCACAGTAGCAAAGGACGGAACTTTATTAAATATAAAATGGGAAAAGAAAGCGAAACAACAGACAACAAACCTTGCTATTGAAGACGCTATCCAAAAAGCGGCGCCTTTTCCGCCTATGCCAGCAGCATTGCAAAAAAAAGACAGTATAACTATACATTTACAATTTACTTTATATCCAAAATAAAATCCTACGTATATATGAAAAAAATAATTTTACTTGTCTTGTTTACCCTGTATAGCACAGCTTCTTTTCCTTTATTTGCGCAAGACCTCTATATTCATATAGAAGGCTCTAGTTTAAAATTACCTAAACTAGCCATTCAATTTACGGCAAAAAATAACGTTACCCAACCGCAACAAATTGCTTTATTCAAAAAAAGATTATTTGCAACTTTACAATGGAGCGGTTCTTTTCAAATTGAATCACAAACGCAAGACGACGCTTTTCTTACCTTAAAAACGACTATTGAAAAAGATTCCTTACATGTTACCACCATGACAAAACAAGGCATCTCTATTTTTGATATAACAACGCCTTTTCGTCCGTATCATGCGGATCAATACGCTTTTATGATTACGAAAAAGCTACTTTCTTTATTAGTACATAAAACGGATATACTGTTTTCTTCTGTAGCCTATATTACTAAAAATAGAAAAGAACACAAATACGCTCTTTTAATTAGCGATCCTATAACTAACAGAGCGATTACGCCGATTCATAATTATAATATTAAAATACTGCCTCGTTGGGAGAGACACGGGAAATACCTTTTATTTGCACAAATTATAGATCAAAAAAATCAACTTTTTCTTTTATCTAGCAAAACGTGGTTAGCGAAAAAAGTTTCTTTGCCGTCCGGCGTCTTTTCCGGGGCAAGTTGGAAAAATCAATATTCTTTATTTGTCACAATGGCATTCCATGGCAATAGTTCTGTTTCTTTATTACCACTCTCTTCAAAAAAAGCAACTAAAATTATAAACGATAATTCTATTAATACAATGCCTCGTTTTAATCCTAGATCAAATACTTTATTGTTTGTATCTGATAGATCCGGCAGTGTTCAAATCTATCAAAAAAATTTAAAAACAAACAAAATAAAACGAATGACCTTTCAAGGTACTTATAACACTGATCCCGCATGGTCGCCTTCAGGAGATGAATTTGCCTATGCTTCAAGAGAAAACGGAGTATTTACTATTTATATTATGTCGCAAAACGGATTAAAACAACGACAATTAACGCATACTTCCCATATATCAGCAGAACAACCAACATGGTCGCCAAATGGGCAACAAATTATTTATACAGGCAAAAAACGTGGCATACAAAAACTATACGCAATTTATTATAATGGAACAAACAATCGCCGTGTAACAAAATCACCGTCTTACATTGATGAATATAACCCTTCTTGGATTAAACTTAACTTATGGCACAAATAAAAAAATTAGTACTGCTTATTATACCTATAAGCATACTATTTAGTTTTTCCTCTCTTTTTGGGCAAACTAACCGATCTTTGCAAAAGAAAATAACACAACTTGAACAAAAGCTAAATAAACAAGAAGTACAGCTTTCTACTGCGCAAAATACTTTACTAACGCAAATGAATTTGCGATTAAAGAATTTTTATGAAGGACAAAATTTATTCTTAGAAGATTTGAACGCCATTAAACAAAAGCAACAAAAAATTACAGATCAATACGAGCGAATGCAACACACCGCACTACTACAAGACGTTAAAATACAAATGCTAGAAAACAAGGTTGCCGCCTTAAAAGAAAAAATAAAAAAGCAATACAACGTGCGACAACAAAAAGAGGAAAAACAAAGAACATCAATTGCAAAAACAAAAAAGCCAATTCTATTAGTATCTAAGCAAGAAAAAGCGATTTTGAAAAAAGCGTATACATATCTTAAGCAAAACGATACTAAGCACGCAGCAAAAACGTTTGACGAACTATATCATTTTAATAAAGTTGGCGCATATGCTCCGTTAGCTCTGTTTTCTATTGGTAAAATCTACTTTGATCAAAAACAAAGCGCATTAGCCGCTTCTTATTTTATTAAAGTATTGTCTTTATTTCCTTCTAAAGATATACACAATACAACGCAATGGTTTTTAGCAAGAACGTATGAACAACAAAAACATTACTCTCAAGCTAAAGATTTATACCAAACTTTAGCAAGTAAATCAGGGGCCTATGCTAAAAAAGCACAAGCTCGCTATAATCAGCTAAGTAATCGTGAAAACAAACGTAAAAAAAAGGGAAAACTTAAATAATCTTCCCTTTTGTTAACTTACTTACGTAATAAAGGCGCTCGCCAACCTCTTCTTATTTTATTAAAGTATTGTCTTTATTTCCTTCTAAAGATATACACAATACAACGCAATGGTTTTTAGCAAGAACGTATGAACAACAAAAACATTACTCTCAAGCTAAAGACTTATACCAAATAATCAGCTAAGTAATCGTGAAAACAAACATAAAAAAAGGGAAAACTTAAATAGTCTTCCCTTTTGTTAACTTGCTTACGTAATGAAGTCTCTCGCCTTTCGTTTCTACTTTTTACTATTTTTCTTACGTAATGGAAGGTATTGCATTTCTTCGTTCCATTTTAAGTCTCGTTGATATAACTTAAAAATCAAAATACAACTTAGCCCAATAATAAAGCCGATAACAGAAATAATATGCGGTGCACGTAAGCCATAAAAATACAAATCATCAGCGCGAAAGAACGTAACACAAAAACGAATAATAGAATATAAGATCAAATAAGCACAAGAAACAAGACCTTTTTTCCTATGTAAGCGCAGTAAATAGCGAAGAAGAAGAAAGGCAAAAAAGTTTAAAA
The DNA here is from genome assembly GCA_002995645.1 of SAR324 cluster bacterium. Classification (GTDB taxonomy): domain Bacteria; phylum SAR324; class SAR324; order XYD2-FULL-50-16; family HCM1; genus HCM1. Next base: position 1,018 of record PUHO01000015.1, on the reverse strand, counting down.
CTAATTCGTATAACATAACGGGATGCAACGGTTGTCCTGGAAATTCTCTTGACGCCGGACCGTATGGGAAAACGATTCCCCAAGGTTGATCTGTTGGAATACCATGAGCGTCACCATTCATAAAATTACCAAAACGCCCCAACGTTTGCCCAAGCATAAGAACAGAACAACAATAATCACAAACACGCCACAAAGGTAATTCATAGTGCTTACATATATACATCAGTGCAAGTAAACCGCCAATAATGCCGCCATGAATAGCTAAACCACCGTGCCAAATAGCAAACATTTCCCATAGAGGCGTTGTTGGTGCTAAATAGTAATCTAATGAAAAAAGGACATAATAAATACGCCCGCCTAGTAAACCGCCAAGAAAAACCCAAAAGACAAGATTAAAAATCTGATCTTCATTCTTATTCCACTGCGCTCTTTGAAAATCTTTCCTTAAAATCAAAAGCCCAAAATACACGCTAAGCGCATACATTAATCCATAATAACGAATTTGTAAAAAACCAATATCTAAAAGTAATGGGTGCATATTATTCCTAAAGGTAACTATATATAAAATTTTTCTCTACATGAAGCATCATTATATATATAAAAAAGAAAAAAAGCAAAGGGGAGAGCTTAAGAAAAGGGAAAAAACGACCGCTAAAAGAGAAGAGAAATAAACCGAGAAGGAAGGAGAAGCAATGAGCATAACGGTAAGACATAATGTGGCGGCGTTAAATTCATGGAGGAATTTAAACGAGACAAGCGACGGGATAAACAAATCGTTAGAGAGATTATCAAGCGGTAAGAAGATAAATAGAGGGTCGGACGATCCGGCAGGGCTAGTGATAGCGGAGCAAATGAAAGCGAAAGTAAAATCACTAGAACAAGCGACAAGCAATTCTGAGTTAGCAGTATCTATGGTGCAAACGGCAGAAGCGTCAATGGAAGAAGTGAATAATATCTTAGTAAGAATGAGACAGCTTTCTTTACACGCATCAAACGAAGGCGGGAACGACGATAAGAT
>PUHO01000014.1 GCA_002995645.1 SAR324 cluster bacterium | reverse complement strand
ATTATTGTTTTTTCTTACCTTCTTTCTTTTTTTGCACGTCTATCAATTCTACTGCTTTTGTTGTCATGCCGTACGCCTCTAAGACCGCCGAGCCCTTGCCTGACGCTTCAAAAGTATCGGCTACCTTATTGTTTTTTCTTACCTTCTTTCTTTTTTATGCACGCCTATCAATGCTATAGCTTTTGTTGTCATGCCGTACGCCTCTAAGACCTCCGCGCCCTTGCCTGATGCTTCAAAAGTAAGACCGCCGATCCCTTGCCTGACGCTTCAAAAGTACCGACTACATTATTGTTTTTTCTTACCTTCTTTCTTTTTCTGCACTGCTATCAATGCTACTGCTTTTGTTGTCATGCCGTACGCCTCTAAGACCTCCGCGCCCTTGCCTGACACTTAAAAGTACCGGCTACCTTATTGTTTTTACTTACCTTCTTTCTTTTTTTGCACGTCTATCAATGCTATAGCTTTTTTTACTACTGCTTTTGTTGTCATGCCATACGCCTCTAAGACCGCCGATCCCTTGCCTGACGCGCCAAACGAATCAACGCCTATTACTTCGCCATGTAACCCAACGTATTTATACCAAGTTGCCGTTGCTCCGGCTTCTATGGCTATCCTTGTTTCGCATGTGTTAGGAAGTACTAAATCTTGATATATTTTGTCCTGTTTTTCAAAACGTTCAACACAAGGCATTGACACAACGCGAACGGCAAAGCCTTGTTTTCTCAACTCTTTACAAGCTTCTATCGCTAAAATTACCTCTGATCCGGTGGCTATCATAATTAAGTCTAAAACCTCCTCTTTTCCGTCCAAAATATAGCCGCCTTTCTCTATGTTTTCTAGGGCAACGTCTTTTGTTAGCTGTGCTAAATTTTGTCTTGAAAAAACCAGTACACTTGTCTTGTCTTTTTGAATCAAAGCTTGCTTCCAAGCTATCGCCGTTTCCTTCGCGTCACATGGTCGCCATACCTCTAGATTCGGCGTCATTCTTAAACTTGCCAGTTGCTCTATTGGTTGGTGAGTCGGTCCGTCTTCGCCAATAGCAATGGAATCATGGGTATATACGTAAATTATCGGCAATTGCATCAACGCCGCTAGTCGCACTGCCGCTTTAGCATAATCCATAAAAACTAGAAACGTCCCACCATAAGGAATAAAGCCACCGTATAGGTGTATGCCTATCATCGCCGCACTCATTGCAAATTCTCGTATACCATAATTCACATACCTTCCCGTTTCCGTTCTATATGTGAAATCCTCCGCCTCTTTCCACTTCGTTAGGTTTGACGCGCTCAAATCCGCAGAGCCGGCGAAAATCTCCGGTATTTTAGAAACTACGCTTTCAATATATTCTTGCGATGCTTTCCTTGTTGCTAGCGGTTTTTCTTCTGCCTCTAGATTTTGTAAATATTCATTCATATCAGTTACAAACCTAGTTGGTAATTTTTTTTCTTTTGCTGTTCGCCGCTCGTATTCACTTGCCAACACCGGGTATTGCGTTTTATATTTCTCAAATAAAATTTGCCACTGCTTTTCTTGCTCTCTTCCTTTTTCTTTACAATCCCATATATCGTATATTTCTTGCGGTATACAAAAGGCTTCTTCTTTCCAACCGGCATAGCCTCGCAATCCTATTAAATCCCTTGCACCTAGCGGGGCGCCGTGACTTATTGCTTTACCTTGTTTCTTTGGTGTTCCTTTTGCTATCAAGGTTTTGCAACAAATCAAAGTCGGCTGATCCTTGTTCTGCCTTGCTCTTTTGATAGCCTCTCGAATCGCATCAGGATTATGTCCGTCTACTGACGGGATAATCTGCCAACCGTAAGATTGAAAACGTAACGGATTCGAATCAGAGCGCGCTAGTTCAGTGCTCCCGTCAATTGAAATTTTATTATCATCCCAAAACACAATTAATTTATTTAATCGCAAATGCCCGGCCAGCGCCGCTGCTTCGTGGGATAGCCCTTCCATTAAACAACCGTCGCCGGCAAATACGTACGTATAATTATCTACAATACGAAACGCCTCTTTATTAAACTCGGCGGCAAGCCTTACTTCTGCCATTGCCATACCCACTGCCGCCGCGAATCCTTGTCCTAAAGGTCCGGTTGAGACTTCCACGCCCGGTGTTACGCCGTATTCAGGATGCCCGGGAGTAATGGAATGTAATTGTCTAAACTTTTTCAAATCGTCTATAGAAACAGCATAGCCGCTTACATGTAGCAAGCTATATAACAAAGCCGAGGCATGCCCGTTTGATAGCACAAAACGGTCTCTGTTCTGCCATGACGGGTTAACAGGATTATGTTTTAAAAATTCTTGCCACAACAGAGTTGCTATATCCGCCATGCCAAGCGGGGCGCCAGGATGTCCGGACTGCGCTTGTTCCACCATGTCGGCACTTAAAATACGAAGTACGTCGCTTGCTTTAGATAGGTTCATGCTACAAAATTTTAATAGTTAGTAATTTTCTTTTCTTTACTGCTACACTAACTATTTAATTATGTCAATTTTATATAATGCTATCCTACGTAATATCAAGTTACAGAGCTTGTAAAATAAAATTATTTTATATGTTATTAAAAAATATATTGACTTGTTGTTTATAGTCCTGTATAAGCTATAGTAAATAAAATTTAGTTCTATATTCAAAATATATTTTGAAACCGGAGCTAATTTGAAAAAAGGTTTTTATCATTAACGTACAATAATCGTTTTATACTTTTATTTCATCACGTTCTTTATAGATTGCCTTTATATATAGGTTTTATACTTTCCCCTCTTAAAACTTATATAAATTTTTAGTTTATCTTTTTAATAAATTATTTTTTTATCTATATAGGTTTGATAGCCCCTCCTTCAAAACTTATATAAATGTTTTACTTTATCTTTATTTTAATAAATTATTTTTTATCTATATAGGGTTACTTCTTTACCCCTTGAAGCCTATATAAATTTTTAGTTTATCTTTTAATAAATTATCTGTTCTCATATAGATTTTACAGTATTGCTGTAGAACCTATATAGCTTTTTATTCACTTTTTTTAACGGTATACTTATGAACAGAATCTATTCTATCTTACTGGTATTGTTATTGTCTTTCTCTGTAACTATCCATGCTGCGTTTGCAAAACAAATTACCTATTGTGCGGAAGCTAGCCCCGTTTATTTCATTCCTTCTATAGCCGGCGACTCCGCTTCTTTTACTGCGGCGCATGCGTTATATGATCAATTAGTTGGCATTAAGCCGCAATCAACTGAATTAGCGCCTTCTCTTGCCACTTCTTGGGATATTTCTAAAGACGGTAAAGTTTATACTTTTCATCTTCGTAAAGGCGTGAAATTCCACACGACAAAATACTTCAAACCTAAACGCGATTTTAATGCGGACGACGTTGTTTTTACTTTTGATATGCAACGTAATAAAAAAAATCCATTTCACAAAGTCGGCGATAGTATGTTTGATTTTTATTCGTCTATGGGTTTTGAAACTTTAATTAAAGATATTAAAAAAATAGACGACTATACTGTCCAATTTACGCTTAGTCGTGCAGAAGCTCCTTTTGCTACTGATTTATCTATTACTGCCTTTTCCATTATGTCTAAAGAGTATGCCGATTATATTTTAGCACAAAAAAAAGATATTATGACTCTTTCTAATCAACCGATTGGAACCGGTCCTTTTAGCTTTTATAGTTATAAAAAAGATAGCATGCTACGTCTGTTAACTTTTAAAGATTATTGGGCTGGGCGAGCTGATACGGATAAGTTGACTTTCTTAATCGTTCCTAATGCTCCAACAAGAACGTTACATTTACAAAAAGGCGATTGTGATATTATATCCATGCCAAACCCTACGGATATAGAGAAACTCAAAAAAAATCAAAACGTGCTTATCCAAACCATAACCGGCGCTAATATTGGCTATATTGGTATGAACGTAACAAAGAAACCGTTTAACAATAAACTAGTGAGGCAAGCGTTAAATTATGCCGTTGATAAAAAGGCTATTATTAAAGCTGTATACAAAGGCTATGCTAAACCGGCAACCGGCTTACTTCCGCCGAGCATATGGGGCTATAACGCAAACGTACGTACTTATGAGTTTAACCTTAAAAAAGCTAAAGCATTGCTAGCTAAAGCCGGCTATCCTCACGGTTTTTCTTTACATCTTTGGGCAATGCCAATTGCAAGAGAATATATGCCAAACGCAAAACGAACTGCTGAAATTATCCAAGCAGATTGGGAAAAAATCGGTGTGAACGTGAAAATTGTAAGTTACGACTGGGGAACGTACCTACATAAACTTAACCAAGAGCCAGCTAACAAAGACGTTTTCATTCTAGGATGGAGTGCTGATATTGGGGATCCAGATAACTTTTTATATACCCTAATAAGCTGTAGTGCTGCCGACGGCGGAGCGAATTATAGTAATTACTGTAATAAAACAGTGGATTCTTTACTATACAAAGCAAAGCGTACGTCTAATAGAAAACTACGAACAGGTTACTATAAAAAAGTACAATCTATCCTTGCGCAAGAAGCGGCGACTATTCCTTTAGCTTATGCTTCTGATACAGCGGCTTCAAGAAAACGTATTACTAACTATAAACCGGATCCTGTTAAAGGTATGCGATTTAACCTTATGAAAGTTAAATAATTTTTCATAAGCTTATGAAACGAATCTACTAATTTTATCTATATAGGTTTTACGTTATAACCTTAAAATCTATATAGCTTTTTATACACTTTTTTAACGGTATATTTATGAATAAAATCTATTCTACTTTATTACTCTTATTATTATCTTTATTTTTATTAACCAATACGGCTTTTGCTGCAAAACAAATTACTTATTGTACAGAAGCTAGCCCCGTTTATTTCATTCCTTCGTTAGTGAATGATACCGCTTCTTTTGACGTTATTGAAGCGCTATACGATCCGCTAGTTAACACAAAACAAGCTTCTACTGAATTAGCGCCTTCCCTTGCTACTTCTTGGAAGATTTCTAAAGACGGCAAAGTTTATACTTTTCATCTTCGTAAAGGCGTGAAATTTCACACGACAAAATACTTTAAACCTACACGCGATTTTAACGCAGACGACGTTCTTTTTACGTTTGATATGCAACGTAATAAAAAGAATCCATTTCATAAAGTCGGCAGTAGTATTTTTAATTTTTATTCGTCTGTGGGTTTTGAAACTTTAATTAAAAGTATTAAAAAAGTAGACGCCTATACCGTTCAATTTACGCTTGCTCATGCAGAAGCGCCTTTCTTAGCTGAATTATCAATTGATTCTTTTTCTATTGTATCTAAAGAATATGCCGATCAAATTTTAGCACAAAAAAAAGATATTATGACTCTTTCTAATCAACCGATTGGAACCGGGGCTTTTAGCTTTTATAGCTACAAAAAAGACAGTATGCTTCGTATGGTCTCTTTCAAAGATTATTGGAATGGGAAAGCAGATGCAGACAGGTTAATTTTTGAAATCGTTCCTAATACGGCAACACGAACAGTACAAATACAAAAAGGCGATTGCGATATTATAGCTTTGCCTAATCCGGCAGACGTTCCTAAGCTTAAACAAGATCCTAATATTGTTGTACAAACGGTAACCGGTGTTAATACCGGCTATCTTGGCATTAACGCAGCTAAGAAACCGTTTAATAATAAACTAGTAAGACAAGCCTTAAGCTACGCCGTTGATAAAGAAGCTTTACTTAAATCCGTATATAGAGGCTATGCTAAAGAGGCAGATAATCTACTTCCGCCTACTATATGGGGATATAATGCAAATATAGCTAAATATAAGTTTAACCTAAAAAAGGCTAAAGCATTACTAACGAAAGCCGGCTACCCACACGGTTTTTCTTTACATCTTTGGGCAATGCCGATTGCACGTGCGTATATGCCAAATGCAAGGCGTGCCGCTGAAATTATCCAAGCAGATTGGAAAAAAATCGGTGTGAACGTGAAAATTATAAGTTACGAATGGGGCGAATACATACATAAACTTAACCAAGACACTAACGAAAAAGACGTTTTCTTTATTGGTTGGACTGCGGCTATTAGTGATCCAGATTACTTTTTTAACTTATTAAGTTGTAAAGCGGCAAACGGTGGTAATAATTTCGGTAATTACTGTAATAAACAATTTGACTCTTTACTATATAAAGCAAAGCAAACGCCTAATAGAAAAATCCGTTCTCGTTACTACGCAAAAGTACAAACTATTTTAGCTAAAGACGTGGGGGTTATTCCTTTAGCGCACGCATTAGTTATTGAAGTTTCAAGAAAACGTATTTCTAATTTCAAACCGGATCCAACTGCTAAAAAATGGTTTAGCCTTATGAAAGTGAAATAATTCTTTTGTTAAACAACTTAACTTATTTTATCTATATAGGTTTTATGCTATAACTATAGAACCTATATAGATTTTTATACTCTCTTTTAACGGTATATTTATGAATAAAATCTATTCTACTTTATTAATCTTACTTTTATCTTTATTTTTCTTAACCAATACGGCTTTTGCGGCAAAACAAATTACCTATTGCACAGAAGGTAGCCCCGTTTATTTTGTACCGTCTGTAGCAAGTGACTCTGCTTCTTTTGACGCGGCTAGAGCATTATATGATCCTCTACTTAAAACAAAGCAAGGATCTACTGAATTAATTCCGGCGCTTGCTACTTCTTGGAATATTTCTAAAGACGGCAAAGTTTACACTTTTCATCTTCGTAAAGGCGTGAAATTCCACACGACAAAATACTTTAAACCTACCCGCGATTTTAATGCAGACGACGTTCTTTTTACGTTTGATATGCAAGGTAACAAAAAAAATCCATTTCATAAAGTCGGCAATAGTGCGTTTAATTATTATTCGTCTATGAATTTTGCTACTTTAATTACAAGTATTAAAAAAACAGACGACTACACTATTAAATTTACGCTTTCACGTGCAGAAGCACCTTTCTTAGCTGATTTATCTATCTCCGCTTTTTCTATTTTGTCTAAAGAGTATGGCGATCAAATTTTAGCACAAAAAAAGGATATTATGACTATTTCCAATCAACCGATTGGAACCGGTGCTTTTAGCTTTTATAGTTATAAAAAAGATAGCATGCTTCGTATGTTAACTTTTAAAGATTATTGGGCTGGGCGAGCTGATACGGACCGATTAACTTTCTTAATTGTTCCTAATGCTTCCACACGAACAATACAACTAGAAAAAGGCGATTGTGACGTTGTGGCAATGCCAAGTCCGGCAGACGTTCCTAAGCTGAAAAAAAATCCACATGTTCTTATTCAAACCATAACCGGCGCTAATATTGGCTATCTTGGTATTAACGTAACAAAGAAACCGTTTAATAATGTCTTAGTAAGGCAAGCCTTAAGTTACGCCGTTGACAAAGAGGCTTTAATTAAAGCCGTATACAGAGGCTATGCGACTCCAGCAGACAACTTACTTCCTCCTAGTATATGGGGATATAATAACAAAATACCTAAATATAAATTTAACCTTAAAAAAGCAAAAGCATTACTAGTTAAAGCCGGTTACCCTAAAGGTTTTTCTTTACGTCTTTGGGCAATGCCAATTGCACGTGCCTATATGCCAAATGCAAAACGTGCCGCTGAAATTATCCAAGCAGATTGGGGAAAAATTGGCGTACAGGTTAAAATTATAACTTACGATTGGGGTACGTACCTACGTAAACTTAACCAAGACAATAAAGAAAAAGACGTTTTCTTTATTGGTTGGACTGGTGACACTGGTGATCCAGATAATTTTTTATATACCTTAACAAGTTGTAGCGCAACAAAAGGCGGATCAAATTACGGCTATTACTGTAATAAAAAATTCGATGCGCTGCTATATAAAGCAAAACGCACTTCTAATATTAAACAAAGAGCTTCTTACTACAAACAAGCGCAACTTATTCTTGCTAAAGACGCCGCCGTTATTCCTTTAGCTAATGCATCAGTTATTAATGCTTCAAGAAAACGTATTGCTAACTTTAAACCTGATCCAGGTAATAACAAATGGTTTAGCCTTATGAAAGTAAAATAATTCTTTTATAATCTAGTCCCTTACCTTTATCTATATAGGTTTTACGCTATAACCATAGAACCTATATAGATTTTTATACTCTTTTTTAACGGTATATTTATGAATAAAATCTATTCTACTTTATTAATCTTATTATTATCTTTATTTCTCTTAACCAATACGGCTTTTGCAGCTAAACAAATCACCTATTGTATAGAAACTAGTCCCGTTTATTTTCTCCCTTCTTTAGCCGGTGCCTCCTCTTCTTTTGACGCAGCGGAAGCTATATACGACCCACTAGTTAATACAAACCCGGGATCTAACGCGATAGTTCCGGCTCTTGCTACTTCTTGGAATATTTCTAAAGACGGCAAAGTTTACACTTTTCATCTTCGTAAAGGCGTGAAATTCCAGACGACAAAATACTTTAAACCTACACGCAACTTTAATGCTGACGACGTTGTTTTTACTTTTGATTTACAACGTAACAAAAAAAATCCATTTCACAAAATCGGCAATAGTATGTTTGGTTATTATTATTCTCTAGGCTTTCCTAAATTAATTAAAAGTATTAAGAAGCTAGACGATTATACTGTCCAATTTACGCTTTCTCGCGCTGAATCGCCTTTCTTGGCTGAATTATCTATTGTCTCTTTTTCTATTATATCTAAAGAATATGCCTATCAAATTTTAGCACAAAAAAAAGATATTATGACTCTTTCTAATCAACCGGTTGGGACAGGTGCTTTTAGCTTTTATAGCTATAAAAAAGATAGTGTACTTCGTATGCTCGCTTTCAAAGATTATTGGCGAGGCAAAGTAGATGCGGACAGGTTAAGTTTTTTAATTGTCCCTAATGACTCTACCAGAACAGTACAACTACAAAAAGGCGATTGTGATATTATAGCCTATCCTAATCCGGCAGATTTGCAAAAACTCAAAAAAGATCCTAATGTTAACGTTCAAACAGTAACCGGCGCTAATACCGGTTTTCTTGGTATTAACGTAGCTAAGAAACCGTTTAATAATGTCTTAGTAAGACGTGCCTTAAGCTATGCAGTTGATAAGCAAACGATAATAAAAACTATATTCAGAGGCTATGCTAAAGAAGCGGATAACCTTCTTCCTCCTAGCGTATGGGGATATAATGCAAATATAGCTAAATATAAATTTAACCTTAAGAAAGCAAAAGCATTGCTAATTAAAGCCGGTTACCCTCACGGTTTTTCTGTAACTCTCTGGGCTATGCCGGTTGCACGTGCCTATATGCCAAATGCAAGGCGTACTGCTGAAATTATCCAAGCAGATTGGAAAAAAATCGGTGTAAACGTGAAAATTATAAGTTATGATTTAGGCGAATACCTTCGCAAACTCCACCAAGACCTTAAAAACAAAGATATTTTCTTTATGGGGTGGACTGGCGATATTGGTGATCCAGATAATTTTTTATATAGTGTAATAAGTTGTAGTGCAGCACAAGGTGGCACAAATCATGGTAATTATTGTAATAAGAAATTTGACTCTTTACTATATAAAGCAAAAAGAACGTCTAATAGAAAGCTACGAACAGGTTACTACAAAAAAGCACAAGCTATTTTAGCTAAAGACGCCGCCATTATTCCTTTAGCTCATGCATTAATTCTTCACGCTTCAAGAAAACGTATTTCTAATTATACACCTGATCCAATTAGTGGTAAAAAATGGTTTAGTCTTGTAAAAATTAAATAATTCTTTTGTTAAACAACTTAACTTATTTTATCTATATAGGTTTTACACTATAACTGTAGTACCTATATAGATTTTTATACCCTCGCCTTTTACAAAGAATCATTCTCTTACATAGCTAATCTTATCCTATTTTATAAGGGAATAAATTGACTTTTCTCGTGTATTCATGTATAAACAAAACTTATATATTAACCTTCACTATGGTATAGCTATGAAAAGAATTTTTTTCATGTTGTTAGTATTGTTTCCTTTACTAGTTACAACAAATTCGGCTTTTGCTGCAAAACAAATCACCTATTGTACAGAAGCTAGCCCCGTTTATTTTATTCCTTCGTTAGTGAGTGATTCCGCTTCTTTTGACGTTGTTGAAGCTCTATACGATCCGCTAGTTAACACAAAACAGGCTTCTACTGAACTAACGCCTTCCCTTGCCACTTCTTGGGATATCACTAAAAAAGGTACGGTTTACACTTTTCACCTTCGTAAAGGCGTGAAATTCCACACGACAAAATACTTTAAACCTAGCCGCGATTTTAATGCAGACGACGTTGTTTTTACTTTTGACATGCAACGTAACAAAAAGAATCCTTTTTATAAAGTCGGCAATAGTATATTTGAATATTATTCATCTATGGGCTTTGGCAAGTTAATTAAAGACGTAAAAAAAGTAGACAATTATACTGTTCAATTTACGCTTGCTCATGCAGAAGCGCCTTTCTTAGCTGAATTATCGATTGCTTCTTTTTCTATTTTATCTAAAGAATATGCCGATCAAATTTTAGCACAAAAAAAAGATATTATGACTCTTTCTAATCAACCGATTGGAACCGGTGCTTTTAGCTTTTATAGCTACAAAAAAGATAGTATGCTTCGTATGGTTGCTTTCAAAGATTATTGGCATGGAAAAGCAGATGCAGACAGGTTAATTTTCTTAATCGTTCCTAATACGGCAACACGAACGCTACAAATACAAAAAGGCGATTGCGACGTTATAGCTTTACCAAATCCGGCAGACGTTCCTAAGCTTACAAAAGATCCTAATATTGTCGTACAAACGGTAACCGGTGTTAATACCGGCTATCTTGGCATTAACGCAGCTAAGAAACCGTTTAATAACGTTTTAGTAAGACGTGCTTTAAGCTACGCCGTTGATAAAGAAGCTTTACTTAAATCTATATACAGAGGCTATGCAACGCCAGCAGATAACTTACTTCCTCCTAGCGTATGGGGCTATAATAACAAAATACCTAAATACAAATTTAACCTTAAAAAAGCTAAAGCCTTGCTAGCTAAAGCAGGTTATCCGAAAGGTTTTTCTTTACGTCTTTGGGCAATGCCGGTTGCACGTGCGTATATGCCAAATGCAAAACGTGCCGCTGAAATTATCCAAGCAGATTGGAAAAAAATCGGTGTGAACGCAAAAATTATAAGTTACGAATGGGGCGAGTACCTACATAAACTTAACCAAGATATTAAAGAAAAAGACGTTTTCTTTATTGGTTGGACTGGTGACATTGCGGATCCAGATAACTTTTTATATGGCTTAACTAGTTGTAACGCAGCAAACGGTGGTAATAATTACGGTAATTACTGTAATAAGAAATTTGACTCTTTACTATACAAAGCAAAGCGAACGTCTAACAGAAAACTACGAACAGGTTACTACAAAAAAGCACAATACATTCTTGCTAAAGACGTTGGGCTTATTCCTTTAGCACATGCATCAGTTATTGAAATCTCAAGAAAACGTATTTCTAATTTCAAACCTGATCCAGATACTAAAAAATGGTTTAGTCTTATGAAAGTAAAATAATTCTTTTATAATCTAGAACCCTACCTTTATCTATATAGGTTTTACGCTATAACTGTAGTACCTATATAGATTTTTTTCTTCCTACGTACGACTTCAGTACGCAAGTTCCTTAATCCAACTAGCTAGCTTACTACCTTTATTATAAAAGCATTTATTTTATACTAAGGATTAAGGCTAAATCATTTTATCTTAACCAGGACAAATAAAACATTGTTTTAAATTTTAGTTGACAACCTAATATTATTTTATTATAAAAAAAGGATGCTTAAAATAGTATCAGGTAACTAAATACAATCTTTAAGATATTGTTACCTATTTTGATACGTAAAGCATCATTGTAAAAGAGCAAGGATTAACAGCAATAGCAAGCTATTACATAGGTTCTAACAGTCATCGCCTCTATAAGTAAAACAACGTAAAACAAGGCGATTCATGGCAACAATAAACTGTGTTTTTTTGTAAAAAAGGAGTATATATTATGTCTATAAAATCAAATGTAAGAAATTATTCTTTAATAGCAGCTTTTGGGGGCTTCGTTTTTGGAGTGGACGCCGCTAATATTTCCGGTACCGTACGGTATGTAACTTCCCAATTTGAGCTAAGTAGTATAGCCGAAGGAAATTTTGTTAGTTGTACCGGTTTAGGAGTTATGTTATCCCTCCTATTTATTGGCACGTTAGGTGAGAAATTTGGTCGTAAAAATACCTTAATAGGCATATCTATTGCCTATTTTATCTCGTCTATATTCTCTGCTCTTGCGCCTAATTACTGGATACTTATAATGGGACGTGTTATTGGGGGATTAGCTTTTACATCTATTAGTTTATCCGTTATGTACATAGGAGAAATAACGCCGCCTAAAACGCGCGGTATGTACGTAGCGATTAATCAACTTTTAATTGTACTAGGTATATTCACCGCGTTTCTTGTAAACTATTATTTAGTAAAAGCAATGCCCAAGGTTGACTGGTTAACAAATGAAACCATATGGCGCTATATGTTTGGTTTTGAAATCGTTCCTAATATTATTTGGTTTTCTTTATTATTAATCCTTCCTAAGTCGCCAAGATGGCTTATTTCACAAGGAAAAGTGAAAAGAGCAAGACAAGTATTGCCTAAACTTTCAGAAGCAGAAAAAATAGAAGGATTAATCCATGACGTAGAAGAAAGCCTTGCTGAAGAAAGAAAAAAACACCTTAACACAGTTATGCAATTTAAGATTTTTTTCAGTAAAAAAATGCGTTTTATCCTTTGGCTAGGCGTTGTATATGCTATAGTACAAAGCGTAACCGGTATAAACGCCGTTCTTTTTTACGCACCAACTATTTTTGAACAAATTGGTATGAGTGTAGAAGATGCCTTTTCAAGGACTGTCTTCCTTAGTCTTTTAGGTGTTGTTGCTACTATTCTAGCTATTTTATTTGTTGAAAAACTAGGACGTCGTTTTTTAACTGTATGCGGTTTAGTATTAATAGTGATCGCACATACTTCTTCTTGGTACGGTTTTCATTCTGCTAGCTACACCATTACAGAATCAACTATACAAAAACTAGAAGAACAACATTTAAACGCAGAACCGTTAAAACAATTTATTAATAAACATTACTCTAGCGACACCGCTTTAAAAGCAGATATAAAAAGCGTTTATTCTAAAAAAGAAATTCCTTTAATAAGCGGACCTATTATTGACTCGGCAATTAAAATTAATGCGATTTTTGTGTTAATCGGTATTTTTCTTTTCCTCTGTTCATTTCATATATCTGTTGGACCTATTATGTGGGTCATCTTCTCCGAAATATTCCCTAACACAATACGAAGCATTTCCGTACCTTTTTGTCATTTAGTCACCGCTTTAGCAACCTATCTTATATCGCAGTTTTTTCCTTGGCAGCTTCAAAATCTAGGTGCAAGCACAACCTTTTTATATTACGGTATTGCTTCTTTTCTTGGATTAATATTTATGTTTTTCTATTTACCTGAAACAAAAGGAAAAAGTATTGAAGAGATTGAAAAGTTATTAATTAAATCATAAATTAGATAATAAAAAATATAAGGAGTTTTTTATGAAAAAAGAATTAAGTCTAGCTTCTCAAAGAGCTATAGAACGTGGATATAACAAAACAAATGCCGCTTGGTTTATTGAGTTTGAAACAGAAGAATTAAAAGGTGATTTTGCCTATGAAGAAGGTATTATTCGAAGAGATCCTTCGGCAGTGCTTATAGTAGATAACTTATATCATTGTTGGTATACAAAAGGTTCCGGTGAAACTGTTGGTTTTGGCTCTCCTAATAAAGAAGACAAAGTCTTTCCTTGGGATCTAACGGAAATATGGCATGCTAGTTCTAAAGACGGTATAACTTGGAAAGAAGAAGGAATCGCAATTGAACGAGGACCAGACGGAAGCTACGACGATAGGGCAGTATTCACCCCGGACGTATTAGAACATGAAGGGAAATTTTACCTAACCTATCAAACAGTACAATATCCTTATCTCAATCGGCAATATGAAGACATTGCCATTGCTTGGGCAAATAGTCCTTTTGGTCCTTGGCATAAATCAGAGCAACCTATTGTACAAGCTTCGCGAGACGGGCAATGGGATACAGATCAAGACAATCGTTTTTTAGTTAAATCAAAAGGTAGTTTTGATAGTCATAAAGTACACGATCCTTGCCTTATGTTTTTCAATAATAAATTCTATCTTTATTATAAAGGGGAAACAATGGGGGAAGAAATGAACTTTGGAGGACGTGAGATTAAACACGGCGTTGCCATTGCCGATACTATTTTAGGTCCTTATGAAAAATCGCCTTTAAATCCTATTTCCAATAGTGGACATGAAGTTGCGTTGTGGCATCATAAAGGAGGTATTGTTTCTTTAATCACAACAGACGGACCGGAAAAAAACACTGTCCAATTTGCACCGGACGGTCTTAATTTTGAAATTATGGCGCACATTAAAGGTGCACCTGAAGCACTCGGAATCTTACGTGATAATAAAGAGCATGATTCGCCCGGATTACCTTTGTGGGGATTATGCCATAAATACGATGCAAGTTGGAATTGGAATTTTATTTGTCGGTATAAAATCAAGCGACAAATCTTATCTTCCGGCACGTTTCAAAATGGAGCTGCCGGCGTTACAGATTAACCGTAATGTAAGCGATGCTCATTATATGAATTGTTACGTATATACACAAACCTATTCATATGCTAGCATATAATCTAAGGCAAGAAGCAAGCTAAGTTAATCTAAATCAATTAAGATTGTAATATACTATCTTGCTCTTGCAAAGTAAAATTATAGGCTAGAAAAAAGTACCGTTTATTTTTAGAAACTATTTTTAAATATTTTATTACAATTATTAACCATACGTAAAAGGAAATTATGGCTATTAACGAAACAAAACATTATCCTTGCTATATTCACGGAGAATGGGTTAACGCTTCTTCCGGCGCTGTGTTTGAAGTGCTTAATCCTGCAAACGAAGAGGTTTGGGCAACCGTTCCGGATTGTACAAAAGAAGACGTTGATCGCGCTATGCAAAGTTCGCAAAAAGCACAAAAAGCATGGCAAGAGCTCCCGGCTATTGAACGAGGACGTTATCTTATGCGAATCGTAGACTTACTAGCAAAAAAACGCGATCTTTTTGTTAAGCTTATCGTGCTAGAACAAGGAAAAACACTAGCCCAAGCTCACGGCGAGTTTGACGATACCTTAACTTACTTAAGCTATTCGGCAGAAGCGGCGCGACGCATTCAAGGCGGTGTTTTCCCATCAGAAAACCCAAATGAACATTTAATGATTAATAAAGTACCTTTTGGCGTTACATTGGGACTTTGCGCTTATAATTATCCTTTAGCATTAATTGGTCGTAAAGTAGGTCCTGCCTTAGTTACCGGGAATACTATGGTTTTGAAAGCGCACGAAGCAACGCCTGTTACTGCATCTGCGTTTTGCAAAGTTGTTGAAGAAGCTAAATTGCCACCGGGAGTTATTAACCTTGTTAGTGGTGCGGGAATAAACGTTAGCGCTCAATTAGTAGCCCATCCTTTAACACGTTTGATTTCTTTAACAGGAAGTACGAGAGCAGGACAGGCTATATATAAAGGGGCTGCTGATAACGTTGCCGGTTTAGTGCTAGAACTAGGCGGGAAGGCTTCTTTTATTGTCTTGAAAGACGCAGATATTGACAAAGCGGCTGAAGCGGCAGTTATGTCGCGTTACGCAAATTGCGGGCAAGTTTGTATTTGTAACGAACTAGTCTTAATAGATGAATCGGTAGCCGAAGAGTTTACGGCAAAAGTCGTGGAAAAAGTCAAAAAACTACGTGTTGGCAATCCTATGGACGACGTAGATATGGGACCTAGCGTAACGGCTAGCGGTATAGATCGTGTTTTCAAAATGGTACAAGATTCGGTAGCTATGGGAGCTAAACTTCTTGCTGGTGGCGGACGTCCTCAAGGTAAAGAGTTTGAAAAAGGTTACTGGATAGAACCGACTGTTCTTGCCGATGTTACAGAAAATATGCCTGTTGCGAAAGAAGAAATGTTTGCACCTGTTATGCCTATAGTTAAAGTTTCCGGTTATGAAGAAGCTTTGCAAATTGCGAATAATCGTGAAGAAGCTTTGTCTTCTTACCTATATACGAAAGATATTAAAACGATTATGCATGCACTTAATCATATGGAAGTAGGAACGGTATTTGTTAATAAACCAATTTGTGGCTATGTGCAAGGCTATCATTCCGGTCATAAACGTAGCGGTATTGGTGGGGAAGACGGCGTTCACGGTATTGAAAACTACTTACAAAAACGAGCCGTATATTGGAACTATGATGATTAATAATAAATAATTATTTAGCATTTCCCCTTTATCTATATAGGTTTTACAAGTCATCGTAGAACCTATATAGTTTGTTTCACTTCCTCCCTTTTTTCCATTTTATTTATAAATACAAATAATTTTATTAAAGTACTTTACTTTTTCATTTTAGTTGTGTTACTGTATCTATAACTTAAGAAGATTAATAGTAAAATGATTATTTAGCATCTTACCTTTATTTATATAAGTTTTATCCCCCCTCGTAAAACCTATATAGCTTGTATTTGCATTATAATGCAAACAATTTTTGCTATCTCCCCTTTTTCATTTTATTTATATAGTTGTGCTATTGTATTTTACAACTTAAATAGTTAAATATAACTTCTTACTTTTATTTCAAGTTTATAATACAAATCAACATGGCGATTTATTAAAAAAATCGTTATTATTTTTCATTGATTAATATATTGTTATATATTATATCATTGTATTACTTTATTTTAAATTTTTTTCTATGTTACATAATATCATAAAGCGCATTCTTTATGTCATTCCTATTATATTCGGTATTACTTTGCTTGTTTTTTCTTTGGGGCACCTTCTTCCGGGCGATCCGATTCAAATCATGGCAGGGACGCATCATCTTTCTAAAGCACAATATGCCGAAGTGGCAAGGAATCTACATTTAGATAAACCTTTATGGTATCAATATTTTTTATATGTAAAAGATTTACTACATGGCAATCTTGGCTATTCTCTAGTGACGCACATACCGGTTACAAAAGAGTTTTTTGAACTCTTTCCGGCAACGCTAGAATTATCTTTATACGCTTTAATTTTTGCCATTGCCGTTGGACTGCCTGCCGGTATTTTTGCCGCTATTAAACGTGGTAAATTCTCTGATTACAGTGTAATGACCATTTCTTTAACCGGCTATTCTATGCCTATCTTTTGGTGGGGGCTGCTTTTAATGCTATTGTTTTCCATCACTTTAGGTTTAACTCCTGTTTCAGGTCGTATTGCAACTAGTTTTTGGATTGATCATACAACCGGTTTTGCTTTAATTGACGCGTTTCTTTCCGGTGATATGCAAGCGGTAGTTTCTGTTTTAAAACACCTTATTTTGCCAACAATCGCGCTTGGAACCATTCCTATGGCAATTATCGCACGTATGACTCGCTCTTCTTTACTTGAAGTGATTCAAGCAGATTACATTCTTGTTGCCAAAGCTAAAGGTTTATCGTATTACCGCGTTGTTTTAGTGCATGCCCTTCGTAATGCTTGGATACCTATTATTACTATTATTGGCTTACAAGTGAGCTCGCTCTTTGCCGGCGCCGTATTAACAGAAACTATTTTTTCTTGGCCTGGTATTGGAAAATGGATTATTCACTCTGTAATGAGACGTGACTACCCTGTAATACAAGGCGGCATTCTACTTATTGCATTAAATATTATACTTGTTAATTTATTTATTGACATACTTTATACTATAGCTAATCCTAAACTACGAAAATAAGAATTTACCATTATTTACTATGAATACCACTCAAAGTATACAAGTTGATACGGTTAACGCCGTTGTCATTGAAGAAACGAACTTTAAAGAAAGATCGACGTTTTCAGATATTATCTACTCTTTACGCTCAAATAAAGGCGCCGTAATCGGCATTAGCTTTCTTTTGCTTCTTGTTATTGTTGCTTTATTCGCGCCGTTGTTAAGCCCATATTCACCTATCGCTCAATTTAAAGACGCTATTTTATCACCTCCTGCTTGGCAAGCTAAAGGAAGTATACATTTCCTTCTTGGTACTGACGACATTGGAAGGGATATTCTTTCTCGTTTAATTTATGGCACGCGGTTTTCTTTATTAATCGGGCTTGGTTGCGTTTTACTAGCGTCTATTACCGGCACGTTACTCGGTCTTATCTCCGGCTATGCCGGCAAAACAACAGACTACGTTTTAATGCGTATTATTGATATTATCATGGCGCTACCTAGCCTCCTTCTTGCTATGGCAATTGTTGCTATTCTTGGACCTGGGCTTGTTAACGCAATGATCGCCATTGCTATTGTTCAAATTCCTGCTTTTGTTCGTTTAACAAGAGCTAGCACAATGGAAGAGAAAAATAAAGAATATGTTACCGCTTCTTTACTTATGGGTGCAAGTTGGCCGCGTATTTTATTCATTACTATTTTACCTAATTGCCTTAGCCCTTTGATTATTCAACTCACACTTGGCTTTTCTAACGCACTACTAGACGTTGCGGCACTTGGCTTTCTTGGACTTGGCGCACAACCGCCAACACCGGAATGGGGGAGCATGCTTTCTAATGCTTTACAATTTATTCAAGAAGCTTGGTGGATTGTGACTTTTCCCGGGCTTGTTATTTTACTCACTGTGTTAGCTCTTAATTTATTCGGTGACGGCTTACGCGATGCTCTTGACCCTAAAATAAAAAAATAATCATGTCTATGTTAGAAATTAAAGATTTAACTGTTTCTTTTAAATCAAGAGAAAAAAAATTTCATGCTGTTAACAACTTTTCTTTATCTGTTAAAGAAGGCGAACTCATTGGCATTGCCGGCGAATCAGGATCTGGCAAAAGTGTTTCTATGTTGGCAATTATGGGATTAATCCAATCTGTCGGCAAAGTGGAAGCTGCCAAAATGGAGTTTAACGGTAAAAATATGCTTACCATGTCGGATAAAGAAAGAAGAAAGACCATCGGTAAAGATATATCTATGATTTTTCAAGATCCAATGACAAGTTTAAATCCTTGTTTCACTGTTGGTTCGCAAATCATGGAAATGTTAAAAACACACGGCTACGGTGGGAATACAAAAAAGCAAAGACAACAATATATTTTTGATTTACTAGATCAAGTGGGTATTCCGGAACCGGAAAAACGATATACAAGCTACCCGCATCAGCTTTCTGGGGGAATGAATCAACGCGTATTAATTGCAATGGCAATTTCATGTAAACCACGTTTACTTATAGCTGACGAACCCACTACGGCTTTAGACGTTACTATCCAAGCACAAATTATTGATTTACTACTTCAATTACAAGTTAAACACAACATGGCTTTAATATTAATTACCCATGATCTTGGATTAGTATATAACACAACAAAAAAAGCCGTTATTATGTACGCTAGCGAAGTAATTGAACAAGGTTTATTACCTGCTGCTTTTAAGAATCCCAAACACCCTTACACGAAAGCACTCATAGAAACCTTGCCGGAAAACACAATAAATGAAAAATACCTGCCTACACTTCCGGGAATGGTGCCAAGTATGTATCATCAACCGTCTGGTTGCTATTTTTCGCCTCGTTGTAAGTATGCTGACGATATATGTAAACAACAACATCCGGAGCTTATTAAACAAGATATAAATACAAGTGTTCGCTGTTTTAAACCTTTAGATACTCTATAACCAACTTATAACAATATGACTGATTTAGATCGATCGACTCCTCTTGTCACCATGCAAGATTTAGTTAAAAAATACCATATTAAAACAAGTAATAAATTTACTTTCTTCAGTAAAACCGAAGAGTTAACTGCTTTGAACTCGGTTTCTTTATCTATTGAAAGAAGTAAAACGCTAGCTGTCATTGGCGAGTCCGGTTGTGGCAAGTCCACGCTAGCAAGGCAAGTGGCTATGTTAGAAACGCCGGATTCCGGAAGTTTTACATTTGACGGCGTAGAAGTAACAAAAGCAAATAAAGCAAAAAAAAGAAGCTTACAAAGGAAATTACAATTTATTTTTCAAAATCCCTATACCTCTTTAAATCCACGTAAGAATCTACGTACTACCATTTTAGAACCGTTAAAGATTAACAGGAAAGACCTTTCTGCTGCAGAACAAGAAGATAAACTAGATTATATACTAGAAACGGTCGGTATTTTGCCAAGCTATAAAAATCGCTATCCACATATGCTATCTGGTGGACAACGGCAACGTATTGCCATTGCACGGGCGCTTATGTTAGATCCCACGCTTATTATTGCTGATGAACCGGTTTCCGCTCTAGACGTTTCTATTCAGGCGCAAGTTTTGAATTTACTTGTTAAATTACAAGAAGAATTTCACGTCTCTTATTTGTTTATCTCTCATGATTTATCTGTTGTAAAACATATTGCGGAAAATATCTTAATTATGTACTTAGGTCACGTTATAGAATACGGTGCAAGAGAAACTATTTTCTCTAACCCTTTACATCCGTATACTAAAGCACTTATTTCGGCTATTCCTTCTATTTACACGCAAAACAATAACCGTATTATTCTTAAAGGCGACTTGCCTTCTCCTTTAGCAGTTATGCGCGGTTGCCCTTTTGCTAATCGTTGTGTCCATGTTAAACAAGAATGTAAAGAAGCAAAACCAAAATTAACGCATACTATTTCGCATTTAGTTGCCTGTCATTTTGCTAAAGAATTAGCTTAAAACGAAAAGCTATAGCTTCCTATAATAATAGCAATAAGATAAATGCTGCCTACCCAACTATTGAGATTCCAAAAGACAAAGTTTACTTTTTGAATACCCTGCTTTGCAACAAGCCATTGTTGGTATATAAGTAAAGCGCAAAGAAGAGCAACAACAAGGTAGTAAAGAAAATGTAACTTAGCTAAGACGCCGATTGCTAACCAAGCAAGCATAGTGATCACATAAAAGAAGCGTGATACACGTAATGTGTTTTGCATTCCTAAAAAAACAGGGAAAGAACGTAGCCCCGCTTTAGAATCAAACTGCATATCTTGCAAAGCATAGAGCAAATCAAACGCACTAATCCAAGCAAATAAAGAGACAAACAGTAAAAGCGCAACCAGATTCACACTAGAACGAATGGCAATCCATGCCCCCACCGGTGCAAGAGCAATACTAAAACCAAGGAACCAATGGCAAAGCCAAGTAAAACGCTTTGTATATGAATAAAAGCAAAGAAAGAAAATAGCAACAGGACTTAAGTAAAAAGCAAGTTGATTTAACTGAGAAGCGGCAAAGACAAATAAACTAAACGACAAAAGGCAAGCAAATAGCAAGTATTGCGGTGAAACGGCACCGCTTACACTAGGTCGCGTTGCCGTTCTTGGATTAGCTTTGTCCCATTTACGATCAACTAAACGATTAAAGCCCATAGCGCCTGTTCTTGCACCGATCATACAAAGTAAAATCCATAAGGCAATAACAAGAATAGATCTATCTTGCGTTTGTAGAAACCTAAAATTCAAAACAAAAGGAACAAACGCAAAAGGAAGAGCAAAAACAGTATGAGAGAACTTAATTGTTTCTAGAAACGTAGCGGTTTGTTTAAACCTAGACATATGCTTTTTCTATTATAAAATATAGCGACTTAAATCTTGATCTTCTATGATTTTGCTTAATTTATCTTGCACGTACGTTTGTGTTATAGAAACAGTTTGACTTGCAATATCGGACGCGGTAAAACTTAATTCTTCTAATAATTTTTCCAAAACCGCATGCAATCTTCTTGCACCTATATTTTCCATACTTTCATTAGCACGAAACGCGATTTCCGCTATTTCCGCTATGGCTTCGCTTGTAAATTCAAGTTTAACCTGTTCTGTTTCTAGTAAAGCTTCATATTGACGTAAAAGGGAGTTTGCCGGTTCTTGTAAAATGCGAACAAACTCTTCTTTTTGCAATGCTTCTAGTTCAACGCGTATAGGAAAACGACCTTGTAGTTCTGGAATTAAATCAGACGGTTTAGATATATGAAAAGCACCGGCAGCAATAAATAGCATATGATCTGTTTTCACAAGCCCGTATTTTGTATGCACTGTGCTACCTTCTACAATAGGAAGTAAATCGCGTTGCACTCCTTCACGCGAAACGTCGCCGCCATTTTGACTTTTATTTGCAATTTTATCTATTTCATCAAGAAAAATAATCCCCGTTATCTCAGCAGTAGCAATAGCTTCTTGATATAAATCTTGCGTTTCTATTAACTTCTCGCTTTCTTCTTTCACAAAAATTTCACGTGCTTTCTTAACGCTAACATTTTGCTTTGCTACTTTAGAAGGAAGGATTTGTCCTAGCATATCTTTTATATTAAAATCCATATTATCTTGCCCCATTGGAAATAATTCAATATGTGGCATATTCGTATCTTTCTTAATATTAATTTCTATTTCTTTATCTTCTAATTCTTTATTCTCCAACCTTTTAGCGAAGGTATTACGTAAAGACTGATAGCTTTGTCGCTCTTCTATGCTCATATCATTTATATTCTGCTCCGGCACAAGTGCGGCAAGAATGCGTTGCTCCGCGATTTTACTTGCTTGCGGTTTAACGTCTTCTCTTTTTTTATCACGTAACAGATTAATACTCACTTCAACAAGATCGCGTACCATACTTTCCACATCACGCCCAACGTAGCCCACTTCGGTAAATTTAGACGCTTCCACTTTCACAAACGGCGCTTGCAAAAGTTTGGCTATTCTTCTTGCGATTTCCGTTTTTCCGACGCCAGTCGCCCCAATCATGATAATATTCTTAGGTACTATTTCTTCTTGTAAATCTTCTGATACTTGCATACGTCGCCAACGATTCCGTAAAGCAATGGCAATTTGTTTTTTTGCCTGATTTTGCCCTATAATATATTTATCTAAAAAATCAACGATTCGTTGTGGTGTAAGCGTTTCTAGTTGAGCTTGTTTCATCATATTTAATACTTAATTGAAAATGGTTTATTTAGCTTCCTGTGGTATTTCTATTTCTTCAAAAATAATATTTTCGTTTGTGTATATACAAATTTCTCCGGCAATTTCCATTGCTTCCTTCGCTATTTGAGAAATAGGTAAACTACTATTACGAATCAACGCCCTTGTAGCTGCAAGAGCATACGAGCCGCCTGAGCCAATAGCTAAAATTGAATCTTCCGGTTCAATTACGTCACCTGTTCCGGAAATAATAAAACTATAATTTGCATCAGCAACAATTAAAAGCGCTTCTAGACGTCGTAACATTTTATCTGTACGCCATTCTTGCGCTAATGCCGATGCTGCCCGTAGTAAATTACCTTTATACGCTTCTAATTGATCTTCAAACTTAGAAAATAACGTAAACGCATCTGCCGTTGATCCGGCGAAGCCTGCTAATACTTGATTTTTATACATACGGCGAATTTTTTTCGCATTCCCTTTCATCACCGTATTACCTAGCGTAACTTGTCCGTCTCCGGCAATTACGACTTTTTCTTTATTTCGTATACACAATACTGTTGTCATAGTTTCCTTTTAATTTATACTATCGTTATTTCCTGCTTGTTTATTTTTAGCAAGTAAAAAAATTTCTACACTTTCTTTTCGTGAGCTTTTAGGTTTAATTACATATATTTTCTCATATAGTAATTTTAAATCTTCTTTCATAGTTTGCACAAAACCGCTTTCAAATATTTTCATTACTAGCGAACCGCCTTGCTTTAGTTTTGTTGAGGCAAAAAACGCTGCCTCTTGGCATAAAGCGTAGGAACGTGCGGCGTCCACATCTTTCACGCCCATTGTTCTTGGCGCCATATCGCTTAATATAATATCGTAGGCACTGGCAAACTGAGCTAAATTAGATTCGTCTAGTTGAAAAATATCGCCTTGTAAAAAACGCATATTATCTGCTAAAGCTATTTTTAATTCTTGTAGATCTATACCCACAACAAGACCGTTTTTGCCAACAAATTGAGAAGCAACTTGCATCCAACTTCCGGGGGAAGCTCCCAAATCTAGCACTTTAGCACCTTTATGTAAAATATTATATTTTTCGTGTATTTCCATTAATTTATATGCCGATCTTGCCGCGTAGCCTTCTTTTTTAGCTTTATCCGCATAATAATCCGGTTTAGACCTTACGTTTCTTGCGCCTTTGCTTTTTGCCATAGCTCTTCCATTTCTTCCAAAGTAAGTTCTTCACCCTTGCTTTTTGCTTCTTGGTATTGTTTATCTATATTCTTATATCGAGTAATAAAACGTTCGTTACATTTATGCAATGCTATTTCTGGCATAATATCACATTCTCTTGCGACGTTGCAAATAGAAAATAAAAGGTCTCCTATTTCATGTTCTAATTTCTTGTTATCTCTTTGTTTTGCCTCTATTTCGGCTTCTAGTTCTTCCACTTCTTCTTTAACTTTTGCAAACGTATCTTCCACGTTTTGCCATGTAAAACCTTGCGTTTTTGCCTTTTGTCCCAACTTAAAAGCAACAAACAAAGCAGGCGCAGACAAAGGAACAGAGCTAAAAAGATCAGTTTGTTTTCCTTTATTTTCCTCTTGTTTAATAGTTTCCCAAAGTCGCTTTAAGTCAGCTTCTTTATATTCGTCTTTATTTTCGGCAAATACATGGGGATGACGGCGCACCATTTTTTCTTGTATTTTCTTGGCTACTTCTTCAAAAGTAAAGTGCCCTGCTTCTTTTGCAATTTGCGCATGTAAAACAATTTGCAATAAGACGTCTCCTAGTTCTTCACTGATTGTATCGGCATCGGCTTGATCGTGAATAGCTTGTATAAATTCCCACGTTTCTTCTAATAAAAAAGGAAGCAAGCTTATATGCGTTTGTTTCCTATCCCAAGAACAACCGTCTTTTGATCTTAGTTTTGCTATTGTTTCCAATAAAGTTTCTATATTATTACTCATTTTCTTTCTTCTTTTGACAACGATTTATTCCTTATGTTAAATTTATATGAGTATTTAAGTCAATCTAAATAACAATCTCTTTTACTTACTAATTTTTATTATCTTGCAAGGTCTATGTCTACTAGCGAATCTAATTTTCTTGTTTCCATTATTGTTCCCGTGTATAATAGAGAAACTTATCTTGCCACTTGCCTTGATTCCATTACACAACAAACCTATACGAATCTAGAAATTATTATTATTGACGATTGTTCTACTGACAATTCACATAATATTATTCAATCTTATGCAACAAAAGACTCGCGGATACGCACTATATACAATAAAGAGAACGTAGGTATCGGCGTTGTACGAGATATAGGTAACGAGGCGGCAACTGGAAAATATGTTTGGCATATTGATTCAGACGATTATATTGACACCCAAGCAGTGCAAATTCTTGTTGCTAATGCAATACAATATGATTATCCTGATATCATTCAAATGCAGATGCAAAATAGGACGTTCTCCGCTAAACCAAAGAAAATAGGAAAACCTTATCCTTTTATACAAACCGGTTTTATTACAAAAAATATTATTGAAGAAAATACGCACGTATTAGGTAAATATACTTTAGACTTTGCTATAACCAATAAATTTTTTAAACTTTCTTTTATTAAAAAAACAAATTTAAAAACTAGTTCTATACCACAACTAGGTGAAGACGCCTATTTTACCACTAGTAGCCTATATTATATAAAAAGTTTTCTTTGTCTTGCTAAACCTCTTTATTTTTATCATCCATCAGAACAAAGTATTACAAGAAACCTTACGCTAGAAAAGAGATACGCCCTTACACAATCTATATTAAAAGTAGCGGAGAACCTAGAAACAGAGCCTATTACAAAACACTATCCTCACCTTGTTAAGCAACGAATCCATCGTTTATTTGTTTTTAACGGAAGAATGACAGAAAATTTTACACAAAAAGAAAGAATAGAGCTAATAGAAACAAGACTACTACCTTTAATTAAAGAACAGACTAATAAAGGCGCAGTCAAGTTTATAGATATGTTAGCTCTGTTTGAAGAAACGTACTTATACAGATACAACTTATACATAGATAAAGAAACAAATAAAGTAAAATCATTTTCTTTACTACGTAGATTATATTATATATTACGTCGTAAAATACGTACAATAGCAACTTTACCTTATATTAAAGAAGTTCTTCTCTTTGTATATCAACGTATTCGTTAACGACGCCCTTCTATTTAGCTTTGTTTCCCTTATACTAATTTAACGTTATTATCGGTTTGCTTTTTATCCTTAATGTGTTATATAATAACGAAACAGAAAAATTTATTAATACATAAATACGCTAATGATAAGGGGATTTTATGGAACAACTAGATATACAATTAATTGAACAACATAAAACGTCTAATTACGAATTAAACAGACTATATAACGATCACCTCCAACTAGAAGAACAGATCGATCATCTTGAAAAACAAGCTCTTAGTGTTAAAGATCAACAACAGCTTTCTTCTCTCAAATACAAAAAACTACAAGGAAGACAAGAAATAGAAAAAATACTTTTTACGCTTCGCTAAGCAATATATAGTATGTTTCTTCTTTCCGTCTTTTTCATTTGTCTTATTGGCTTGTCTTTTGGTTCTTTTATCCATACGACAGCATATAGACGTATGGAAAACGTGTCTTTGTCCGGAAGATCGCATTGCGATTCTTGTAAGAAAACTATCCCTATTGTTTATCTTATTCCACTTATCGGCTATGCGCTTTGTAAAGGTAAGTGTAAGTATTGCCAAGATAAAATATGGATTGGATACCCTATTTTTGAAATTGTGAACGCAAGTTTACTTGTCATTTTATTTTTTCAATCCGGCTTTTCTTTTACTTTTATACACCTTGCCGGATTTATAGAAATAGGAATGTATATTGCGTTTGTTGATTCGTTTTCACAAACGATCGATTCATTTGCCGTTTTGCTTGCTCTTGTTTGGCAAATCATATGGCTTTATATACTTAAACTTCCTTTACTATCTTATGTTACCGGTTTGTTAATAGGAACGACTTCTTTTTATTGGCTACGCTATCTTTACGAAGCGTTTCGCTCACAAGAAGGACTTGGCGAAGGTGACGTTGCCTTATTTGGTATTATTGGCTTTCTTGGCGGTATTAATATTTTACTTCCTACTGCTTTTTTTGCCGCTTTTTTTGGCTTCCTTTTTTCGTCAATATGGCTATTTCTTACAAAACAAGGATTACAAAAAACCTTGCCATTTGCACCTTGGCTTATTCTTGGATTCTTTATTACTTTAATTTATCCTGTGCAAGATATTTTTTTTCCTAATCTTCTATTTTTATTTAAATCTTTTTTACTATCAAGTTAACTCATGTCGAAAACAAAACAACCTCTTGATTGGGGCAATTTACCTTTTGCATATACTAAAACAGATTACCGTTTTCAAGCTTTTTGGGAAGATGGAAGTTGGAGTGAAGGCAAATTAATTACTGATTCCAACATTACTATACACGAAGGATCAACAAGCTTGCACTATGCGCAAGAATGTTTTGAAGGATTAAAAGCACAAACAGCAGAAAACGGAGACGTTCTTTTATTCAGACCGGAAGAGAACGCAAAACGTATGCAAAAATCAGCAGAGCGCATTTTAATGCCGTCTATCCCTATTTCTCTTTTTATGAAAGGGGTTTGTGAAGTTGTTAACGCCAATTATAGTTGGATACCACCTCACGGTTATAACGCTTCTTTATATATTCGTCCTTTGTTAATTGCCCATGGTGATAATCTTGGTTTAAAATCAGCAACTAAATTTGAGTTTCGCGTTCTTGTTTCACCAGTAGGCGCCTATTTCAAAAGTACTAAACTAGAGCCGATTCGCTTAGCAGTAAGCGAGTTTCACCGTGTGGCAAGTCAAAGCACAGGTATGGCAAAAATAGGAGGGAACTATGCCGGCGGCTTATTAGCAACTAAAATGGCAAAAGAAGAAGGAGCTAACGAAGCTTTATATTTAGATGCAAAAGAACACAAATATATTGAGGAAGCCGGATCGGCTAATATTCTTGTATTAACAAAAGACAAGCAACTTGTGACACCGGACACAGATAGTATTTTGCCAAGTATTACCAGAAAGTCAATTATGACGTTAGCAAAAGATAAGCTTAACCTTACAACCAAAACAAGAGCTATTGCACTTATGGAAGAAATCAATAGTATACAAGAAATGGCGGCTTGCGGCACAGCTGCCGTGCTTTCTCCTATTGACGCGGTGAAAATGAATAATACGTGGTACACACTACCAGATAGCCCCAAAGTAGGACCGATTATGAGTGAATTACGCACTATGTTAGTCGATTTACAACTAGGAAAAATCCAAGACGATTATAATTGGATTTACAAAGTAGATATTACTTAATTGCTTGTTAATTCTTTCATTATTTATCTTCTATCTCTTTAGCGTTCTATGTATAGTTTGTCCTTACAATATCAAGAATCATTACTGAAAACTACGTTGCAAAAGCTTTCTGCTTTTCTCGATCCTGTTAAATATCCTTTACAAGATCTAAAAGAGCTTGTTGCACAAGGAACGCTTTGTAGTTTGCAAAAAGAAGAAACAATGTCTTTAACAGATAAAGACGGCGCGCCTTTATTCCTTATATTACTGATTGGATCAGTTAAATACAAAAGGGAAGTTATTTCTCAGCCGAGTTTACTTATCCATGATTTTTTAGATACGACGCCGGCTACTTTGCAAGCTTTAACACACGTTGAAATTTTGACTTTACCTTTACCTAAGAACAAGGGACAAGAAGAAAACGCAACTAATATAACGGCGTCAAAGCAACAACTATTATTACATCTTATCAGTGCTAAAGCGTATCAGCATCAAAAAGATCTTTCTTTTTATTTGAATCTTACACAAAATGTAAATACTGAAATTGTTCGCACAAAACAAAATTATATTCAAAAAAATCAAAAGACGTTACAACTATATGCAAAGCTATTTGAAGGAATGCATCATTCTGTTGTTATTCTTGACCAACAAGGTTTTATTACGTTAGCAAATAAAGCTTTCTTTTTTATTTTTGAATATACAAACCTAGAACAGCTTAACGTACAAAATCTATTTCATAATTTATACGATATAAAAACGTTACTAGCAAAACTCCAAACTAGCATGACTTGGCATGCTGAAAAACAAGCGATTACAAAAACAAGCATTACGTTTGCCGCGTCTATTTCTATTATTCCGTTAACAAACGAAGATAACAACCACCAATACGCTTTAATTATACAAAACATTCAAAAAGAAAAGGAACACGAGACTAATTTAATTGACAAATATAATCAAACACAACAAATTTCTAATGAACTTAATCAAAATATTAAATCATTAGAAACAAGTAACCAAATTAAAACACAATATTTGTCTTCTTTACTCAATAATTTTCAATCTCCGCTACTTAAACTTTTATCTACTAAAGAACGGCTTTTCAATAAAAATAACTTTACAGATCAAGAAGTTGCCACTTTCAAAACAACCTTTTCAGATGAATTAGACAAGTTAAATACATGTGTGATGAATTTTTCTTTAATATCAGACAACGTTTCAAATCTTTCTAATTTTTCTTTTGCTACGATTAAACTAGATAAGCTTATTACTTTATTTAAACAAAATAACCCAACCAACTTAACGCTATCTATAACCTGTACGGAAAATCAACCTATATTTGTTGATAAAATTAAACTAACCCAAGCATTGCACTATATACTTTTATACTTTGTAAATCTAGAATCACAAAGTAAAGTATACATACAATGCCATATTGAGCCAAACAAAAGCGGGATTACGCTGCTCTTCTCTTTTAAGGAAAAAACAACGCTTTCCTATGCACAAATAGAAGAAATAACGAATAAAGACGTCGTTTCGTCTACCTATACGGCAAATTTAATTCTGCCGGAAGCTTCGCATATTATTGAAGCGCACAAAGGTTCTTTACAAGTAAAAGAAGACAAAGACAATACTACGATTTTAGCGCGCATTCCTATTTCACAAGACGACTACCTAACTGAGAATTTTTGTATTTTACTAGTTACAAGTGATAAAGAAGAAAGTAAGACACTGAAACAATTATTGCAAAAACAATGGCGTTTATTTAAGATTTTTGACGTTACGTCCATACAAGAAGCATTAAATACAATCCCCGCTATTTCGCCTTCTTTAATTATCATTAATCCGTTTTCCGTTCAAGAAAATTGGACGATTAAAACAATCTTACAATCTTTACACGTTGGTATTACTCATAATTTGAGTACTGTTGTTTTTAGTCAAACAAAAGCAAATTCTCAAATTATGGAAGATATTCTTAGCACTAATATTACCGACTATATTATTGGTGATTTTTCTGAATCAGAGTTTACTTTTAAAATTAATAAAATTATTAATGATCACACACGTATTCATTCTTTAGAAAATAACATGCGTCGCGTTGAATTATCTTCTATGACTGACGGGCTTACCAATCTATTTAATCGCAGTTATTACGATAAATTTATACAAGATAGCTTAACAAAAATTAAACTACAAAAAGGCATGTTAGCTATTATTATTTTAGACGTAGATAATTTCAAAATATATAATGATACAAACGGGCATCAAATGGGAGACGAAGTATTAAAAAAAGTTTCTCATATTTTAAAAACAAACGTACGGCAAAGCGACATGGTAGCGCGCTACGGTGGGGAAGAGTTCATTATTGTACTGCCAGGAACAACGCAAAAAGTTGCGTTACGTATTGCTGAATCGCTTCGTGAGACTATCGAGAAAACACCGTTTACTTATGAGAATTCGCAACCGCAAGGAAGGTTGTCTATTAGCGCCGGCATTGCTTCTTATCCGGAACATGGTTCGGTTGTCTCTGATCTATTCTCTGCTGCTGATAAAGCGTTATATAACGCTAAATATAACGGAAGAAATCAAGTTTGTATTGCTAAAAAGAGGGACGACGAATAAGCTTTTACTTATCCTTTACGAACTAACATCGCAACTTCTATTTTGCTCTCTTCTTCTAAAGGCAATTGAATAACTTGCGTAGCTTGGGCAACTGTAAGCGTCTCGCCGTTTAAGTTTTCCATGTGCTCACAAGTAAGCGTATAATTACAACCGTCAAAACCTAACACCACTAAACTTGTATCCTTTGCTAGCTTTGTTCTTGTTAACAAAAACAAACGTCCTTTCGCTTTGTCTACTTCAATAACAGTTCCTGCCATAACATGCTCGGTAATTAATTCTACTCTTTCGTTATATATAGAATCACTTCCTAAGTCACCTGATAGGAATCCTTGCGTATACCCTCTGTGTGGCAAAGTTGCCAGCTCTTTAAGGCTAGATTCGTACCAATCTGTATCTTTGTTTACTAGCTTTAATAAAGCTTGCCTATACGCCCTTGTAACAGTTGCCACGTATAAACTACTTTTCATTCTCCCTTCAATTTTAAGCGAGTCGATTTGCTCTTGCAAAAGTAACGGTAAAAGAGGTAATGCTTGCAAGTCTTTTGAGCTTAATAAACTTGCATACAAAGTACTAGCTTGCTTTGTTTCAGTATATAAAAAACGACAACTTTGAATACAACCACCGCGATTACTATCACGTCCGGCGGTGTAATTAGAAATACTACAACAACCGGAATAAGCCGAGCACATTGCCCCGTGTATGAACGTTTCTACTTCAATATCTAAGGCACGTTTGATTTTTCCCGTTTCTTCAATAGAACATTCTCTTGCTACAACAATACGTGACGCACCCTTATCTTGCCACATTTTAGCAGTATATTGGTTGCGAACGCTTGCTTGCGTTGAAACGTGTAAATTAAGATTAGAACGTTGCCGCACTATATCCCAGACAGCAGGATCGGAGATTAACAAACCGTCCGGCGCTATTTGATTTAACTCTTGCACAAATTCCGGCAAGGCTTCTTGCTCTTTTCTTTGTAAGAACGCATTCAAAGTAACGTATACTTTTTTACCTCTTTGCTTTGCCCATTGGACACTTTCAGATAATTCTTTTATAGTAAAATTATCAGCTGCCGAACGTAAACCAAATTTAACGCTTGCTAAATACACAGCATCTGCTCCATAATAAAAAGCGGTTTTCATTTTTATGGGATTTCCTGCCGGAGCTAATAATTCGGGAAGACCTTGCTTATTTTGCATGTATGACAATCTATATAATTTAATTAAATTTTATTTTTATCGACTATGAATTTTTCACTTGATTCACTGAATAAAGAACAACAAGAAGCGGTTACCACAGTTAACGAACCTTTGCTCTTACTTGCCGGTGCCGGTAGCGGAAAAACAAGAGTAATCACGCACCGCATTGCCTATCTTATTTTAGAAAAACAAATATTTCCTTATCGTATTTTAGCATTAACTTTCACAAATAAAGCGGCAAAAGAAATGAAAGACCGCGTGATTTCACTTTTGAATAAACAAGGAAGAAACGTACAAGTTTCTACTTTTCATTCTTTATGCGTATTAATTTTACGAAAATACATTGATCTACTTGGTTATGGAAAAGATTTTATAATATTTGACACAAATACGCAACAAGAAACCTTTAAACGTGTGATTCAAGAATC
Organism: SAR324 cluster bacterium; assembly: GCA_002995645.1. Classification (GTDB taxonomy): domain Bacteria; phylum SAR324; class SAR324; order XYD2-FULL-50-16; family HCM1; genus HCM1. Next base: position 19,633 of record PUHO01000014.1, on the reverse strand, counting down.
GGAGTTTGACGAAGCTATGATTAACGATAAAGCACTTTTTTACGTTATGATGCAAGCAAAAACAAACGGGCAAACACCTAATGATTTTCTTTCCCAAACAAATAATCCGGAAAAATACGAGCTAGGTACGTTATACAAAGCCTATCAAGAGACAATGAAAGCTTGTAATGCTATTGATTTTGAAGATATTTTACAGTTAACCTATACTTTATTTCAAAAATTCCCGCAACAAGTAGATATATTAAAAGACAAATATCACTACATTATGGTAGATGAATACCAAGACACAAATCGTATACAATATCAATTAGTTAAAATCCTATCAGAGAAACACAATAGGCTTTGCGTTGTTGGTGATGACGATCAGTCTATCTATGGTTGGCGCGGCGCTGATATTCGTAATATTTTAGATTTTCAAAAAGATTTTCCAACAGCAAAGGTTATTCGTTTAGAGCAAAACTATCGCTCTACGTCAGTGATTCTTAATGCGGCAAATCAAGTTATTACAAATAATCAAAACCGTATGGAAAAATCGCTTTGGACAAGCAAAACAGAAGGCGAGCCGATTCAATGGGTAAACGAATTAAATCAAAATGATGAAATGGAAGAAGTTGTTACTAATATGCAATTATTTAAGGCAAAGTATAATAAGAAATGGTCGGACTTTGCTTTTTTATATCGTTCTCATTATCATTCTAGAGCTATAGAAGAAACCTTACGTTATCAAAATATACCTTATCAAATGATTGGCTCTCTTAAGTTTTTTGACAGAAAAGAAATACGATCTTGCCTTGCTTACCTCTATTTTTTACATAATCCACATGATGACACGCATTTTTTGCGAGTTATAAACTTTCCTAAACGCGGGGTTGGCGGTCGTAGTATAGAAAAAATTAGCCAAGCACGTATAGGTACAAATCAATCTTTATTTACCACGTTAGAAGAGGAAGCAACGTTACAATCACTTTCTCCAACAGCAAGGAACAGTTGCCAAAGTTTTATTGAAACAATACGTTACTATCACACCGCTTTAGAAACTAAGAACTTTGCTGAAGTATTTAGCGATTTATTTGAGTATATTAATTTACGTAGTGAAATTGAAAAAGAAGAAAAAAATCAAGACGTAAGGGAACAACGTGTTAACAACTACTATGAATTTTTAAATACACTTGATTTATACGCAAAAAAAGAAACGCAAAATACGTTAGCTGATTTCCTTGAATATATTGCTTTATTCACTGATACAGACGAACTTGATTCAAAAAGTGACCGCATTAGTTTAATGACGGTGCACGCTGCTAAAGGGCTTGAATTTCCTTGCGTTGCTATTGTTAACCTTGTTGAAGATGCGTTTCCAAGTAAACGATCTGTTGAAGAAGATCAACTAGAAGAAGAAAGGCGTTTATTTTACGTTGCTATTACAAGAGCAAAAGAAAAATTAATTTTAAGTATGCCAAAAACTAAGTTTATGTATGGTGAATGGATATATAACAGACCTTCTTGTTTTCTAAGTGAAATTGACGCTGCCTTATTTGATAGCCCTCCTTTTGAGGAAACAGAAGAGTCGCTAGAAGAAGAAGCTTATCGGCGATCTTCTTTTTTCAATAAATGGCGTAACCCAGATGAATAGCCTTACTGCACTTAGACAAAAAGTCTCTTGCCTTCTTGTCTAAGTGTTTGCTTAACGGCCTACCAGGTTCCTTTATTTTCCATAGACGCCCAAGGCTCTTGCTCTGCTAGCTTTTCGCCTTTTTGCACTAATTCAATGGATACGCCGTCCGGTGATTTTACAAACGCTATACGCCCGTCTCGTGGCGGTCGATTAATTTCTACCCCTTTCTTTTGCAAGTCAGCGCAAAAATCATATATATTATCAACACCAATGGCAATATGCCCAAACAAACGAGACGGTTCTAACACTTCGTTTGAATCCCAATTATGAGTTAACTCTATTTGACTACCGCCGCCGTCGGCTTCAAGAAAATATAAACTAAACTTCCCTTTTTCATTGTTTGATTCCCTTACTTTCTTAAAACCCAATTTATTAACGTAAAAATCAAGATTTGCTTTAACGTCGCTTACGCGAATCATTGTGTGTAATACTTCCATAATTATCCTTTTTATAAATTAAAACCTGTTTTTATTTTATACTACAATAATATAAACTTAATTTCAAACTATTGTTATAGCTACTTATGCTAGTTGACAAATAGATAAAAAATTATTATCCTATAAGACAAATATTTATATTAGAAAATAAGCTAAGGAGACAATATGAAACAGACTTTATATGATAAAATATGGCAACAACATATAATCCCACAAAATCAGGCAACAATTCCTTTATTATATATTGACTTACATTTAATGCATGAAATTACAAGTGCGCAAGCATTTTCTGGTATAGAAGCGGCAAATAGAAAAATTAGACAAACAGAAAAAACCTTTGCCGTAATGGATCATTGCACACCAACGGCGCACCGTGATAGTTCAAAAATCACAGACGAGTCGCTACATATGTTAACGACTCTAGAAAAAAATTGTAAGAATCATAAGGTTTCTTGTTATGGTATGCATGACGAAAACAACGGCGTTGTTCATGTTACTATGCCGGAACAAGGGCTAGTTCAACCGGGTATGACCGTTGTTTGTGGAGATAGCCACACGGCAACGCACGGCGCTTTTGGGGCTTTAGCTTTTGGTATTGGTACTTCTGAAGTAGAGCACGTTCTTGCAACGCAAACGTTAAAGCAAAAAAAATCAAAAACCATGCGTATTACAGTAGAAGGCAGGTTGCAACCAAACGTAACGGCGAAAGATATTGCACTCGCTATTATCGGCAAAATAGGCACTGCTGGCGGAACGGGCTATGTAATTGAATTTGCAGGCAATACAATTGAGTCGCTTTCTATGGACGGCAGAATGACTCTTTGCAACATGGCTATTGAAGCCGGCGCTCGATCTGGCATGGTAGCACCGGATTCCACTACGTTTGCTTACTTAAAAGGAAGAGACAAAGCACCAAGCGGGCAAGATTGGGATAAAGCGCTTGCCTATTGGAAAACCTTATATAGTGATTCTGATGCGGTTTTTGATCAAGAAATTAACATAAAAGCCGAAGATATTGCTTTACAAGTAACATGGGGCACGTCGCCGGAACAAGTTATTTCAATTAATGAAAACGTTCCTAAAGTTAGTGATTTCACAACGGAAAAAAAGCAAGTAGCTTGTAAAAAAGCATTAGACTACATGGGCTTGCAAGGTGGCGAATCGTGGGATCAAATTCCTATTAACACCGTTTTTGTTGGATCTTGTACTAACGCGCGAATGGAAGATTTAAGACTAGCAGCACAAGTAATACAAGGTAAGAAAGTACATAAAGACGTACGAATGCTTGTCGTTCCCGGTTCGTATAAAGTAAAAAAACAAGCTGAAGCAGAAGGATTAGACAAAATCTTTACTGATGCCGGCGCGTCTTGGCGTGAACCGGGTTGTTCTATGTGTTTAGCTATGAACGGCGATCAATTGGCGAGCGGCGAGCGATGCGCTTCTACGTCAAATCGTAATTTTGAAGGACGTCAAGGAAAAGGCGGGCGCACTCATTTAGTTTCACCTGCAATGGCTAGTGCCGCCGCGATTGCCGGACATTTTGTATCACTTTAATTCTAGGAGCTACTATGAAATCTTTTACTACTCTACAATCTATCGCCGCTTTACTTGATTATACGAATATAGATACAGATCAAATTATATCTAAACAATTTATGAAATCAACAGAGCGTACCGGCTATGGCAAACATTTATTTGCTAACTGGCGTTACCTTGATAATCAAGAACTAAATCCGGATTTTCCTTTGAATAAACCTAGCTTTCAAGGAGCGCAAATTCTTGTTGCTAATGAAAATTTTGGTTGCGGTTCTTCAAGAGAACACGCGCCTTGGGCTCTTGTTGATTATGGTTTTCGTTGTATTATCGCACCTAGTTTTGCCGATATATTCTATAATAATTGCTTTAACAATGGGATTCTTCCTATTCGTGTTAGTATAGATGAAAAAAAACAACTTGCCGATCAAATCACGCAACAAGAAGGAATTTCCTTTACTATAGACTTGCCGGCACAAACGATTGTAACAGAAAAAGGGCTTACTATTCCTTTTTCTATTGATGCGAATAAAAAAGAAATGTTACTTAAAGGACTTGATGAAATTGGGCTTACGTTGCACAACGTAGAGGCAATTAGTGCTTTTGAGCAAACGCAAAAACAAAATAACCAATGGCTATGGCAATAGAATGCAAACTATAGAAATACTAGATACGACTTTACGTGATGGGGAACAAACGCAAGGTATTGCTTTTTCACCTAGCGAGAAGTTAAGTATAGCTAAACTACTTTTACAAGATTTACGCATTCCTAGGATTGAAATTGCATCGGCGCGCGTTTCGCAAGGCGAGCTGGCGGCGGTGCAGACTATTTTTGACTGGGCAAAAACGGAAAATCATGTAAATCAAATAGAGATTCTTGGTTTTATCGATCAACATAAAAGCGTTGATTGGATTAAACAAGCCGGCGGATCTATTATTAACTTGCTAACAAAAGGTAGTGAAAAACATTGTAAAGAACAACTACGCAAAACCTTGCAAGAACATGTCGCTGATATTAAAGATAATATTGCTTATGCTACTTCGCAAAACGTAGAGGTTAACGTCTACCTTGAAGCCTGGTCTAGCGGTTTAATGGAAAACAAAGAATTCGTTTTTTCTTTAGTAGAGCAATTGCAAGATTTGCCAATTAAACGGTTTATGCTCCCTGATACGCTTGGTATTCTTTCACCAATAGAAGCAGGCGAATACGTGCAAATTATGGTGTCTAAGTTTCCTAATTTACATTTTGATTTTCATGCGCATAATGATTACGGCGTTGCTACTGCCAATTCGTTTATGGCGGCGCAAGCCGGTGCTAAAGGCGTACACTGCACTTTAAACGGACTAGGCGAACGTACCGGGAATGCGTCTTTATTTGAAATTGAAGTATTACTTAAAGATAAACTACAACTAGAAACTCAAGTTGATGAATCTTGTTTTATTCGTGCCGCTCGTATGGTGAAAGCCTTTACAAATAAACGTATTCCCGATAATCTGCCTATTGTTGGCAAAAACGTTTTTACGCAAACTAGTGGCATTCATGCTGACGGCGACACAAAAGCTAATTTATATCAACATCTTAACCCTAAGCGTTTTGGAAGAAATACTAGCTATGCTTTAGGCAAAATGAGTGGCAAAGCTTCGCTACAACAAAATCTAAATTTACTTGGTATTGAACTTAACGAAGAAGAAAGGCAAGCGGTTTTGCAAAAGATTATTACTCTAGGTGATAGTAAAACTGTTTTAAGTAAAGATGATTTACGTTTTATTGTTGCTGATATTCTTGGCTCAACTCAATATAAACGTCTAGAATTATTAGACTATGCTATTCATTCTAGTAAGAACTTACATTCTACGGCAAGTATACGCGTGCTTTTTGATTCTAAAGAACACTTAGCAACAGGAAGTGGCAACGGTGGTTACGATGCGTTTATGCAAGCTATTCAATCTATTACGCAAACGTATAATTTTGTTTTTCCCAAGCTTGTAGATTATGAAATCATTATCCCGCAAGGTGGGGAAAGTAGTGCTTTAACGATTTGTCATATTCATTGGCAAACTGACAAACAAGAGTTTGAAACTATCGGCTTACATTCTAATCAAGTATTTGCCTCTATTGAAGCCACTATTAAAATGATTAACCTTTGCTTAGAAGAAAAATAGTCGCTATCTTTTTGCAGCACTCCACAAGGCTACACTTCCAAAGTAAAATAAACTTAGCTTTTGCATAGTAAAGCCTTGCTCTTCTATTTGCTTTGCTCATGCTTTCGGTGAAAGTAGCGCTTTAACAATTTGTCATATTCATTGGCAAACTGACAAACAAGAGTTTGAAACTATCGGCTTACATTCTAATCAAGTGTTTGCCTCTATTGAAGCCACTATTAAAATGATTAACCTTTGCTTAGAAGAAAAATAGTAGCTACCTTTTTGCAGCACTCCACAAGGCTACACTTCCAAAGTAAAATAAACTTAGCTTTTGCATAGTAAAGCCTTGCTCTTCTATTTTCTTTGCTAATGCTTTCGGTGAAGGAAAATTGATTGTAGACGCAGGAAAATAATCAAACAGATCTTCTTTAGGATATAATAACTTACCTAAAAACGGAACTATACGAAAAAAATAGAAATTAAATATACTACGAATGAAAGGATACGTTACCTCGCCCATATCAAGCACAACTAGGCGCCCGCCTTGTTTTAACACTCTATTACATTCTTGTAAGCAAGTGCCTAGGTTTTCTAAGTTTCGCAAACCGTAACCAATGGTAATGGCGTCAAAGCTAGCGTCTTGGTAAGGCAAGTTAAGTGCGTCTCCTTGTTCAAAAGCAATCGGGAACTCGGTCTTACGACTTTTTGCAACAGCAAGCATAGCTTCCGAAAAATCTAAACCAACACAACGACCGCTTCTCTTTACTTTCTTAGCTAATCGCAAGGTAATATCGCCAGTTCCGCAACAAACGTCTAACACGCTATCCCCTTCTTGCAACCTTGTTTGCAGCACTACTTTATTTTTCCATATACGGTGCATTCCTTGCGTTACTATATCATTAAACAAGTCGTATTTCTGTGCGATTTGATTAAACTTAGCTTGTACAAAAGCCGCTTTATTTTCAGGCATATTAAATTTCATACTTCCCTTTTCCACATTACGTATTGCTATTTTTGCTTAATTTTTGGCAAGGCTTGCAAAAATACGTCTTCTTTTTTTGAATCCCTTGTTGGTGGTTTCGTCATTTTCGTTGTTGGTAAAGTGTCTTCCACTTTTGGATTTAAAATACGTTGTTGTTTTAGTTCTGTTCTATCTGGTGCAACAAAATCTTCTTGCGAAGGTGGCGGCAATTTTGTTTTACCTTGATGCAAGTCAGCAGCATCTGAAATTTTCTTTAAGTTAAACTCAAAATAACGAGCATACGAACGCCTTCTATCAGAGAAGCGAATACCGTATACATTAGAGCGCCAATCTTGACGATATAAAGACACAATAACGATTCCGCGCCAACCATAGGTAACGTGTTTTTTCAAAGTCACTTCCACAAGGTCGCCTGTTTTATATATAGGAGCTTTTGCCGCCGGCTTCTTACAAGGTTGAAGGTATTGCGCCGTATTACCGTAACAATGCCAAGTTGCCAATAAAATAGCAGTTAACCTTGCGGCTCCACCATGTGTATGCATATATTTTTGCGGTGTTAAACCGGTTACAGTCGTCCATTTTTTGCCGGAAACATGGTCGTATACTTCTAACATATAGCTACGATATTCCCCAAGTGCCATAGACGGAAATAATATACAAAGTAAAAAAACTAATACTAGTTTATTTTTTTTCATGAAAGCCAATTTTATCAAAAAAATCTTGTTTTTCTTTTTCAGCAAGAAGGCGTATTTCACCGGGTTTCATAGCAAGCAATTCAAGATTAGCAACAGAATAGCGTTTAATTTTTTCCACTAAATGCCCAATAGATAAGAACATTTTTTTAATATGATGGTATACGCCTTCTCTAATCGACACTTCTAGCCACATTTTATTATCTAGCTTATTCAAAATGCGCACTTTCGCCGCTTCTTTTCTTCGCCCGTCAATAATAACGCCGTTCCTTAGTTTATGCAAGTTCTTTCCTGTTATATGTCCTTTAATTTTAACAAGGTAAATCTTCCATACTTCATAAGAAGGATGCATTACGTGATTAGCAAGGTCTCCGTTATTCGTTAATAATAACAGCCCTTCGGCATCATAATCTAAGCGACCAATAGGAAACAAGCGCGCTTTTGTTTTTGCTAAATGAAGGTAGTCTTGTATACACGTACGACCTTGCGGATCAGACAGGCTACTAATGCAATTTTTTGGTTTATAAAAAGCGTATAACAAGGTTGGTGATTTTGCATAGCGTATCACTTTACCTTCATATCGTACGTAGTCTTTTTCCGGATTAATTTGCACTCCTAGTTGGGTTACAACTTTTCCGTTTACTTCAACAAGTCCGTCAAGAATATATTGTTCTGCATGCCTTCTAGAGGCAATGCCGGCTTGGGCTAAAAATTTTTGTAATCTCATATCTGTTTTAAATATATACTAGCTGCCAATTGTTCTGCTTTTTTCTTACTACTACCGCAAGCTTCCGCTTTTTTTTCCTTATTCAAATATAATCCTATAACGTATTGTTTCGTATAATTTTGTTCTTCTTCTTTTTCCACTAGATATTCTATTAAGGTAGTGTGATTTGCTTGTTTAATGATTTCTTGCAATTTTGTTTTTGGATCAAAAATAGCGTCTTCTTTCAATATTTCATCTAGACTAATAGAAAAATGCTTTTCCATAAGCGATTGTAATATAGTATTATTACGTTTACTATCAAGGTAAATCGCGGCAAAAACGGCTTCTATAGTATTAGCAAGAATGCGCTCGGTTGGGCTTCCTTTATGAATAAAACTAGCATTACAAACAACGTATTTTTCGATTGCAAAGCGATTAGCAAGACGAAGCAAACCTTGCCTTGAAACAAGCATAGCGCGTATTTGCGTGAGTTTACCTTCTTTATAATTAGGATATAAAAAATAAAGCCACTGACTTAAACAACTTTCTATTAAAGCATCGCCAAGAAACTCGAGTCTTTCATTGCTAGCTAAACCTTGTTCATTAGCAAAAGAGCTATGCCTTAACGCTTGTGCAAGATAGGCTTTGTCTTGAAAAACGTAGCCTATACTTTTTTCTAATCCACTATATTCATCTTGCTGACTTTGCTTGTTTTCCATTGTGTAAACGTTATACGTCAAATACGGGAGCGTCAAACTCGCTAGGCGGTTCTTGTCCCATTAAAATATAGTTTGTTGCCACAATAGACGAAAGTCCAAGATGATGCCCTTCAATTTCGTTGCGCAAGCTATATTGTTTATTATATTTTGTATCAAAAATAACGCAAGGTACTAGATTAATAGAATGTTTTGTTGAAATTTCTTTTTCGCCGTTTTTTTGTACTACAATCATTTCGTCCGCATTACCATGATCAGCACTAACCACGGCAACACCGCCTACTTTTTCAATAGTCGCGCAAATTTTAGCTAAGGCTTGGTCTGTTGCCTCTATTGCCGTAATAACCGCATCAAAGTTACCGGTATGCCCTACCATATCGGGATTAGCAATATTAATCAATCCAAATTCATACTCTTTTGCTTCAATCAGTTCTACTGCTTTATCCGCGATTTCAGCAGCTTTCATTTTTGGCGCATCAGCAAACGAGTTAATTTTATCAGACGGAATTAAAATATAATCTTCTAGAGAAGAATCAAGCGGCGCTCTATAACCACCGTTATAGAAAAAAGTAACATGCGCATATTTTTGCGTTTCTGCTAAACGAAATTGTTTTTTCTTCATTGTAACAAGTCGTTCTCCAAAACTGCCTTCAATGTGCGGGGTTTCTACTAAACAATTTTTAGGAATATCATTATCAGCATCGTATTTCATCATAGAAGCAAACAACACTTTCGGTTTATTTTGTATAGCAAATCCGTCAAAATCAGGGTCCACAAAAGCTTGTGTCATTTCTAAAGCGCGATCGGCTCTAAAGTTAGTAAAAATAACGCTATCGCCGTCTTGTATTTTTATAGTTTCGCCTTTTTGATTTACTACGTTATAAGGCGTACAATCTTGATCTACTAGGTCTGGATTTTCTTTTCTGTAATGCATTAAACCGGCAAGAGCTGAATCAAAATTATTACCTGTTGCCCCTTGTACGTGCGTTTTCCAAGCTAGTTCTATTTTAGCAAAGTTTCTATCTCTATCCATGGTAATAACTTCCCTTCCACCTAAAGAAGCAAAAGCATATTCATAGGAAGGATATTGCTTTTTCACTTCGGCAAACGCTTCTTCTATTTGATTAATATACGTATCGCCTGATTGGATTCGAACGTCCCTTCCGTCTAATAAAGCATGAATATAGCAACGTTCCACACCTTGTTTAGCTGCAATTTTAATTAACGCAATCATATGAGATACATGGCTATGAACGTTCCCGTCTGATAGTAATCCCAGCAAATGAAGCGCTTTATTGTTTTTCGCATTAGTAAGCAATTCTTGCAAAACCGGTTGTTTTTCCAAGTCGCCTGTTTTAATTTGTTCGTCTATTAAGCTAGCGCCTTGGGGAACAATACGTCCTGCACCTAGGGTGAAATGCCCCACTTCAGAACCGCCTATGTCTTTTTTCCCGGGCAAACCGGTATAATGTCCGTGTGTTGCTAGTTTTGTATGCGCATATTTAGCTAAAAGAGAATCCATAAACGGGGTTTTTGCCGCAGCAATCCCGTCGGTATAATCACCTTTTCCTATACCGTATCCATCTAGAATAATGTTAACGACGATGCTTCTGTCTTTGAAATGTTCTAATAGCTTTGTATAATTTTGCATAATTCTCCGAACTTAATAAATCAATAAAATAATAAAAACCGTCCTGACGACGTTAATGATGATTTGAACCTACAGAAAAATAGGTGGCAAGCAGTATATATTCTTAAGGCTTCCTTTAAAAAGGCATGCACACCAAATACAAGAACCGCTCCCGTTCTATAGGTAAGGATCAAATATCGTATCACTAACTATCGCGCAGGACAGCCTTTGTTTCCTTATATTAAATGGCTTCGTCTAGTTTTTGAATAACCGTTCGTAAACGAAGCTTATGTTTCTTTTCTGTTTCAAGTAGATCGTACACTGTTGCTAAAATCATTTTACGAGCGTTGCTAGAAGTGCTTGCGCTTTGATCTAAAGGCAATGTCTTTTCTAATAAATGGATTCGCTTTTCTACTTCGTTTATATACTCCTTTCCTTCTGGAGAATAAAATTGAATATTGCTTCCCAATACAGATATGGTATATTTAGTATCTTTTTGCTCTTCTGTCATGAGTTTAATTTTGAATCTACTTGATACTTTGTAAAAATAAAATATAGTAATAATCGTTTTTTGAAACTTTCTTTTTTAATATTAACTGATATGCTACAAAAAAACAAGTTTTATTCTATTTATAATTAGATACCTATATATTCAAGCGATAATAGGCGTAACTATATTTTTATTTTCTATTCTTTACAATCTCATTTACTTTATAGTAAGATTAAAAAACATTATTTCTTAATCTTTTAATATATAATATAACAATGTCTTACCTTATCGCAACCTATAGTATTACTTTTATTATTTTAGTTGGGTATGCTTCTGTTCTTGCCGTTCGCTTTATCTTGTTAAAATCTAAAGCAAATGCATTAAAAAAAATAAATAACTCGCAACACTAAAAACTACTTTACTTATGTCTAAAACAAAAAAATGGAAGTGGACTATTGTCGTTAGTTCTATTATCGTTATTGTTGTATTATTCGTTATTACAACAGCAAAAAAGAATACGGCATATTATGTAACGCCTAGCGAAATATACGCTAGCCCGGCAAAATATGACAATCGTAACTTACGGGTTATGGGTTTTGTTATCCCTAAAAGCGTTGTTTGGGATCCGGCGACTTTAAACCTCCACTTTGTCGTTACGGACTCTAAAAAAAATATTACAGTTGACTATGCTGGCGTTAAGCCGGATATGTTCAAAGAAGGGCAAGGCGTTATTGCTGTTGGTATGTTAGAAAGTTATCATATACAAGCCACTAAATTATTAGTAAAACACACTGCCGAATATCGTGCTAAACACGCGCATATTCTTTCGCCTATACAAAAAAAACTGGATTCACCTTAAATTTTATCTTTATTTATGTTGCCAACACTAGGTCACTTCCTCATTACGTTTAACCTCGCTTTAAGTGTTTTTACTCTTTTAAGTAGCTTACTCGGTTTATACAAGCAAAATCAAAATCTTGTTAATGCTGCAAAAAAAACGCTTGCCGTTACTAGCGCGCAATCAATTGCCGCTTTTATTATACTTGCCGTTTTATTTATACAAAAAGATTACTCTGTTCGTTTTATTGCCGAACATGCAAGCAACGATTTACCTGTATTCTATCTTCTTTCTGCGGTTTGGAGTGGAATGAACGGATCTTTACTTCTTTGGAACTTGATCCTTTCTATTTTAACACTCTTTGTTTTATTTCAATATAAACGAAAACCAACGCCGTTACATCCTTACTTTCTTGCGGTGATTGCTTTTATTCACCTGTTTTTACTTTTCTTACTTAGCGTGTGGAGTAATCCTTTTGAAAGGATCATGCCCAGTTTTACTAATGGCGACGGGTTAAATCCACTATTACAAAATATTGGCATGGTCATTCATCCGCCTATGCTTTATATAGGTTACGTAACTATTAGCATTCCTTTTGCGTTTGCTATGAGCTCTTTATTTCAAAAAGATTTTTCTTCTACTTGGATTCAACAAAGCCGCCGCTGGATTCTTGCCTCTTGGTTTATGCTAACGTTAGGCATGTTTTTTGGCGCTACTTGGGCGTACGTTGAGCTTGGTTGGGGTGGCTACTGGGCTTGGGATCCTGTTGAAAATGCGTCCCTTATGCCTTGGCTTGCCTATACTGCTCTACTACATAGCTTGCTTATACAAGAAAAGCGAAAAAGTTTTATTCTTTGGAACTATATTTTAATTGCCCTTAGCTTTGGTTTATCTATTCTTGGCACGTTTATCACACGTTCCGGCATTCTTAATTCAGTACATGCGTTTGCCACTTCGCCTATTGGTCCTTTTTTCTTAGTGTTCCTTGCTTTTTTACTTATCTTTACGCAAATTGTGCTTATTATTCAATTTCAAGGCTTCCAATCTAAGCATACGCCGTCTGGTTTACTATCTAGAACAAACTTATTTCTTTTTACAAACCTAGTGTTTATGTGTCTGCTTTTTAGCGTTACCTATGCTACTTTATTCCCTTTACTTGCCGAAGGGTTACTACATAAAAAAATGTCCGTACAAGCGCCTTTCTTTAACGCCGTTATGGCGCCGCTTGCCGCTTTAGGTTTGTTTTTGCTTGGGATTGCTTATTTTCTTCAGTGGCGAAATACAAAATTTACTTCTATACGAACAAGGCTTGTTGTTACCTTCGTCATAGCTATAGTGCTTACGTTTGCCGCTTCGTTTATTTCTCATAAACTAAATTTTATCCTACTTTGCTTTGCTGTTTGCTTTACTTTGCTTTCTCTTTTACCACAAGCAAAACCACTACTTTTTTTCGCTTCTACAGAGCAAACAAAAAAAACGTTGTTTTCTAATTTTATTCGTAACAAAAGAAAACAAGGGGCTTTATTAATTCATTTTGCCGTTATATTAATGTTAGTTGGTTTTATTGGCAATTTCTTTAATAGTGATAAAAGTTTTACTTTAGCGCCTGATGAGTCCGTATTATTCCACAATTACAAGTTAACTCTAAAAGATATTGTTAAAGAACCGCATGATAATAGCATGCAATTAGTAGGGCGATTACTTGTTGAAAAACAAAATCAAAGCTCGTTTCCTTTAGAAGTGGCAAAGGTTTTCTTTCCGCAACATCCGGAACCGGTTACAAAAATTGGATTAAAACATACTTTGCAAGGCGATTTATATCTTACGCTAGCTAGCTTTAACGAAGACAATAGCGCAACGTTTATAGTTTCTTTTCATCCTTTAATTGCCTTTCTTTGGGCAAGTATTCCTTTTTATACACTTGGTTTTTTACTCTGTTTTATTTATAAACCTGTTTTTAATAAACCGCAGTTAACAAATAAGGTCGATAATGAAATCTAAAAAAATAATTATACTCTTTTCGTTTATTCTATCTATTGCTTTACTTGCTTTACTTGCCTACGGTTTAACGCAAGCAAATCAGGTACACACAATCCCTACTGTATTAAAAGGAGAAAAAGCAACTGTCTTTACACTGACAACGTTAGATAAGCAAAAAATATCGTTATCTCAATTTCAAGGCAAACCGGTTATACTCAATTTTTGGGCTTCTTGGTGCGTCTCTTGTCGTGAAGAAGCGCGTATTTTAGAAGCAACATATGAAAAATGGAAAGACAAAGGCGCCGTTTTCATTGGCGTTGCCATTAACGATACGCCGGAAGATGCCGCTGCTTTTATTAAAAAATATGGTAAAACCTATTTACTTGGTTTAGATGATGAAAAAGGATCTATTGCACTTAACTACGGCGTTACCGCCGTGCCGGAAACTTTTTTAATTAACGAACAAGGCGTTGTTATAGACAAAATTATTGGACCGGTAACGGAAAAACAACTTGATACTTTTTTACAAAAACACCTTTAAGCACTTAAACTATGCGTAAGTTACCATTTCTACCTATACCGTTTGTATTTGTTTGCTTGTTGATTATATTCATTAGCTTTTTCTCGTCTACTAGCTTTGCACTAAAGCCGGTTTCAAACGACCAAGTTAACGCGATTGCTGGACAACTTCGTTGCCCTACTTGTCAAGGCTTATCTGTCAAAGACTCGCAAGCCGGCATTTCTATGAATATGAAAGCGACTATTCGTGATATGCTAGAAAAAGGAAAATCAAAACAAGAAATCCTTGCTTTTTTTCAAGAGAAATATGGTGAATGGATTTTGCGATCACCTGTTAAATCCGGTTGGAATTGGATATTATGGCTTGCTCCTTTTGCTTTTTTAATTGTTGTTGCCGGTTTTATTATCTATTTTATTTATAAACGCACGCCGTCTGTTCCCATTGAGGAAGATACAGACGACTTGCTAGATTAATTATATTTATGATTGCTTATATATTTATTATAACTACTTACAGTTTACTTATACTCTGGTTTGCTATAGTACGGCCTTTATTTTTCAAACCAATAGAACCTTTATTGCTTTCTCAAACCAACGCAAATACGAAACAAGAAGAAAAAACTTAGCATTAGAGAAAAAGCGGATCTTGTAGTCTTTTTCATTTGCAATCTTGACTTAAAAAATGAAATATTTATCTACTTTGCTTCTTAGCCTATTTTGCTTTTACCTATTCCCTAGCTCAAACGCACAAGCAATCGGTCGCATTTTTCCACATAAAATTAAAAAAGCACGATTGCAAAAACATCTTGGCTGGATGATTGTTCCTTTTCCTATTTCCATTTCCGGCGTAGGTTCAACAGTTATGATTGCCGGCGGAATCACCAATATATACAAAGGAATGACTGTTGGCGGTGGTTTTAGCCTTAATAGAAAAGTACCAATTGATATGGCGGCTATCTTGGATATTCCTGTGTCTAATCATGTCACCGGATCAGTGCGCTTTGTTAATTTAGCGTTAAGTAGCTTTACATATAAACGTAGTTATATGAATGCAAACAAGCTGTTTCAAATGCAAACGAAACAACTTATGGGCGACGTAACTTTATCCTATGCTTTATGGTATGATCAAATTATACTAGACGCCTCTGCAGGATATGCCAACCGGCAAACAAAAAATTTCTTTGATAGCAACACGCACGTACTAGGCAATATTGTTCGCGATAAATCTAACGGTATGGGTATGACGCTTAGATCTACTTTTAATATTATTGACGACGTACAAAATCCAACAAGAGGCGTTATTGCCAAGTTAGAATATACCTTGCCCGGTGAGTCTTCTAATGCAGACAAACCTAAAGTCAACGTTGTTTCGGCAAGTCTATCTGCTTACATTCCTGTTTCTAAAAACAACGTTTTTATGGTTAACTTTTTTCGTTCCGACTCACTAGTACAATCTAAAGGCTTACTTGACGTTGCCAAATTAAAGGAAAAATACGGGTTACAATGTGATCCGGCAAGTACCGACTATAATACTTGTCTTCAAGGGGAAGAGCTGAGGATAAACAATTTACTAGGCTATAACCAATATGGCAATGCAAGTCCTTTAGGCGGCTCTAATCGTTTACGTAGTTATCCGGCTAATCGCTTTACTGGTGCACATACGTTTTATCAAGGTGCTGAATATCGTTGGAACATACCTTTTTCTAGTCTTTTTAACGTAGGGTTCATGGGGGGAAGCACAGAGCTATTGCAATTTGCTTTGTTTGCAGAACGGGGCACTGTTAGCGATAAACCGGTTAATTTATTTCACAACTATAAATCTTCCTACGGCGCCGGGATTCGTATATTAGCTTCTTCTTTTATCTATCGATTAGATTTTGCAACAGGAAGCGAAGGCGGTAAACTCTCGCTGATTGCCGGCTATCCTATGTCGCTTGGTTCGCCTTTTCAAATGTAGTTTTTACTTATTCTATTAAAAAAATTAAAAAAAAATATATATAGCAAAAGAAATAAAAAAATAGTATAGTAAAAGAAAATTTGTTTTTACTATTAATCTCAAAATCATATTGCCTTGTAAAATTACGTTTTGAATTTACCGTTTTGTGCAAAATGAAATATTTACAAATTACCTTAAAAGCTTTTTTTCTTAGCTTCGCACTTTTTTACCTATTCTCTAGCTCAAACGCACAAGCAATAGGTCGTATTTTCCCACAAAAGAAAAGCGGGAGCAATAAACAAAAACATCTTGGTTGGCTTATTATTCCTTTTCCTATGTCGGTTTCCGGGGTGGGAACAACCGTTATTATTGCCGGGGGAGTTACGAATATATATAAAGGGCTAACTATTGGCGGTGGTTTAAGTCTTAATAAAAAGGTACCTATTGCAGCAGCGGCGATCTTAAACATTCCCGTACTAGACAAGTTAAAAGCATCTGTTAGCGCAGTCGGCTTATCGTTAAGTAGTTTCATATATAAACGTAACAATATGGCGCCTAACGATTTATATCAAATGCAAACAAGCCGCACTATAGGCAACGTCTCTTTATCCTATGCTTTATGGTATGATCAAATTGTACTTGGTCTTAACGCCGGTTACGCGAAAGAACAAAGAAAAAACTTCTTTGACAAAGATTCTAAAGTACTAGGGGATATAGTTCGTGATAAGGCTACCGGGGCTTCTGTTTCTGTTAGTTCGTCTTTTAATATTGTTGATAATACCAGAAATCCAACAAAAGGGGTTGTTGCCACTATTGCCTATGCGCCGCCCGGCACTTCTTCTAATAGTGATCTTGCTAAATCCGCCGTGCTTTCAGAAAATCTTTCTGCTTACGTTCCTGTTTTTAAGCATGACGTGCTTGTTCTTAATATGTTTCGCTCTGATGCTTTCGTACAATCTAAAGGCTTGCTAGATGAGAAAGAATTAAGAGAAAAGTACGGGTTACAATGCGATCCGGCAAGTAGTTCGTTTGAAGCTTGTAGCAAAGGGGAAGATCTAAGGATACATAATTTATTAGGCTACAATCAATATGGTAGCGCCGTCTCTCTTGGTGGGTCTAGTCGTTTACGAAGTTTCCCGGCAAATCGTTTTGTTGGGGCGCATTCGTTTTATCAAGCTGCTGAATACCGTTGGAATATCCCCATTTCTAGCATTTTTAATCTAGGATTTATTGGCGGGTCTATCCAGTTCATGCAACTTGCTTTCTTTGCAGAAAGGGGAAGCGTTAGCGATGGACATGTTACTTTACTGAAGAACTATGATTCTTCGTATGGTGCCGGTTTACGTATATTAATTTCTTCGTTTATCTATCGTCTTGATGTTGCGACAGGCAAGGAAGGGGGCAAGGTCTCGCTTATTGCCGGTTATCCAATGAAGCTCGGATCTCCTTTTTAAGCAAGGGGAGTTGCTATTATCTAGTAACTAAGTAGTTGCTAGATAAAGAGGTAGTTGTTAGATACGGTGCAAGCAGGCTTCTAAATGAGTAATTAAATCTTTTAAGGCTTATTTTGCATAAGTAAATAGCACTTAATAATATAACGGATAATACGCTTTTTATCAATAAAGAAGTAATTAACAAACTGACAACAGACAAGGTTTCATTTGTTAATTTAACTTGTTTAACGTCCTTTTGATTTGTCAAAAATTCATATTTCAAAACTAAAAAAACGGCAATATAAGGAAAGAGTAACGATTTAAAAAAACTACTGTGAATCTTTGTAAGATTATCAATAATTTTTTGTTCCTCATTTGAAAGCTGTTTAGTATTTAAAAAATCATTTGCTTTTGCAAGAGCTTTAGCCAAGAGTTCAACTGAAGCTTTAGAACATAAAGAAGCAAAAAACAGATAAATAAGTATACCTATTATTAGTATAGAGTAATTCATTTTTTACCTTTATTTTTTTTTGTATGTTTTTGAATAAGTTTTTTTCTAGCAAAAAAGTTTTGATATTTTTTATAAAAAAGAGAAACTATAAAACAAATACAAAGGTTGATAAAGTAGGTAGACGGGAAATAATGATTTAATATGCCGTTTAACAGCATAAATATAAAACAAGCGTCACAACTAAACAACTTACGAATAAGGCGTTTAAGATATTGTTTTAATTTGACATACATTATTTACATTTACGTATCTTTGATAATATATTTTATTATACTTTACAACATACCGGTTGTCAAGACTCTGCAAGACTCTCGTTTATTATTAATTTATGCTCTTAGCTTGGTGGGGTAGCAAGCCGTCCTAACATGAAATAACATCTACTCTATTCTAAACAAGGTAACTGCTATTACGCAAGTAAACGCATCTCATATTAAGACGACCTTTATTCATTCGTCGCTTTTAGCTTGGGGGGGTGGCAAGTCGTCCTAACATGAAATAACATGTACTTTATTCTAAACAAGGTAACTGGTATTACACAAGTAAACGCATCTCATATTAAGACGACCATAACATATATTATCATGTTATATAATCTTATTCAAGCTCTTTATTAAAGAATCTTTTTTATGTTCCGGTGTTAGTATAACTTTGTGCAACCATATAATTAAAGAAACCTATATACTTCGTATAATGATTCGCCGCATTAAAAGGAAGTTCTGGATCTTTGTACGCTATCATTATACCAAACGGCTGCAGCAAGGTGTCTGCTTCTACTATTTCAATCTGTTCTATCATCCCGGCGTTCCCGCTTACATCAAACCTCCTACTAGGATCACCTGAATTACCTTTAAGTTGTGTCCAATGTCGCCTACTACTCATAGGGCTGTATTGTACTACTCTATTCGCGCCTGTTGGATCCATTTGAATATATACTTCTTTTGTTCCTACTGGTAAGATAATGACGTTGTTACGTATTTTATAATCTAACTTATCGCCATGTTGATTTGTAAGCAGTATTGTTGAAGTAAAGTCTTCAAAGATAGTCTCGCTAATACTCCCTCCAAGCGATGGGTTTAGATGTATATCGTTAAATGAAAAACCTGCTTTATGCACTAAGCTAGATAGCAAAATTTGCATTGGCCTCATGAAATTCTGCACATACAAATGTTTACTATCATCGGCGGTTGCCGTTAGTGTGCCGCCAGTTGTTGCAAATGTAACGGTTGGTTTACGGTTAAGTTTGCCGTTTGCGATTGTATCTATGCTAAATTGGAGGATTTCTATGTTCGCTGCTAAAAGAGCAACGTCACCGGCATTGTGAGGATCTAATGAGTTAAGCGTACTGACGTCGTCCACGTCGTATTGTGTTGCTTTCGTGAGGTATAAATCAGTGATAGCTTTACCAGCTAGCTT
>PUHO01000002.1:67011-100431 GCA_002995645.1 SAR324 cluster bacterium | reverse complement strand
CTTTCGTTTGAAAAGCTTTTGCTCTATCGATCGTTAAAAGCAAATAATTGGGAATTACAAACCACGGCGGATACACTAGGTATTAGCAAAGAAGAGCTAAATAAAAAAATATCTAATTTCAAAATTAGCGTAACAAGTAACCTATAATAGCAAGTTTCTTGAAGCAATAAAGAAAGGAATTCGTCTAGTGTGACACCTCTAGGCGAAAGATTATAGCAAAATTACAAGCTTACGACTTCCCGAGGGCATTCGTGTAACAAGTAACTTATAATAGCCGCTACAAAAAGTAACGACTATTATAAGTTAGCCTTGCTTATTTGCAATTTCAATTAAATTACCGTCTAAATCGCGTATATAAATAGATATAATAGGAAACTGTGCGCCTGTTCTTTCTATAGGTCCTTCTATGATAAGAACGTTATGCGCCTGCAATCGCGCTTGCCAATCAGGTAACGGCGTATCAGTTAAAAAACATAAATCAGCACTACCGGGCAGTGGCTTCCTTGCATGAGGTTGCAACTCGTGCCCTGCTTCGTGCAAATTAATCTTTTGCTTACCAAAGGCAATTGCCTTTCTGTTATTGCCAAACGTAATTTCTTCCATACCAAGTACGTTTACATAAAAAGCAACTGCTTGCTCTATATTGGCTACAGTTAAAACGAAGTGATCTAAACTAGCAAGTTGGCACATTACGTTTCCTATATATTCATTTTACGATTCTTTGCTAGCTTTCGCTTTAGTAGCTTTTGTTTCCTTGCTAGCTTTCGCTTTAGTAGCTTTTGTTTCCTTACTAGCTTTCGCTTTAGCCGGTTTCGTTTCTTTCGCTACTGTCTCCTTGCTAGCTTTCGCTTTAGCAGGTTTCGTTTCTTTCGCTACTGTTTCCTTGCTAGCTTTCGTTTTAGTTGCTTTCGTTTCTTTCGCTACTGTTTCCTTACTAGCTTTCGTTTTAGCAGGCTTCGTTTCTTTCGCTACTGTCTCCTTGCTAGCTTTCGTTTTAGTAGGTTTCGTTTCTTTCGCTACTGTCTCCTTACTAGCTTTCGCTTTAGTTGCTTTCGTTTCTTTTGCTACTGTCTCCTTGCTAGCTTTCGCTTTAGTTGCTTTCGTTACTTTTTCTTTACTAGCTTTCGCTTTAGTCGATTTCGTTTCCTTGCTAGCTTTCGCTTTAGCCGGTTTCGACTCTACATCATCAATAAAAGGAAACATATATTCATCATTTAACGGCACCTTATCCGTTTTATCTGACTTACCTTGTAGACGCGCATAAAAATCAGAAATAGCCTCTTGCTTTTCATCTTCTGTTAGCACTTCCCCTTGATACATACAACCTTCATATAAAGGGATTATTTCCGTTTCCGTCGTATACTCATCAGATAAGATAACACTTAAACGAGCAATAATATCTTGTGTAGTATTATTAGCAACTGCCTCTTTTTGCGTTTTTGCAATCAAGTCCGTTTTAGTTTCTCTCTCAACGCGTTCTTGCTTCGTTTGATCTGGTGTAGCAAGCTCTTCGTTTTTCTCTGTTATCGTAAGATTCGCCTCTGCTCCGTCTGTTTCATTTAGCTCAAGAACAGCTTTCCCTTGTGTCGGCTTGTTTTGTTTTGCTACTTCATTAGAAAGAGGTGCTTTTTCTTGCTCTTTTGTATTTTGATTTTTTTGCGGTTTAGGCGAACTTGGCTTTGTCACATCTAACGGCTGTTGTAAAAAATCATTTTCAAAACTAGCTTCATAGGAATCTAAAATTGTTTTTCCTACTTTCAATTTTTGTGATTTTTTATTCTTTTCGCCTTTATCCGTATTAGATTTATACTCTACGTTCAAGTGAGACGGGTGAAAGTCTTTAACTTCCACTTTACCTTCTAAAAGGATAGTAAGACCAAATTCTAATTCAAGATCATGAATAGCAACACGTTTATTATTTAAAAGATAATTAGCTTGTTCTAAAGAAATAAAGCCGGTAATTCTTTTCACGTCACCACGTGCCGCAATCTCACGTAAGGAACGTAAAATAGTATTAGTAGCACTAAAAACAGACGCCACTTTTCCTTTGCCACGACAAGTTGGGCAAGACGTTTCCACTACGTTAGAAATACGCATAGCTAAACGTTGCCTTGAAAGCTCAAGCAAGCCAAATTCAGAAATGCGACCAATACTATATTGTGCTTTCCCTTTAGACATGGCTTCTTCAATAATATCTTCGACTTTCTTTCTTTCGCTGTTTGACGTCATATCAATAAAATCAATCACAATCAAACCGCCAAGGTTACGCAATTTAAGTTGCCTTGCCACTTCTTTAGCCGCTTCCATATTAGTTCTAAACGCCGTTTTGTTTAGAGTCGATTCTTGGGCTGATCTTGCAGAATTCACGTCAATAGAAACAAGCGCTTCTGTTTGTTCTATCACGATTTCACCACCAGACGGAAGTTTAACCATAGGCGAGGTGAGTTGTTCCACTTCTTTTTCAATATTATAACTAGCAAATAAAGAACGTTCGCCTATAAACAATTTCAACGTTTTTTGCTTACGTGGCGCATGTATTTTAAGAAAATCTAAAGCCACTTGAAAAACGCTAGGATTATCTACCCAAATTTCATCAGTTTCATCAACGTAATAATCACGTAACGTTTTAGTTACTATATCTAGTTCCGATAATAAAAGACCTGATTCATTGATAGATTGGTATTGTTGTAAGGCACCTTCCCATTCTTTTTGCACTTCAAGATAATCTTTTTTAAGCTCTTCTAAAGAACGCTCTAAGCCTGCCGTACGTATAATTACGGTATGTTTTGTTTCTTCTAAACCGCTAAGAAAAGCTTTAAGTCTGTCTCTTTCTTCTCCTCTTTGGATTTTCTTTGAAACACCGCCGCGTTTTGTATATGGTAAAAATACAATATACCTTCCGGGAATACTTAAATTGGTCGTTAAAGCGGCGCCTTTATGATCTAACGGCTCTCTTACCACTTGCACCATAATCCACATTCCTTCTTTCAAAAGATGTTGTATTTGCTTCCCTGATTCATTCTCCGGGAACAAAGTGCTATTTAATTCCCTTAACGGTAAGAAACCTTGTTGTTTCTCTCCGTATTCAATAAAAGCGGCTTGCAAAGCAGTGTGTACTTGCTTAACGTAACCTTTATATATATTTCCTTTTGTTCGGCTCCCTGTGTCTTGTTCAATCACCAGTTCTTGCAACCGATTATCTTCTAAAATCGCTACTTGACTTTCGTCTTCAGTAACACTAATAAGCATTTGTCTTGTCATTTCTTCCTTATGTTAAGAATTGTCTTTTTTACTATTTTTTTTTGCTTCAACTTGTATCCTCTTTTATATAATAAAAAAGCAATTTTACTTCATTAATATCCCTTACCTTTTTATAAAAGGTATCAGGATCCCTTGTTGCACTCTTTTTGTAAAAATTTCAAAGAGTACTTTATTTCGTTAAGATTTCTACACCTTTTTCACTTAAGTATAGAGTATGTTCAAATTGAGCGGACAATTTGTTATCCGCTGTTTTTGCCGTCCATTTATCCGGCATAATAACGGCGTCTTTAACGCCTTCGTTAATCATTGGTTCAATTGTGAAAAACATGCCTGGCAATAGTCTTTCTCCTTTTCCTCTTCTCCCATAATGTGGGATTTGTAAACTTTCATGAAACACCGTTCCTATACCGTGTCCAACAAAAACTTCTACTACAGAAAAATGATGTTTATGTGCATACGTTTGAATGGCTTCGCCTATATCGCCAACATAACCGTACGGGCGTACTGCGGCAATCCCTAATTCTAGGCAACTACGCGTTACGTCTGTTAGTTTCTTTGCCATAGGGCTAACGTTGCCTACAAAAAACGTACTTGCCGTATCACCATGATAACCGTCTAAAATACAAGTCACGTCAATACTAATAATATCGCCGTCTTGTAAAATTTCATCAGCAGACGGTATGCCGTGGCAAATCACTTCATTACGTGAGGTGCAAATCGACATAGGAAACCCACGATAATTTAACGGAGCACAAATAGCGCCGCGCTCTGTAAAATAGGTATGCACAAAATCGTTTAATGCTAACGTACTAACACCGGGCTTCACTAATTCGCCAACTGCTTTCAAACCTTCGCTAGCTAATTTCCCGGCTTTACGCATTCCTTCAACAAACGCATCACTTCTTGGAATTCTTTCGTTGTTATCCATATTGTTGCTTTGTTTGTCTTGCTTCCAGTGGCATGCTTTATATTTCTTACCGCTTCCACACCAACAAGGACTATTTCTTTCTAAACGTATCATATTTATATTACTTTGGCTTTACCACAAAGTTAACTATTTTTTGTGGTACAAAAATTATTTTCTTAATTTCAAAACCGTCTAGATATTTTTGCAATTTTTCTTGCTTCTTTGCTAAAGCTAGCACGGTTTCTTTATCTACGTCTATAGCTACTTCTATTTGATCACGTACTTTTCCGTTAATTTGCAACGGCAATATAACTGTATCTTGCTTAATATATTTCTCTTCGTACGTTGGAAAAGGAGCATAGCTTAACGTGTCGTTATTTCCTAAATAAGCCCAAAGTTCTTCCGCCATATGCGGAGCAAACGGGGCTAATAAAAGAATAAATTGAGTTAACACGTCTTTATTTTTACTCTCTAAGCTAGCTAAATGATTAGACAAAATCATCATTTGAGAAATAGCCGTATTAAAATGTAAAGCTTCAATATCAGTAGTTACTTTCTTAATCGTACTATGTAACAAAGAAAGCGTTTCTTCTGACGGGTCTTGCGTGCTAAGTTCTAGCGCTTCCCCTTGTACATTAAAAAACAAACGCCAAACACGCGTTAAAAAGCGATATATCCCGTCTAATCCTTGATTATTCCAAGGCTTAGATTTTTCTAGCGGTCCCATAAACATTTCATATAAGCGAAGCGTATCCGCGCCGTATTGCTCTATGATTTCGTCGGGATTAATCACGTTTCCCAATGATTTTGACATTTTTTGATGATCTTCGCCAAGAATCATACCTTGATTCACTAGCTTTTTAAACGGTTCTTTTGTAGAAACGTAACCAAGATCATATAATACTTTATGCCAAAAGCGCGCGTATAAAAGGTGTAAAACAGCATGCTCTGCACCGCCAATATATAAATCAACAGGCATCCAATAAGACTCGGCTTTTTTACTAAATATTTCTTGCTCATTATCTGGATCAAGGTAACGTAAATAATACCAACAAGAGCCTGCCCATTGCGGCATTGTGTTTGTTTCCCTTGCCACTTTGCGCCCGTCTGGTAAAACTTGATCTACCCATTCTTTAATAGTAGCCAAGGGACTTGCGCCAGTGCCGGACGGTTGATAGCTTTCCACTTCCGGCAAGGTTAACGGCAACTCTTCTTCTTTCATTGGCGTTATGCTACCGTCTGCTTCTATGTATAACGGGAACGGCTCGCCCCAATAGCGTTGTCTTGAAAATAACCAATCTCTTAACTTGTAATTAATAGTCTTCTCTCCGTTTCCTGTTTCTTCTAGCCATACAAGCATTTTGTCTATAGCTTCTTGCTTTGTCAAACCGTTAAGAAACTCACTATTCGCCAAAAGACCTTCGCCAACATAAACTTCGTCTTTCGCATCTTGCCCTTCTATTACGCTAAGAATTGGCAATTTAAATTTTGTTGCAAATTCAAAATCCCGCTCGTCATGTGCCGGCACTGCCATAATGGCACCCTCGGCATAGCTAGCTAACACATAATC
This sequence comes from SAR324 cluster bacterium, assembly GCA_002995645.1. Lineage (GTDB taxonomy): Bacteria > SAR324 > SAR324 > XYD2-FULL-50-16 > HCM1 > HCM1. The sequence goes on along the minus strand of PUHO01000002.1, from coordinate 94,693 downwards.
GGCTATCCAAATTGGCATTTGCTTTTGATTAACCGGATTCATAGCGTAACTTCCAAGAAACACACCTGTTTTCTCACGACTTAAATCTAAACGATCTTTTTCACTTTTTCGTTTACATTCATCTTTATAGGCTTGTACCTGCTCTTTTTGCTCTTTAGTTGTAATTAAATCAACAATAGGATTTTCCGGTGCAAGCACACAGTAAGTTGCTCCAAAAAGCGTATCTGATCTTGTTGTAAAAACGTTAAAACTTTCTTTACTATTCACTACGTCAAAGCGGATCCGCGCACCAAAACTTTTTCCAATCCAATTACGTTGCATATCTTTCAATGAATCAGACCAATCTAATTCGTCTAGATCTTGTAATAAAACGTCAGCATACTCAGTAATACGAAGCATCCATTGTTTCATTGTTCGCCTTTCCACAGGATGCGAACCAATAGCGGATTTACCGTCTATTACTTCTTCATTAGAAAGCACCGTTTTCAAAGCAGGACACCAATTCACAAGTGCATTGTCTTGATATGCTAAGCCTTTGTTAAAGAGTTTAAGAAAAATCCATTGCGTCCATTTATAGTATTTCGGATCAGTCGTATTTACTTCCCTATCCCAATCATAAGAAAAACCAAGCGCTTTAATTTGACGGCGAAAATTATCTATATTTTTTTGTGTCGTTAGTTTTGGATGTGTTCCCGTTTTTAAGGCGTATTGCTCGGCAGGCAAACCAAACGCGTCCCACCCCATACAATGAAGTACGTTAAAGCCTTTCATTCTTTTATAACGAGAAATGATGTCTGTTGCCGTGTAGCCTTCCGGATGTCCCACATGTAAACCCGCACCAGACGGATAAGGGAACATATCTAGTGCATAATATTTTTCTTTGCTTTCATCTATGTCAGCTTTAAAAGTTTTGTTTTCTATCCAAAATTGTTGCCACTTTTTTTCAATAGCTTTGTGATCGTATATCATAAATAAAAATCTAAATATGAGTTATTGTATATAATTATTGATTATACAGTTTTGTATATTCGTTATCTTGCTCTAATAGCTGCGTATGCGTGCCTTCTTCCACAATGCGCCCTTGTTTAAGAACGTATATTTTATTAGCATTACGTATAGTAGAAAGGCGATGCGCTATAACTAAGCAGGTGTGACCGTGTAAGAGATTATCTAACGCTTGTTGTATCACAACCTCGCTATGTCTGTCTAAAGCGCTTGTTGCTTCGTCTAGGATTAAAATAGGCGCGTTTTTTAAGATAGCTCTTGCAATAACTATCCTTTGTTTTTGCCCGCCTGAAAGACGGCTTCCATATTCTCCCGCCATTGTTTGATATCCATCTGGCAAATTAGAAATAAAGCGATCAATATACGCCTTCTTTGCCGCTTCTTCCACTTGCTCTTTTGTTGCTTCTTTATTACTATACGCTATATTATTATAAATTGTATCGTTTAAAATAATACTTTCTTGCGTTACTAATGAAATTTGCGAACGTAGTGAATGTATATCGTGTTCGGCTATATTATGTCCGTCAAAAAGAATTTTACCTTCTTCTTTGTCTAGCTGGTAAAAACGTAATATTAAATTACCAATCGTTGTTTTTCCACTACCACTTGCCCCAACAAGCGCCGTTGTTTCTCCTTTTTTCAAAACTATGTCTATATCTTGCAACACTGTTTTCGGCTCACCTGTTTCTTTATCTTTATAGGAAAAAGAATTAATTTTAACATGTATTTTCTTTTGCATTAAAGGAAGTTTTGCCGTTTGTTCATTCGCTTCTATTGGCGTATTGAAAAAATCTTGTACCCGCTTAGAAGCGCTAATACCGTCTTCAAATTTAAGCATAAAACCGTTCATGTTTTTAATAGGTTCCACCACAAGAAAAAAGCTTAAAATAAACGAAGCAAAATCACCAATTGTAATATGATGATGAATAATTAAATACCCACCGTATAACAAAACGACAAGCGCGTAAAAAGCCCAAATCATTTCTAGAAAAGACATGGAAAAAGCAAGAATACGTAAAGCGTTAAAAAACAATTGGAATAACGTTTGATTACGTTGGTTAAATTTTTCTTTTTCTATGGCTTCTGTATTAAACGAACGAATAATAGGCAATGCTTGTAATACTTCGTAAAAATTACGCGTTACTGTTGAAAGCATATTTTGTTTTTCTCTGCTGATTTTGCGGTTTTTATTATTAAAGTAACTAAGGACAGCAGGCGCGATCGGAAGGAGAACAATAATCAAAAGAAAGAGCGACCAACTACGGGAAATCATAATCCCAAGCAAGGCTAGTAATTGAAAGCAATCGCGAACAGGATTACTAATTAAAATAATCAAGCTTCTTTCAATAGAGCGTATATCATTAGAAAAGTAAGAAATAATGTCGCCACTATCCGTTTTATCAAAATAGGAAACAGATAAGTGACTTAGCTGCTCAAACATACGCATACGAAGGTTGCTAAGCGCATTATGCATTATTTTATTAATAAAATATTTTTGCCCAACAAACGTAATGCCACGTATAGCAAAAAGAATAAGCAAAGCAAGAGCAAACCACAAAAAACGACTAGGCGGTATTTGGGAAGACGCTTCTAATTTATCAATGACGTTTTTAATGTATACTGCCGGAAATATACTTGTTCCTGCATAAATTAACAAACTTAGTACACTGATAATTAAAAGCCTTTTTTGACCTAAAATATAGGACCACAAATCTTTAAATACTTGCATAAAAGAATAAAAGTTAAACTATAAGCGAAGACCAATGCCGAGCAAACCACCTAGCAAGAAGATCATAGGTTTTACTTGCGTTTGCTTTCCACAAAGCGTGCGCATTTTCGCCCACTATATTAGTAATCCCAAGTAAAGCGCCCCACTTTATATTTTCATTTTGGGCATATTTAGCCACCGCGTATAGTTCCATTGTTTCAGCTTGCACATTATACGTTGCTGCAATCTTTGCTGCCGTTTGCGTGTTAACCGTTAAAGAAAGTGCTGTTCCAACGTTAAGCGCTTGCACGTCGTTAGCTAGATCTAGCGTTGCTTTAATAGGTTGTTTATCCATAAACTGAGCGTATACACTGTGTCCAAGCAAAGTCGCCGTATCAAACAAACTCACTTCTTTTGCTTTAATCAGTCCTATTGTTTCCCAATTTATATTTGTTTCAGGATATATCCCGGCAGTTCCGCAAAATAAAATTTTACTTATACCGTACTTATTTCCAATTTTACTTAATTGTAGCGCCATTGCAAGGTAACCAACGCCGCCACTGGCAATTATAGCCTTTTTATCTTGTGTTTGCCAAATACCTTGTTGTATTTGCACAATTTGTATTTGCGAGGCAAACCGCTCTATTTCTTCTGCTATAGCGCAAACAAGGAGTAACATTACTTTATATTGCCTTCTTTAATTTTGATTTTTTTTCAAACTGATCAAAGCCAAGATTAATTAACTCTGTTATCCAATCGTTAAACTTGTAGCCTGTATGCTTCATTAATAAAGGATACATACTTGCCGCTGTGAACCCCGGAAGCGTATTCACTTCATTTACAAAATAACGTTTATTTCTATCAACAAAAAAATCAACCCGCGCTAAACCGCTTAATTGTAATACGGCAAACACTTGTTTTGCAACGGCACTTAATTTTTCTTGTATATGCAAATCTAAATGAGCAGGAATAAAAATTTGATTTTTGTCTTTATCTACGTATTTTTTATCATATGAATAAAAAGACCCTGGCACAACGATTTCCCCCGGAACGCTAGCTATTGGACTTTCATTGCCAATAACAGCTACTTCCACTTCTTGCGCTTGCACTGCTTCTTCAATAAGAATTTTCCGATCATAGCTAAACGCGTAAATAAGCGCTTCTTTATATTCTTCTTCTGTAACGCATTTAGAAATACCAAGACTAGAACCTTGCGAACAAGGTTTAACAAACAAAGTGTCTACGTCCCATTTTTTTGTTATTTCATCAAAGCTAGGCACCGGTTTTTGCCAATCATATAAAGTTACGGAACGAACGCAAGGAATGCCGGCATGTTCTAATAAACGTTTTGTTATATCTTTATCCATAGACACAGCCGACGCCATTACGCCACTACCAACATAAGGAATATTTTGCAATTCATATAAACCTTGCAAACAACCGTCTTCACCATAACTACCGTGTACAACAGAAAAAATAATATCAATCTTTTCACCGTTAACATGCCCGTCTTCTAACCACACACTTTGCAAGCCTCTTGCTAATTGAATTTTAACGGGATCGTCTTCATTCTCTAAAAACGGATCACCAGTAACCCACCTGCCTTCTTTCTGCGTAATACCAACGGGAATAAGCTTATATTCGTCTTGCAATAAGTTATCTAAAATAGTTTTGGCAGAGAGCAAAGAAACGGCATGTTCTCCTGTACGTCCTCCGCATAAAAGTAGTACTTTTTTCATATCTTAACTTAATAAAGTTATATTTTGTTTAATAACGTATTTATATACTCTTGCATTCGCCGGTGGATTTTTATAGTAATTCTTTCGTAAGCCAATTTGCTTAAACCCTTGTTTCTCATATATACGAATAGCGGATTTATTATCTTCCCGACACTCAAGAAAAATATTTCTTACTTGTTTGACTTGTTTCAAATAACGCACCGCATTTTGAAAGAACTTGCTACCATAGCCGGCAGATTGCCAACTAGGTAAAATTGCCCATTTTAACAATTCAACTTCGTTAAAGGTTTGCGAAAACACAGCAAAACCAAATATAGTTGCCCCATCTTTACCATACACCACATAAACGTGCGGTAAGGAACATAAAGCCTTCCAAACTGATTCCGCCCAAGCACTCTTTTTAAAAATAGTTTTATCATATTGTTTTAAATGAACTATTTCTTTAAGAGAAAGTTTTGCTGCTACAATCATAGTACTTAATTTTTACATTCTCCAAAAGAGCTATTTCAATACGTTTCGTAAAATTCGTTTATGTATTACAAAGTAAAAACGTAGATCTTAAGATAATAGAATCTCCTAGCAATGTTGTAGGGTACCTATTTTTTAAAATAAAATCAAATTTTTTTAATTAGATTTCTATTTATTTTCCTAAATTGCTCTTTTAGTTTATAATGATTTCCCGTTTTTTAATATAATACTTGATATCAACGTATATCCAATATATAATAGTAAACATAATATTCAGTTGTATTGTATTATTCACATTTACACAATATCTTATCTTATGTGCTTATCAAAAAAACTATTACTTGTTCTTTGCCTTGTTTTACTTCCTTCTTTTCTTTTTGCGGAAAATAATCCTTTCCTATTCAAAAAAGGATCTAACGGCTGGACTAAATCTAAAAAGGCAGCGCTGAAAACAACTATCTTTGAAAAGCCGGAAGCCCTTGCGTTCAACAAGCTTTTGAATGTTGATAATCACCTTTTTATTGTTGGGCAAAGCAAGAACGTATCTACTCTATTTAAACTTAGCGCTAGCTTAGACGAGAAAACAGAATTCCCTGCTAGATTCTTAATGCTAACAAATCAATTTAACACGGCAATTAGCAACCAAAACGATATTATTGCCGTTGGCTATTCAAAAAAAATTATTACGCCAATTCGTCCTTGGATTGCACGTTTTACAGCACAAAGCGCCAAGTTTGATAAATTTGATATTCAAACGCAACCGTTAGAATCTAAAATTAAGCAAGCTATTCAGTTAACAGGCGTCTTTGCTAAACGCTTTAGCTACGTTGTTGTTGGCTATGCAGAGACTAAGGTTAAAGGCGTTTCACACTACCATACGTATATTGCCGAAGTATCGCCTAAGTTTAAAATAAAATGGGAGAAAGTCCTACGTATTGGAGCAGAAGACCAAACTACAGCTATGTTGCCAATGGGGAACAATTTTCTTTTAGCCGGCTATACTAAAATAATATCAGACAATAAAGCTATGATTCTTATTGTTGATGCTAACGGCAAGCTAGTTAAGCATACTATATTTGAACCGCAAGACCTAACAAGAATAAATCAAATTATTCCGGTTAAAGGCGGTTTTGTTCTTGCCGGCGAATCACTGCAAAAAGGAAAGACCGTTGCTAGCGTATTAGCTATAGATTCAACATATAAAAAACTTTGGAGCGCGTCTTTAGTTGATCCAAGTTCGTTTACCTCTGTTTACCAACACCAAGGCGGTACTTATTGGGCATCTGGCGTTAATCTTAAAAATCAACAAACTATGCCTCTTATTGTACAAATAACAAAAGATGGCAAAATAGCGCGCAATATTGTTCCTAATTACCCTAACTATACTTTAACTGATATCACGACCTATAATAATGAAATAGTGGCTATAGGAAACCAAAAACAAACGGCACCTAAAGAGAAAAATAAAAACAAAGAAAAAGTTGTTGCTAAGTCTATTTTATTTTCTTTAAAAACATCGTAACCTATTAACCCTGTTTCATTCTCACATTATGACGCAAACATTACCAGAAGATAAAGAGAAAGCCTTGTCTTTGCTGCAAAACGGCTATGCTATTCAACTTGCCTCTGTGCTAGATACGAATCAAACACGAGTACGCACTATGCATTTTATTTTTAAAAATAATAAAATATATGTGCTAACACAAAAAGAGTCGGCTAAGATTAAGCAAATAGAGGAAAACAACAAAATTGCTTTTTTGCTAGAAGATATTCTAGAGCCGCAAGAAGAAGGAGAAAGCAAGCCGCCGTTATTTCAATATCGAATGGTATACCTACGTGGTAAAGGAACTATTAAAATAGTAAGAGATGAAACCTCGGCTACTAGTCTAATGAACGAATTAATAGCAAAGTATCCGTTCCTAAGCGAGTTCCCGATGAAGCCGCAAAATATGTACGTACTTGAAATAGAGTATAGCGAATTAAGACTATTTGATAACTTTAAAGGTTTTGGACACGTAGTGCCTATTAGTTTATAATTATTTTATTTTTTATCATCATGAAAATACAAGATAACACATTATTACATAATTTTTTAACGCGCCAACGACACCTCCGCCTCGTATCTATGAGTAAAGACGGGTATCCTGATATTCGTACCGTACATTTTGCGCACCAAGATAACACAATTTATTTTATCTCCTTTGCGAACTCTAATAAGATATTGCAAATACAAGAGAATAATAATATTGCGTTTTCGATTGAAAATGACAAGGATCCCCAATCTCCCTATAATATACGCGGGTTTGGCGATGTGAGTTTTATTGAAGACAAAGAACAAAAGCAAGAAGTTTTTGAGAGACTAACAGCAAAAATACCGGAACTAAAGGACTTTAACTTCCCGCTAGAGGAAATAACGACTATGTCTATTAATATAAACACGTTATTTTTTCAAGATTTCACAAAAGGAATGCCTCCAGAAAAATTAGTTTTTAATTAAGCAAAAATGTCTTAGATTTTCAGGACAAAAAGTAAGGCGTTTTTTGCAGTATAAACGACAAAAATTAGTTTTGAACAAAACCGCACAGAGGCGGCATAAATCCTAGGTCTTAAGACGAGATATAGCAAAGTAGCTTCTATTAAAAACAGGACGTTTTTTGCAGTATAAACGACAAAAATTAGTTTTGAACAAACCGCACAGAGGCGGCATAAATCCTAGGTTTTAAGGCGAGATATAGTAACATGTCTTCTTTTTAAAACAGGACGTTTTGAAATATTAACGACTAGATGAAATTAAAAAAATCCTTCGTGAAAAATTAGATTACAACTAAATACTTTCTATCACTTACAACGAGCTTTTTATTTCTGTTGCCGTACTTGTGAAAAAAAGAAGTAGCAACACAAGGGCAAAGCTTCTTAACTAAAACGCTTCCTATAACTTACGGCGGCGTCGGTTTCTCTAATATACAACGGCTCAATCGGCTTCCCGTCTGTATAAAGCGGCGGTTTCTCATTCTCTAAAGCAAAAATAACAGAACTAGCTTGAATCATATGCCGCGCCGGTGCTAACACAGTAACATAATCAGGAAAGCTATAACCTTGCTTTCTTATCACCGTATCAATCGCCAATCCGCAAACTGTATCGCCTGGTTGTTCCTATTTATAAACAGGCAACACAAGGAACAAAAATTCTTAACTAAACCTTTCTTATAATTTACAACGGTTTTTCTTTTATGCAACGAGCTTTTTATTTCTGTTGCCGTACTTGTGAAAAAAAGAAGTAGCAACACAAGAGGCAAAGCTTCTTAACTAAAACGCTTCCTATAACTTACGGCGGCGTCGGTTTCTCTAATATACAACGGCTCAATCGGCTTCCCGTCTGTATAAAGCGGTGGTTTCTCATTCTCTAAAGCAAAAATAACAGAACTAGCTTGAATCATATGCCGCGCCGGTGCTAACACAGTAACATCATCAGGGAAACTATAACCTTGCTTTCTTATCACCGTATCAATCGCCAATCCGCAAACTGTATCGCCTGGTTGTTCCTATTTATAAGCAGACAACACAAGGGGCAAAACTTCTTACCTAAAAAATTGCCTATCAACTTACGGCGAGCTTTTTATTTTATGCAACGGGACTTTTTATTTCTCTTGCTATGCTGGTGAAAAAAGAAGTAGCAACACAAGGGGCAACACTTCTTAACTAAAACGCTTCCTATAACTTACGGCGGCGTCGGTTTCTCTAATATACAACGGCTCAATCGGCTTCACCTCTGTATAAAGCGGTGGTTTCTCATTTTCTAAAGCAAAAATAACAGAACTAGCTTGAATCATATGCCGCACCGGTGCTAACACAGTAACATAATCAGGAAAGCTATAACCTTGCTTTTTTATCACCGTATCAATCGCCAATCCGCAAACTGTATCGCCTGGTTGCAAGCTAGCTAAAAACGACTCAATAGAACTGACCACAATGTCGGTTTCCTGTTTTACTTCCTCTTTTTCTTTGCTATACAGAGTATGAAACAATTCCCCTTTATAGGCAGGCAACACAACGTGCAACCTGTTTTGAAAAAACATAGTCTTAGCGTATATCAAAAAAGAAGGCGCCGCAAGTAAAGGTATACGCAACGCCCAAGCAAGCGCCTGTGCACTTGCAATACTAATACGCATTGCCGTAAAACTGCCCGGACCTTGGTTTATACAAATCGCGTCCAACTCGGCTTGCTCTATTTGTGCCATTGCTAAAGCTTGCTCTACCCTAGAAAGTAAAACTTCCATTCCTTGCGCTTGGACTTCTTGGGAAACGCAGCTTAACTGCTTACCTTGTTTATGAATAGCTACGGAAACGGTGTAATAGCTTGATTCAATGCCTAGAACAGTAAGGTTTTTAATCGTTGATTCGCTCATAACTATTCTTTTTTATTTGGCGGAAATACAAAAAGTATTTTTTGACCTTTAGTTTCTAAAACATGTACTGACGTCATAATTTCACCATTGCCAATATACGAAGCACTACCGGTTAACACAGGCATATTTTTCAAATTTAGTAACGCCTCTTTTAACTCACTAGGAGTAGTTGCGCCGTCTTGGTATAAACGGTTAAGGATTTTCAAGCTTTCATATGCGTATATAGTATAGGACGTTGGTTCGCTTTGTTCAGCAGAAAAACTATATTTTTTCCAGTAATCAGTATAAAAATCATGTAAATACACAGGAATAGCACTATAAGGGAAGGTATCAATAAAACGTAACTTTACATGGTTTTTGAAAGTTTGCGTTCGTTTTGTATTTAACTTACTCGTTCCAAGAAGCCACGTATTATCGGCATTAAATAAATTACGAAACGCTATTAAACTATAAGTTGTTCTTGCTGAAACAGGAATAAAAATAGCGTCAAAATCCACAATAGGCTTCACTCTTTCCCGTAAATACAGTAGCTCTTTTTTCTCTTGCCACCCGACTCGCCTATACCCGCCGGTAAAGCTAGCAAAATAGTTTTGAAAATCCCTATCTTTAGGATTAATATACGCAACGCCAACTATAGTTCCGCCTCTTGCTTCCACTTGCTTTCCAAACGCTTTTGTGACTGCCATGCTTTGCTCGTCTGAAGGAGAGAATAAAACAAATCGCTTTGCATGTAAATAATCAAAAGCATAATTAACCATTGTTTCGGCTTGCAAAGTTTGCTTTGACTGAAAGCGGAATAAAAAATCACTATCTTTTCCAATATTCTCAGTTAAGGAAAAAGAAATAATAGGAACATGATATTCTTGCGCGCTAGTAGCAAGCGCTTTTGTAAAATCCCTACGAAGCGGACCGACAATAGCAAGCACGCCTTCGCCTTCCACTAGTTGTTGCACTAAAGAATGCATATGCCTTGCAATTTTTTCTTTTTTTGCTTCTCTACTCAACCTATGGCGGTACTTAGGCAAGCTAGTATCACGTATAACTAAAGTCCATTTTTTGCCGTCTTTCGCAAGATCTTGCATAGCTTGTTCTAGTCCGTTTAAAGTTTGGTTTACTAAGTTACGCAAACTCGGCGTAGACAAAGGCAAAAGCACGCCGATCTTGGCTTCTTTTGAAGGATCGCGCAAGCTATATAAACGTAAACGGTAATAGTTCCTTTGTTCCATACCGTATAAAGCGGTAACGTTAATTTGACTTAAAACCTCTTTCCCTTCTTCTTTCTTATTACTTTGTAATAACAAATTAGCATAACGCAACTTAAGGCTATCTATTATAGTACTATCTTGATAGGTACTTAATAGCTCGCGAATATCGTCTAACGAATCAATAGCCTGAATCACGTCAAGCACTTTCGCGCCGGCGTCTTTAATTAAAACGCCCGGTTCTTTTTCCAAGTAACTAAACGCATTCATAGGACGATGTTTTTTCAAATCATTATTGATCAAAATAGTACGTAACGTTCTTTGCTGCTTAACTGTGAGTAAAGCAAAAATACTATTAATATCCATATATGAAGCAAGCAACTCTTGTTTTGTTTCATATAAACTTAAAGTCACGTAAAAATAAGCAATGCTCGCCTCTTTGCCCATATTGCCTTTACTTAAAAAAGCTTTTCCTTCTTCTATTACTTGCGCGTATTGTTTAAGTTTATATCTAGTTTGTAAAGTTAAAGAAAAAATAGTTTTTGCTTGTTGCTGTTGCTCAGTAGTAAGTTCAGATAAAGTATCAAACTTTTTTTTAGCTTGTAATAAACAAAATAAAACTTCTCTATTTTGCGAATCAGATGAAGAAGAACGTATCGTTTTCAAAGCGGCGCTAATATTATCACCTAAACAAACGCGCGTATCTATTTGATCCGCTTCTTGTTGGGACGTACTCAAAACAGATTGGGCTTTAGCATTGGACAAGCTAAGCAAACAAATAAATAAAAAGAAAAATAGTATTGTATACGTACGTAGTTGCAAGATTTTCATTCTTTATACTCTATTAAATATTCTGATTTTAATCGACGAAGTAAAGTATCTAAACGCTTTTGCCTTGCTTGTATAGAAGCTTGTTGCATTAAAGCTTGTTTTTTCAAATCAAAATCGGTTCTTGTCTTAAAAATAATTTCTTTTGACCCGTCAACAAGAACAATATGATAGCCCACTTGCGAACGAATCGGTTTAAGAATCATTTTTAATTTAGCTGCAAAAACAGGCGCTTGCAAAGCTTTTAGCAAATCTTCTTTTACATGATAGCCAAGATCGCCTTGCTGATTTTTTGTTGCTTTATCTTCTGAATAGGTTAAGACCGCTTTGTTAAACTGCGAAATAGAGCTAATACTTTCATACACTTTCTGTGCTTTTTCCCTAACTGCTTCTTCTTGATCCGGTGAAGGAACGGCAAAGAAAATATGACGAATATGCCTTTCTGTTGTTTTCTTTGGCTGTTCGTATTGTTTACGTAACTCCGCCTCGGAAACATTAGCATGCGCTAAAATAAAAAACTGCACTGCTTGTTCATACAAAATATTTTCTCGCACTTGTTGTTGAAAAGCATATAAATTTAAGTCCTCTTTTTTTAACTCACTAATTAATTGTTGCATTGTTAAACGACGGGCTTTTCTTATTTCGTTAATTTTAGCAGTCACTTGGGCAATGCTAACTTTTAAGCCTCTATCTGTTGCATAATTAAGTAATAAATTCTTATTAATCAAAGATTGCAAAACTTCGCGTTTAAACGAAGGCGGGATTTTACCTTTTTTTTGTTGGCTAGCCCAAGCAACTTCCACTGATTTATCTAACTGTCTTTGCGTAATAGCTTGCGAACCAACGCTAACAATCACTTTATCATATACTTGGTCGGCAAAGCTATAGGTTGCAAAAGTAAGCAACAACAAAGCGGCTAAAAAATATATTTTATTAAAATACATAAAAAAATAAGTTTTATTCATATTCGATTGGGATTAGATTTTTTTTATACTTTCTAAGAAAAGCTTGCTCCCTTGAAGCAAGTCCGGACGTAGTATAGCTTCGTAAAGTAACGGTTTTAATTAATGTATTATCTAAATAATAGTTTGTTACTTTTGGCAAATATTGTTTCCAGTGGGAAAAAGCTATTTTATATTCATAATTTTTTCCATTTAACAACAAAGAACGAACTAAAGCAACAACATGAAGCGAACCGGGTTCCACTATAATATATTGATCTGACAAGCCTATTTTATATTGATATTTACCGTCAAATAAAACAAGCTTTACTTGTATTGGTGAAATACCTAGCTGTTCTAGTGCCTTTTGCAACCTATATTCATTTGGTTGTAAAAAGAATAAATAATGATACAAACTATCTTCCACTTGAAAAGGATTATTTTTGCTACTATAATACTTATTGTGTTGTAGCAAAAAGACGCCTGTTTTTCGTTGTTTTGGCAATACGTTGGTAATAGCTAAAAACTTATTTTGTATCCAAGTAATTTGTTGTGTAAAATCTTTTTTTGGCAACCCGGTGCCTATAGTTTGCTCTTCTACTTTACTTTCTTGCTGTTGTGAAAATTCGTATACCGTAACGTTTGTTTTAAGAAATAACCCTGTTTTTCTTCGTGGCAACGTATTTTGCTCTTGTATTTTATACAAAAGATTAGAAACCGTTGGAACTCTAGCAAATAAAGGAAAAGAAGGGAAAAAGAACAAACACAAGCTAATACAAATTAGTTTTTTATATTGCTTTACTTGTAAAACGATATCAAAAGAGGCGCGGAGCATACTTAAATAAAAAGGAATAATAACAAAACTTAATTATAGTTAAAATATATTTTACTGTATAGCATATTTAAAAAAAAATGTCTTCTAAATTCGTTCACCTTCATCTTCATACCGATTATTCTTTGCTAGACGGCATGCTTCGCATTCCTAAACTCGTGCCGGCATTAAAGGAAAAAGGCTTTCAATCTTGCGCTATTACAGATCACGGCAACTTGCACGGTGTGATTGCTTTTCATCACGCTTTAAAAAAAGAAGGCATTAAGCCTATTATTGGAATGGAAGCTTATATTGCAAAAGGATCGCTTACAACAAGGCAATACGCTTCGCAAGGACCTAATGCTTACCACTGCGTTTTGCTTTGTCAAAATAAAGAAGGCTATCATAATCTTTGTAAACTAGCAAGCATTGGCTTTACACAAGGAAAATATTACGGCAAACCGCGTATTGATAGGGAAGTTCTAGAAAAACATAATAAAGGATTAATTGTTCTTTCTGCTTGCTTACAAGGTGAAATTACAAAACGATTACTAGAAGGCGAAGTAAACGCCGCAAAAGAAACGGCACAGTGGTATAGTCAAGTTTTTGAAAATCGTTATTATATTGAGTTACAAAATCACGGATTAGCAAAGCAAATTAAAACGAATCCCCTTTTAATTAACATAGCTAACGAGCTAAACGTTCCGCTTGTAGGAACGAACGATTGCCATTACTTAACAAGAGACGAAGCCCAAGCGCACAAAATTTTACAATTCATGGGCTGGCAAAGAAAAATAACGGACGATAGTTTTTCCGAAATGGAAACGCAAGAGTTATATTTAAAAACAGCAGACGAAATGGCGCAAGCTTTTGCTGATTTACCTGCTACTTGTTTAACTAACACAGCTAAAATTGCCGATGAATGCGAAATTGATCTAGTAAATAAACAATATTTTCTTCCTGATTATCCAACGCAAAACGACGTTTCTTTAGATGATGAACTTCGCCAAATGGCAACTAGCAAATTAAAACATCGTATAGAAAATATTAGCCTTTTATACGGCTGGAAAGAAGAAGAAAGACAAGAACAAGAAAAAATTTATACTGATCGCCTTCTTTTTGAACTCAACGTTATTATTGATATGGGATTTGCCGGCTATTTTTTGATTGTAGCCGATTTTATTAACTGGGCAAAAGAAAATAAAATTTCAGTTGGACCGGGGCGGGGATCAGGCGCCGGATCTCTTGTTGCTTATGCTTTGCGTATTACTGACATTGACCCTATTCATTATGATCTTCTGTTTGAGCGTTTCTTAAATCCTGATCGTATTTCTATGCCCGATTTTGATATTGATTTTGAAGTAGAAGGAAGGGAACGCGTTATTGACTATGTAAAAGAAAAATACGGAAAAACAAACGTTTGCCAAATCTCGGCTATAGGTTCGTTGCAAGCGAAAGGAGCGCTTCGTGGTGTAGCGCGTGTGTTAGATATTCCTTATGCACAAGCAGACGACATTGCTAAAATGATTCCTAACGTACTTAACATTAGCCTTACTGACGCAATAGAACAAAGCCCGGATTTAAAAGCCATAGCTAGTGAAGGAACAGACATACAAAAGCGGCTTATTACCCTTGCTTTACAATTGGAAGGATTAAATATTAACCTTTCCACACATGCTGCCGGCGTTATTATTATGAATACGGATATTACAGATATAATGCCTATTTGTACGCCAACCAAAGGCGACACGATCCAATCTATGTATACAATGAAATACGCAGAGGATCAAGGCGCCGTTAAGTTTGACTTCCTTGGGCTTCGCAATTTAAGTATTATAGATAAAACAATAGACATTATTAACGAACAAGAAGCATTCAAAGATAATCCACTTTCTACGCAAACAATCCCTTTAAATGATAAAGCAACGTTTAGCTTGTTAGCCAAAGGAGATACGACCGGTATTTTCCAACTAGAATCGCAAGGAATGAAACGATTAATACAAAAATTCAAACCTGATTGTTTTGAAGATATTATTGCTATTGTGGCTTTATATCGCCCTGGTCCGCTTGGATCCGGCATGGTAGATAATTTTGTTAAGAGAAAACATAAAGAACAAAAAATTAACTATGATCATCCGTTAATGGAAGAGGTGCTTAAAGAAACCTATGGCGTTATGGTGTACCAAGAACAGGTAATGCGACTTGTTCAAGTACTTGCCGGGTTTTCACTTGGTGAAGCCGATTTGTTACGACGTGCTATTGGTAAAAAGATCATTGAGATTATTGAACAACAAGAAGAACAGTTCATTCAAGGTTGCGCTAAGAACGATATATCCGAAGCCATTGCAAAAGGAATATTTAGCTTAATACAAGAATTTGCAAAATATGGATTTAATAAATCCCATAGTGCGGCGTATGCTTTAATTAGCTACCAAACGGCGTGGTTAAAAGCAAATCATCCTGTTGCCTTCATGGCGGCGCTACTTACGGTAGACAGAAACAGACCGGAAAGTATTATTAAACTAATTAACGAGTGCCATAGCTTACAAATCCCCATTCTTCCGCCTGATTGCAATCATAGTAATTTATACTTTACGACTTTTGACACGCAAATTCGCTTTGGTTTAAGTGCGATTAAAAACGTAAGTGACTTAGCAATCCAAGCTATTTTAGAAGAAAGACAAAAGAACGGTGCGTTTACTAGTTTAGTTAATTTCTTTTCACGTGTTAACTCATCTAAACTTAACATACGCGTTGTTACGGCTTTAGTATATAGCGGGGTATTTGATTCATTTGAACCAAATCGAAATAAGATTATTCATAATTTACCTTTACTATTATCTTTCACAGGAGATGAAGCTAATCTAGAGAAACAAGGGTTTATGTCTATTTTTAACATGATCCCCGAAACAGAGAACAAAGAACAACCGGTAGAGCTAGAAGAGGTGCTTGCTTGGAGTGATAAAACGCAGTTTCAAAATGAAAAAGACGCACTTGGTTTTTATATATCCGGACATCCGCTTACAGCTTATACAAAAGAGCTTAAAGCACTTGTGCCGATTACGTCTATTACAGAGTGTAAAGAACGTATTTCTTCTAAAACAAGGTGGATTACCGGCATTATTATGAACAGTAACACACGGTTAACAAAACAAAATAAATATATGTCTATTTTGCAAATAGAAGACACAACCGGTTTTATTGAAGTTGTTGTTTATCCTCATTTATACCAGCAAACAAGTTCGTATTTAGCACAAGGAAATATTATTTTACTACAAGGCAAAATGAACGCACAAGAAAATCAATCGTTCATTCCTAATCAAATTCATACGATCACTAGTTTACGTAATCAATTTGCTAATAATTTGCTTTTTAGAATCCCTCAATCTACGACAAAAGAAGACCTAACTACGATTAAAAACTTAATCGCTATGCATCCGGGTTCGCAAAACGTATATACAGAAGTAGAGACTCATACGCCTTTTAGTGTTTTACTTCGCCTTAATACGCAAGTTTTAGTAACAGACACGTTTATTGAATCACTACAAACTAAGTTGCCCAACATTGG
Organism: SAR324 cluster bacterium; assembly: GCA_002995645.1. Classification (GTDB taxonomy): domain Bacteria; phylum SAR324; class SAR324; order XYD2-FULL-50-16; family HCM1; genus HCM1. Next base: position 78,017 of record PUHO01000002.1, on the reverse strand, counting down.
TTTATCTTTTTCTTATAATAAACAACAATTTGCAGAAGCGACGACCTATCAAGGGAAACAACGTGAAAAAAGAAATTAATAATATAAAAAAAGTAACCGCTTGTAAGCTATAAAATAAAGTATATTATGAAAATAACAGGTAACAAAATAACCTATTTTCACCATGCGGACAGGCTAGACAAAGAAAAGTTTTTTAGTCTATACTAGAAAATCATACCTTACTATCATGAAGAACTATTACAATAATCTATCTCACTAAGGAATATATGACACATTTAAACACGATTGAAGAAGCACTAAGCGACTTAAAAAAAGGGAAATGTATTATTCTTATAGATGATGAAACAAGAGAAAATGAAGGCGATCTATGTTGCCTTGCTAGTAAAGTAACGCCTGACTCGATTAATTTCATGGCAACACACGCTCGCGGGTTAATTTGCCTTACTTTAAACCGCTCGCAAGTACAAAACTTAAATCTTCCTTTAATGGCAAAAGACAATCAGTCTACCTATCACACGAATTTTACTTTATCAATTGAAGCAAAACAAGGAACTACAACCGGGATTAGCGCGGCAGATCGAGCAAGAACAATTCAAGTAGCCTCTAGCTTAAACGCAACGCCAAACGATATTATTATTCCCGGACATATCTTCCCTTTACAAGCTCATATTGACGGCGTTTTTGGCAGACAAGGACAAACGGAAGGTTCTGTTGATTTAGCTCATTTATGCGGTGATGCCCAAGGCGGCGTGATTTGTGAAATCATGAATGAAGACGGCACTATGGCAAGACGTAACGACTTATTCGCATTTGCAAAAAAACATGACTTAAAAGCAATTACAATTGATCAAATAATTAAATATCGCCTTTTACATGAAAACTTTGTAGAAAAGAAAGCAGTAAGCACCTTACCAACTGATAAATACGGCGAGTTCCTTATCCACGCTTTCCAAAACAAACTATCTAACGAAGAATATATTGTGTTAACAAAAGGCAATTGGGAAGCTGGAGATCCGGTATTAACAAGAATTCATTCCCAATGTCTGACCGGCGACGTTTTTACTTCTAGCCGTTGCGATTGTGGGGAACAATTAAACCATGCTTTAGCTACCATACAAAAAGAAGGCAAAGGCGCTATAATCTATTTATTCCAAGAAGGGCGCGGCATTGGAATTGTAAACAAAATTCGCGCCTATACCTTGCAAGACGAAGGCGCCGACACAGTACAAGCCAACACACGGCTAGGGTTTGACGAAGATCTACGAAACTATGATTTTGTCCCTGAAATTTTACGGCACTTGCAAATTACAAACGTACGACTTTTAACAAATAATCCAAAAAAAATAGAAGCGCTACGTAATTATAACGTCACGATTTCAGAACGTGTCCCAACAACGTTACACATAACGGATAGTAATTTAAAATATTTACAAACAAAAAAAAATAGAATGGGTCATTTACTGAACTTATCTTAATACACTACTTTATACACTAGAGGAATTATGATTAACTTAGAAGGGAAACTACAAGCCCAAAATATAAAAATAGCGCTTGTTGTCGGTCGTTTTAACGATTTTATTACATCTCGCCTTGAAGACGGCGCGATTGATTGTTTTATTCGCCATAATGGAAATAAAGCTAATGTAACAATTGCCCGCGTTCCCGGTGCTTTTGAAATTCCGTTAACTTGCCAAAAATTAGCAAAAACAAACCAATTTGACGGCATCTTAGCTCTTGGCGCCATTATTCGCGGAGCAACGCCGCATTTTGATTATGTTGCCAACGAAGCTTCTAAAGGCATTGCCCATGTTAGTTTACAATATGATATTCCTATTTCCTTTGGCATACTTACAACGGAAAACATTGAACAAGCAATTGAAAGAGCCGGCACAAAAGCCGGAAATAAAGGAAGCGACACTATGCTTTCTTTAATAGAAACAATTGACCTGTTTAAGTCTATTTCATAAATAATACACCTATCTACCCTCATCTAATAAACTAAAGTTATTTATGAAAAAAGAAATTATTGTTAATCATACAAATGAAGAAATTCGCATTGCCTTACAAGAAAATAATATTTCAACTGAACTTTTTTTTGAACGAAAAAAAGAAAAAAGCACAATAGGAAATATATATAAAGGGCAAGTTATTAAAGTTTTACCCGGCATGGAAGCCGCGTTTGTGAATATTGGTCTTGAAAAAGCGGCGTTTTTACATATTAATGATATTAATAAAAACGCGTTTGCTGAAGCAGAAGAAGACAACAACGCAGAAGTTGCCGAGAAAAAACTTTCTATTACAGATTTACTAAAAGAAAAACAAGAAATTATTGTCCAAGTTGCAAAAGATCCGATTAGCACAAAAGGAGCTCGTATTGTGGGCAATATTAATATCCCGGGAAGGAATCTTGTTTTAAATCCTGCTTCTAATCACGTAGGTATTTCTAAACAAATTACAAGCTACTCAGAAAGAATAAGGTTGCGTAATACAATAAACAAGTTACGTGCGCCTAATATGGGTTTTATCATTCGTACAGTAGCGCAAAATCGCGATACAAACGAACTACAACTTGATATTAATTATTTAATGCAAGTTTGGGAAGAAGTCAACGTTGCCATTAAAAAAACAAAAGCACCGGCTTTACTTTATGAAGAACAAAACTTAACAAAACGAACGATTCGCGATCATCTTGTTAAAGATATAGATAGTTTCATTATTGATAATGAAGAAGAATATAATAACCTACAAGATTACCTTGATCAATTCTTGCCTTTATATGCAGATCGTTTAAGCTTGTATAAAAAGAATATTCCTATTTTTGATGCCTATAACGTGACAAGAGATATTGCACAAGCATTGGAAAAGAAAGTATTTCTTCCGTCAGGTGGTTCGCTTATTATTGATCAAACTGAAGCGCTTACGGCTATTGACGTGAACACAGGTAGTTTTATTGGCAATTCTAATCACCAAGATACAATTGTAACAACAAACTTGGAAGCAGTAGAAGAGCTAGTGCGCCAAATTAGGTTACGCGATATTGGCGGTATTATTATTATTGATTTCATTGACATGGAAAATGAAACGGATAAAACGAAAGTATACCAAAAATTAAAAGAAGAAGTGCAAAAAGATAAAGCACGCTCGCACTTTCTGCCTATATCCGATATGGGTCTTGTAGAAATGACAAGACAAAGAAACAAAGACAATTTAACACGTTTCTTGTATATTGATTGTCCTTATTGTCATGGCACGGCAAGAGTAAAATCAGAGTTTACTATAATCTACTCGATTAACCGCGAAGTATTGTCTATTGCTAAGCAAGAAGGTAAAAAAACGTCTGTTTTAATTCGCTTAAATCCGGATATTGCTTCTTTCTTTAATGAAGAAGAATATAATGTACTACGTAAAATGGAAACCGTACTCGGCGGCAAAGTACAACTACATGCTGATTCAAGTTTCCATTGGGAGCAATACGAAATTTTCATTTTATAAAAATGAATGCAGATAAAGTATTTTGCTTGCAAGTTCCAAAAGAGCTAAACAAAAAAAGATTAGACTTTATTTTAGCAACACACCACGCCGTACCCTCTCGTGCAGAGGCGCAGCGTATTATTATGGAAGGGAAAGTGGCAACAAAGCCGCCTCTCGCTAAAGTGCAACCTAAAACTGTAATCGCAAGTGGCGTTTATTTATATTTTTCATTAAGAGAAATTAAAACCATAGACAACCTGGTTCCGGACAATACGCCCCTTGCCGTTGTATATGAAGATTCGCATTTACTTGTTGTTAATAAACCGCAAGGAACTGTTGTTCATCCGGCGCCGGGGAATTATGAAAACACGGTAGTCAATCAGTTACTACATCACTGTCAAAACCTAGAATCAGACACGGTCATTCGACCGGGGATAGTACATCGTATTGATAAAGAAACAAGCGGACTATTGGTTATTGCAAAAAATACAAAAACACACGGCGCCTTAGTAGAACAATTTGCGGCGCACACAGTGCAAAGAGAATACCGCGCTCTTGTGTGGGGAAAGCTCGCACCACTAAAAGGCACAATTAACAAGCCAATAGGACGGCATAAGCAGAACAGACAAAAACAAGCTATTATACAAGAAGGCAAACAAGCTATTACACATTATAAACTAATACAAACCTTTCCTTGTTTAGTAAGCTACGTTGCTTGCCAACTAGAAACAGGAAGAACCCATCAAATTAGAGTGCATATGCATTCTATAGGGCACGGTTTACTTGGTGACACGCTTTATATGCAAACTAAGCAAGCAATGATACAAAAATACCCTTGTTTACAAACAGGTTTACAAAAAGCAACAGGACAATTTTTACATGCTAAAACACTCGGCTTTACTCATCCCATGACAGGGGAGAACATGTATTTTACAAGTGAATTACCAACGTTGTTTTCCGCTTTACTAACCCAATTGCAACAAATCTAAATCATATGGCACAATCCTATTCCTCTATAAAAGAAAAATGGCATCAATTACATAACTTCAAACGTGGTTACTATAGCGCGCTGATTCTTATAGTCCTTATTGCGCTATCGTTAATACTAGAGTTATTGATTAATAATAAAGCTCTTGTCGTTTCCTATCAAGGGCATCTTTACTTTCCAACCTATACAAGGGCGTATAGTGGAAAAGTATTTGACCTAGACTATGAATATGAAACAAACTACAAAGAGCTACAAGCAAAGTGGAAAAAAGAATCTAGTTCTAATTGGCTGATCTTGCCGCCTATTCCGTTTGACCCGTATGAACATGACTTAAGCAATATAGAAGAACCGCCGCCCAATCCACCAAGTTGGCACTCTAAACATATACTAGGTACCGACACGAACGGCAAAGACATTCTAGCACAACTAGCATACGGCTTTCGTATTGCTTTCTTTTTTGCATTAGCCCTATACCTAATCTCAACCTTCATAGGTATTATTATCGGCGCTTCTATGGGCTATTTTACCGGGATTGTTGACTTAATCACACAGAGGATAGCCGAGATCTGGGTTTCTCTGCCATCTTTATATTTAATCATTATTATTGCTTCTTTAATCACGCCAACGCCGATTATTTTATTATTCATTCTAGTCTTATCTAGTTGGACAGATATGACCTGGTTAATGCGCGCTGAAATTTATAGAGAAAAAAGCAGGCAATATTGTGAAGTAGCAAAATCAATAGGTGCCGGACATTTTTATATTATCATACGTCACTTACTCCCTAATTGTTTAACTCCTTTAATTGCCCGTTTTCCTTTTCAAATGGCAGCAGGCATTACGGCGTTAACAAGTCTGGATTACCTAGGATATGGTTTGCCTATACCAACGCCAAGCTGGGGGAATTTACTCAAACAAGGGCAAGAAGCGTTTGATTATGCTCCGTGGATTTTAATCACACCAACATTGGCAACAGTGTTCGTACTTTTGCTATTTACTTTTCTTGGGGAAGCTTTGCGAGAAATATATAACCCTAAACAAGCTATGACTTATAGCTAAAAAGCTTGCTTGCTTTACCTGGGAGAATTTACGCATACAAGGGCAAGAAGTGTTCGTACTTTTGCTATTTACTTTTCTTGGGGAAGCTTTGCGAGAAATATATAACCCTAAACAAGCTATGACTTATAGCTAAAAAGCTTGCTTGCTTTACCTGGGAGAATTTACTCAAACAAGAGCAAGAAGTGTTCGTACTTTTGTTATTTACTTTTCTTGGCGAAGCTTTGCGAGAAATATATAACCCTAAACAAACTATGACTTATAGCTAAAAAACAAAGTACCTTGCTTATACCTTCTTGCGGAAGATATAACCCCGGTTTTACTGTGTCAGTACTTTTGCTTTGGCAAATTACTAAGTACCTTGCTTTACCTCAGCAATCCACGATTCTACTTCTTCTATCTCTTTTGGTATTGCCGAAGAAAGCACAACTGTACCTTGCTTTGTAAATGCGACGTTGTCTTCAATACGAATGCCTATACCTTCTTGCGGAAGATATAACCCCGGCTCTACCGTCAGTACCGTTCCTTCTTGTAAAGGAAGATCTAAAGACCGTTGCCGTCCTTGATCGTGGACGTCTAAACCTAATGCATGCCCAATAGAATGCACACTAATGCTAATATGCTCTTTTGCATTTGTAATAAATCCATACTTAGCATACGTTTCGCCTATAAGCTGGCTTGCCATTTCTTGTATTTGCTTCCATGTTTGCCCTACTTCTAGCATAGTAATAAAACGTTTATTCACCTCTAATACAGCTTGATAGCAATGGCGCTGCCTTTCTGTGAACTTGCCGTTAACAGGAAATACACGCGTAATATCAGAAGTATACATTCCCTTCTCTCCGCCTGTATCAATTAAGACAAGTTGCTTATCCTGTAATATAGAATCATTAGTTATATAATGTAAGGCTGTTGCATTCTCGCCACTTGCTACAATAGGATCAAAACCAACACGATCGCAACCGGATTGTATATACGTATGCATTAGCTCAGCTTCTAATTCATATTCATATATATTCGGTTTCATTACTTTGATTAAAGCGGAAAAAGCACGGTGCGTAATGGCAATAGCTTCTTCTATTGCTTGTATTTCTTCTTTTTTCTTGTGACTTCGTAACTGGCTACACAAAGGAAGTAATTTTTTTTGCTCTAAACCGGGCAACCTTTTGCGTAACAAAGCATAGGTAGAATGCTCTTTTGTAATGGCTATATCAGGGAAAACTTCATTTGTAAGCGTATATAAACTATCTATATTCACTTGCAAACGAAATACAGTAGCTAGCAAATCATTACTAGAAAGCACTTGCTTTATTCCCGCTTGGGCTTGGGCTTGTTCTTTTGTTAACTGCTTCCCTTCCCACTGTTCTTTACGGGGATCTATGTCCGGAATAAATAAAATCGTTTTTGTTTCTTCCTCTTCTTTGACTAATAACAAAGCTAAATCCGGACTTTGTAATCCTGTTAAATAGAAAAAATTAGACTCAATACGAAAAGGATAAAATTGATCTGCGTTCCTTAATGCTTTGGAACCGCTAAACAAAAGAGCCATACTATAACAGGGAAGTTTAGCTATAAGCGCTTCTCTGTTAGCACTAAAGAAAGAAGAAGGGAAACTAGTATATCGCATATTATACCTATAGATTAATGTTTAAAATGACGCATATCAGTACAAATCATTGCCATATCTAGCTCGTTACAAGCTACAATAGAATCAATATCTCTTTTAGATCCGCCAGGTTGAACAATATAACGGATACCGCATTCATGGGCTTCCCGTACTGTATCGTCAAACGGAAAAAACGCATCAGAAATTAAAACAAGTTGACTCATTCGTTTTGCATACCATAAGTCAAAATCTTCTGTTATTTTATTTTGCTTATATTCTAGTAATAAGTTTTCTTTTGCTTTTGCCACTGCTAGTTTACGCATCGAATCCACTCGATTCGGTTGTCCTGCTCCCATGCCGTATACTTGATAAAAGCCAGGTTTATATTCGCCAACAAGAACGACTGCATTAGACTTTGTATGCTTACAAGCAATAATACCAAATTTAACAAGCCCTTCGCTATTAGGAAGAAAATTCTTTTTTGTTACTGTGTTTAAATGTATATGCGAACTTAAATCCCTTTCTTGGCAAAGAAAACCGCCGACTAAACTACGATATTCATATAAATCTTCTTGTTTACCATAACCAACTTCAACAAGACGTAGCACTTTACTTTTTTCTTGCAAGAAAGTAGCGGCATCTTCGTCAAAAGCCGGTGCAATAATTACTTCAATAAATTTATCTTTTACTTTATTCGCAACGTACTCGCCTTTTTCCACAGTATAAGCATAATGTTCTTGCGTTTCATCTTTAAAGAACTTGGCAAAAGCAAGGTCTACTTTTGTATTCACCGCAATAATACTGCCAAAAGCGGAAATAGGATCGCCTTGCCACGCTGCTTGCGCCGCTTGCGTTAAGTTTTCGCCAGTACCTAAACCGCATGGATTCATATGTTTAATAACCGCAACAGACGGCACGTCTTTAGGCAATTCTTTAATTAAAGCATAAGCAGCATCAGCATCTACGTAATTATTATACGACATAGCTTTACCACCTAATACATTACCTTGCGCCGGCGAGCTAACTTTCGACTCGGTATTATGAAAAAAGAATGCTTTTTGATGTGGATTTTCACCGTAACGAAGTTTCTCGCCTTCTTTTAAATGTAAGTAAAGAACTTCTTTATCTTGTAATCGTCTGTTTAGATAGGTATCAATAGAAGCATCGTAAGACGCGGTTAAACTAAAAGCTTTTAAAGCTAAGTATTCTCTTGTTTTATCTGATAAAACGCCGGTTTCTTTAATCTCTTGTAAGACAATAGCATAATCAGCCGGATCGCAAACAATGCCAACACTTTGGTAATTTTTTGCTGCACTTCGTACCATAGAAGGACCGCCAATATCAATATTTTCAATCACTTCGTCAAAACTAACGTCTTCTTTTGCCACTACTTCCCTAAAAGGATATAAATTCACAACAACAAGATCAATCCATTCAATGCCGTTTTCTTTTGCTTCTTGGCAATGGCTTTCATTATCTCTTTTCCCAAGAATACCGCCGTGAATTTTAGGATGTAACGTTTTTACACGACCGTTCATTATTTCCGGGGACGACGTATACTCACTAACGTCTGTAATAGGAATACCATGTTGGCGCAATAGTTTAGCTGTTCCGCCTGTACTTAAAATAGTAATTCCTAGATTGGCAAGACTCTGGGCAAACGTAACTGCCCCTTCTTTATTAGATAAGCTAATTAACGCTTTAGTAATCTTTTTCATAATCTTATTTTCAAATAAAAAGAAGTTAGCACTAACAGAGGGATTACCCTCTATATTATATATTCAAAAACACTATACCATATTATATTATTTTTTCCTACTTCCTTTCCTAGCTAAATTGACAATTTACAAGATAATAGATATTATAATAGAAAAATATTCTTCTTTTCTCTCGTATTTATGACCTCTTTTTCTTTAGAACAAAAGTTCCCTCTTTCTGTTGATCAAAAAAAAGCATCTGAACAATTACTTGCTAATTTAAAACAAAACGAAAAATATCAAATTCTACTTGGTGTTACCGGTTCGGGAAAAACCTATACTATGGCAAACGTAATTACACAATATGCGCGTCCCACCTTAGTATTAACGCATAACAAGACTCTTGCCGCTCAATTATACCGCGAATTTAAAGAGTTTTTCCCTCATAATGCAGTTGAATATTTTGTTAGTTACTATGATTACTATCAACCGGAAGCATACGTTCCGGGCGCGGATTTATATATTGCTAAAGATTCGTCTACTAATGACGAACTAGATAAAATGCGTTTATCAGCAACGCGATCTTTGTTTGAAAGGGAAGACGTTATTATTGTTTCTAGCGTTTCTTGTATCTATGGTTTAGGATCGCCGGAAGCTTATTCGGGGATGTTGCTTTACCTTATGAAAGGACAGACCTATCGAAGGGAAGATATTATAAAGAAATTAGTTGAAATACAATACAGACGTAATGAAATTGATTTTCATAGGGGAACGTTTCGCCTACGTGGCGACGTGATAGATATTTACCCGGCTTATGATGATATTGCCTATCGTATTTCTCTATTTGATGAGGAAGTAGAGACTATTCATCAATTTGATCCTTTAACCGGCAAAGTACAAGAACAGCTTACTAAAGTCGCAGTATACCCAAGTAGTCACTACGTAGCCCCGCCAGATGAAATGCCGGAGACTTTGCAAATGATTGCACACGAACTAGACGAACGACTTGCTTTCTTTCAAAAACATAATAAATTACTAGAAGCGCAACGACTAGAGCAAAGAACGCAACATGATATAGAATTACTAGCTGAAGGCGGCACTTGCCCGGGTGTGGAAAACTATTCTCGTATTATGCGACGAGGCAAAGAAAACGAACCGCCACCTACTTTATTAAACTACTTTCCAAAAGATTCATTGCTACTTATAGATGAAAGTCACGTATCGTTACCGCAAATCTCGGCTATGTATAAAGGAGACAGAGCAAGGAAATTAAACCTTGTAGATTACGGCTTTCGCTTACCGTCGGCGCTAGATAATCGCCCTTTAAAATATGAAGAATTTGAAAAACAAATTGATAAATGTATTTATATATCGGCAACGCCAGGAAAGTTAGAGCTAGAACACACAGACCTTATTGCCGAGCAAATTATCCGCCCTACCGGGTTACTTGATCCGCTAATTGAAATACGCCCAACAGCAACGCAAGTAGACGATATGTACGGCGAAATACAAAAGCGTATTAAAAGCAAAGAGCGGGTATTAATTACAACGTTAACAAAACGTATGGCAGAAGATCTTTGCGAATATTATGAGAATTTACAAGTTAAAGTAAAATACTTACACTCTGATATTGACACCATTGAAAGAAGTGAGATTCTTCGTTCTTTACGTTCCGGTGAAATTGACGTTTTAATTGGGATTAACCTACTTCGTGAGGGGCTAGATCTTCCGGAGGTTTCGCTTGTGGGGATTTTTGACGCTGATAAAGAAGGCTTCCTTCGTTCGGCAAGATCGCTACTACAAACTTGCGGGCGAGCAGCAAGAAATGTGAACGGCCGTGTGATTATGTTTGCCGATAAAATTACTGCGTCTATGCAAACGACCATAGATGAAACCACCCGTAGACGTGCTGTGCAAGATAAGTACAATAAAGAACATAATATTACGCCGCAAACGATTATCAAATCTATTCCGGATCGGCTATCTGCCACGCCAGGTAGTGGTAAAATGAAAAATAGCAAACCAAAATCAATGCAACGAGAAGATCCTAACGTTTTATTAAAACGTATTAACGATACGGAAAAAGCTATGTACGCTGCGGCTAATGATCTAGATTTTGAAAGAGCAACAATCTTACGTGACGAACTTAAGAAACTGCAAGAACAAAGACTTATTCAATAAAACCTAG
>PUHO01000002.1:0-66985 GCA_002995645.1 SAR324 cluster bacterium | reverse complement strand
GTTCGTATAGCGCGACTGAGTTTCACTTCTACATATTTATAACTAACATGCGAAAGCCCCCAAGTTAACAGGCAAGAAAGGATAAAGTGTATAAATTTTACATGTAACGTTAACTGGGCAACCATAATATGATACAAATAAAAAGAATAAGAAATATTACCTATATATAAAAGAAACTTAGGGCTATACTTTACAATTAATTCTTGATTTGCAATAGCACTCAAGAACAAACCCAATATTAAAACAGCAGTCCAAGCAGAATGATCAAAATTAAAAAAGTCTTTCATAAACGGCGTTGGTGCAAATACAGACAAAAATGAAGCACGAAAAAAGATATAATATATAAAAATAACAAGCCAAGTTAGTAACAAGGTTCTAGCTACGTACAATGGGCAAGTTATAATTTTTCTATAATATTTAGCAACAAAAGCACCAAGAAAAAACTCCCATATAATAGGCAAACTTAGATGCGTCAATAACGTACTTTCTGGTCCCCGCGCCTTAGATACACCATAAGAAATAGGGGACTTAAAAAGTATAGGCAAAATAAAACTTGCTAGCAAACACCAAGCAAAAATAATTGTTACTCTACGTTTATTCGAAAAAAATACAGCTAACGTAAAAACAAAATAAAAATATAATTCATATGTTAAAGTCCAACGTACAGTGAGGAAATTGACGTTCGCAACATGTTCTTTATAAAAAGACAGGCTTACAACATATAAAATATCTTTTATAGACAAATAATCTGTACGATGTGTTAAAAAAGTAATAAGAGGATATAAAATAACAAAAAAGATAACGGCAACATAGAAACAAGGAAGAATCCGTGTTAATCGATTAATAAGAAATTTCCCACTTTCTTTAATCCCTGCTGGCTTATGCTTTGTTGTATACACCATAATAAAGCCACTAATTAAGAAAAATAAATCTACCCCTAAATAACCGGCATCTACAAAATTCCAAATAAACCAAGTATCCGTCCCTGATAAAGGAACAATATGACGTATTAGCCACTTTATATTTTCACGATAATGAAATATCATCACCCATATAGCGGCAATACCTCTTAGAATTTGCAGGATATATAGTTTATTTTTTGCATTTACTACCTTATTATCTGCTATTGTAGTCATTTATTTTGCCTTCTAAAGAATTAACGTATCATTAAAGATAGGGAGAATTCTTGCCATTTGTCAAGTGTAGCTTGCTTATTTACTAACTATGATATTGACAAAATAAAAAACTTCTATTAATGTTAAAAAGTTATGTTCATTTACATTTATTCTTATTCCAGAGGGGAAGACAATGATTAAATCATTTACTTTATTTAATATCCTGATACTTTCTACTTGCTTACTTTTTCCTTCTTCTCTGTTAGCGAAGAATAAAAAAGATACAACCGTATACACGAGCCACTATTTTCTTGCCAATATGGCAAAAGCACTTGTCCCGGCATCTAAGCAAGACACAATTAAAGCCATACCGCTTGACCCGCATGAAGCGGAAGCTATTTCGCCTAAACTCATTGCTAATATAAGTAAAAGTCAACATGTGATTTTTCTTGCACCTAAAGCAGCCGTATGGGACGATTTACTTTATCATGCTATGGGTAAACAAGCACCGCCTAAAACGTACGTTATTCCTAAAACAAAGTATATGCACCCTTGGCTTTCACCAAAACAAGCTATACTTATAGCAAATCGCTTAACGCCTATCATACAAAAACTATATCCAAAACAAAAACAAGTGATTATAGCTAATCAAAAAAAGCTAGTCGCCAAACTTCGTGCTTTAGCAAACAACTTTAAAACAGGCTTGCAAACTTGTAGCAAAAAACCTGTCTTATTCGCACATAGTAGTTTTGACGCTTTACGAACTGATTATACTTTACCAATTATCAGCCTTACCCAAGTTAATAACCAAGGCGGGCATCATCATGACGGGCTAAATCTCTCTGCTAAACATTTAGCAAGTCTCGTTCAAAATATTAAAAAACAAGGTATACAATCTCTTTTCCAAAGCAAAACAGAACCGGAAAAAATTATTATTTCATTACATGAAGAAACAAAATTACCTATTATTTTATTTGATACGATTGAACTAGAACAAAAAGGAGAAACCTATTTAAGTCGTATGCAAAGCAACCTAGCTAGCCTTAAACAGGGACTTAATTGTAAAGGCTAGGCTAGTGAGTAATCTCGTTTCTTTAAAAATTAGCGATTTATCCTATACGTACGGAGAAAAGGAAGTATTTACCAATCTTTCTTTTCTTCTTAAACAAGGGGATTTTACTATTTTAATGGGAGCTAACGGCGCCGGTAAAAGTACGTTGTTAAAACTAATTACCCGCTCTTTACCAATACAAAAAGGAACGATTGAACTTTTCGGGCAAAAACTAGCAAGAAAAACACAAAAATATATTGGATACGTACCGCAAAGCCTTACTTTACAAATCCCTAATTTTCCTATTCGTTGTAGTGAATTTTTATATAGCTCTTTAATAAGCTTAAAGACGCTAGCAAGACCGTATACGGCAAAAGAAAAAGACTTAGCAAAACAAGCGCTAGACCTAACGGCAACAACACACTTGCAAAATAAATTGCTTACCAATCTCTCTGGTGGTGAAAAGCAACGTTTACTGCTTGCAAGAGCTATTTTAAAAAAACCAAAGCTATTACTTTTAGACGAACCTTTTAATCACCTAGATTATAAATCGCAACAAATTATCCACGCAACATTACAACAACTTAACCAAGAAGGGACTAGTATTCTATTGATTTCTCATAGCAAAGAATATGCAATACAAACGGCAAAATCCGTTTTATTTCTAGACACAACGTTGCAAGAAATAGATCCGCAAACCTTGCCTTTAATGCCGGTTTAGTTTGTTATTTATCAAAAATAAATCATTGTATTATGTTTCAGTACCAATTCATGCACTATGCTTTCTTGTCCGGCTTTTTTATATCGCTGATTGTTCCGATGCTAGGGTGTTTCCTTGTACTTCGGCGTTATGCTCTCTTGTCTGACACATTAGCGCATTCTTCTTTAGCAGGAAGCACAATTGGCATATTATTTGGTATTGGCTCGCTGACCGGTTCGCTTATTATTTCTATTATCTTAGCTTTTTTTCTAGAAAAACTAGAAAGACGTTACCACACGGCGCAAGATTCTATTTTAAGTATTTTCATGTCCGGCAGTCTCGCTTTAGCCATTATTACGCTAAGTTGGGCGCATAAACTCAATAGCTCTTTACTTCATATTCTCTTTGGCAGTATTTTAGCGCTCACAATGCAAGACGTATACATAACTATTATTGCTTCCGTTTTGTTTAGCTTGATTTTAATTCTATTCTATAGACCTATTTTTCTTGCTACATTAAGCCAAGAACTAGCTTTAGCCGACGGGCTTCCTTTATATTGGATTAACCGCCTTTTACTGTTACTCGCCGTTTTTGTTATTAGTTTTTCTATGTACTTAATTGGCGTTATGCTTATTGGTGCTTTGCTGATTATTCCGCCTTTTACGGCGGCACAACATGCAACTAGTTTTAAGCAAACTATTATATTTTCTATTGTCTATAGTCAATTAGCTTGCGCACTTGGTTTTACTATCTCTTTTTATGCCGATATCCCAACAGGCGCCGCTATTATCTTTATTGCTTTACTTTTATTTGCTTGCGTTAGCCTACTTCGCTTTATAAGTAAAAAATATAAAACTACTAGGCAACAAATACATTAACGAACAAGCCGTATTTGCTTAGCAAGTATAGCCGCCGCTTGTTTTGTTTTTTCTTGCTTTGTACCTTGTAAGAAAGGAATTTCAGCAAGAACAGGCACCTTGCCGTACGCTTCTAAACTGGCTTTATTCCCTGCATTCAAGTCACCGTTCATAATCAAGCCAAGTAAAGGAATAGCCCGCTTTTGCAAGGCTTCTATACTAAGCAAGCTATGATTTAACGTGCCTAAAGCACTACGAACAACTAAAACAACCGGCAATTGTAGTTTTGCAATTAAATCAATCATATATTGTTCTTTATTAATAGGCACAAGCAAACCGCCGGCACCTTCAACTAATAAAGTATCTTTTGTTGGCAACTGCCACTCTTGGAAATCAATATGCCGGTTTTCATAACTTGCCGCCTCGTGCGGTGAAAGTGGTTTTTGTAATGCTATTTTCTCTTGAAAAATTTGAATATCTCTACTCACCGCATCTTGTATATATAAACTATCTTGCATCATCTCTTCGCAACCGGTTTGAATCGGCTTCCAATAATGCATTTGAAACGCGTCAACAAAAGCGGCGGCTATAAACGTTTTTCCTACGTCCGTATCTGTTCCGGATATAAAAAATTGATTTGCTATATTGTGCATATATTCCTAGCTTTATGTTATACTTGGTTTAATTAAACAAAGCCACCCTATTTGATAGGTTACCTTACTTGCATACTCGCGATTCCATGTACGTATAATTTGCCGCATTGTACTTGCACTATATGCCGGTCTGTTATAGGCGTAATTAGCGCCGATTTGCTTCAAATTCTTGAAAAATACGTATATATCGTCATAAGTTTCTATATAACTATATTTTTTCCATATAACCTTTGCTTTTGCCTTCGCAAAATAAGCGACTATCGCTTCTATATCAGGTAAGCGGTTACCTTGAAAAGGTAAGTTCAAATCACGACAAACAGCATGCCATTCACAATACGAACTCGTATCCGGAAAAGATATAACCATAACGCCGCCGGCTTCTAGCTTATCCCAATAGTTTTGCAAAACAGCAATGGGATCAAGTACCCATTGTATAGAAAAAGAAGAAGCAAACATACTAACTTGCTTCGTTATAGTCGGCTCGCTCATATCCATAGTTTGCGTAGATATAAGCTTACTTGCTTGAAACCAAGTTTGCCTTTTCATTTCTTCCAACATATTTGCAGCTATATCAGTAGCAATAACCGGCTTGTTGGCAAAAGTCTGTGCTAACTCTTTCGTAAGTAATCCGGTACCGGCACCAAGATCAACAATAACGCCTTCAGGCAAATCGTAAGACAAGTCGCGAAACAAAGCAACCGCCTTTTTAGCGGCTATAGCTTGGACTTGGACTATTTGTTCATATACAGATGCAGCAGCAGAAAAGTGGCTTGCAATAACTTGATTTTTCATAGGGACGTTACGTATGCGTTCATTATATCTTGGCAAATGCTTATGCCTTCTTGTGAGGTAAAGCTACCGTGTCCCGTTTCGTTTAGCAGGTAGCTTTTTGCAGTTGGAAACAAGCTAGTTAACTCGTCAAAACAAACTAAAGGAAGAATGTCATCGTTAACACCATGTAAAATATGTATATCTAAAATAGGCGGAAATATAGCTTTATTCAAAGAAACGTTACCTAAACTTGCCAGCTCTGTTTTTACTTTATCCGGATTATACACACTAGCAAAAGGAAGCTTTGTATTGTGCGGTAACATATGCGAATAAAAATCAGCAACACATTGATAAGGATCTTTATTATACTTACGTAACAACAAAGTAAGCGCTTGCTTTTGTTTTTTCGCTATTAACAAATCAGTAACAGGAATAAAACTAGCAAAGCCACTTAAGATAATAAGAAACTTTGCTTTTTCTAAAATTGGCAAAGGAATGCAATGTAAACCAAACGAATGGGTAATTATACCGTCCACCTTGTCCACAGGTGGCAAAGACGAAGGAAAACAACCTTCTCTTTCTATGGCAATTAATTGACTAGATAAAGGAAGCTTAGCTTGCAAATCCTCCCAAATCCAAGCACCGCCAGCCCAGCCGTGAATAGCGACTAGATTCAATTTTTGTTTTTCCATATTTTACACAAAGCAATAAAGCTATCTAGTTGTTTTTGCGAATGAAAGCAAGATATAGCAATACGAAGCCTTGCAGTATGTAAAGGCACTGTTGGCGGTCTAATGGCAACCACCCAAAAGCCTTGCTCTTTTAACCAAGCGGAAAAAGCGCAAGCTTCTTTTGTATCACCAATAAGAACGGGAATAATTTGCGTTTCTTGCAAAGGAATCGTATAGCCTATGTCACGTAAATTAGTAGCAACGTATCCCGCATTAGCTTGTAATTGCGCTCTTTCTTGATTCATAGACGGGATTAAATCTAAAGCTTGATCAATACAGCCAACAACATAAGGCGGTAAAGCAGTAGAATAGATTACGCCGCCGCAAGTCTGTAAAAAATAGTGATACGCCACTTCACTACAAGCAACGTAGGCGCCAAAACTTCCTAATGCTTTAGAACAGGTACCCATTATATATTCAACCTTTTTCCCAACGCCAAGCCCCATTCCTTGCTTGCCTAACACACCTGTCGCATGTGCTTCATCAAGGTATAAATAGGCGTTATATTGTTCTTTCAGCTCTATAATCGCATCTAGTGGCGCGATATCGCCGTCCATACTAAAAACGCTTTCTGTTACAATAAACACACGTTCATATAAACTTGCATGCTTTTCTAGTAAAGACGCAAGGTGCTTCGTATCATTATGACGAAACCGCATTAACTTACCTTCACCGGCAAGCACGCCTTGTAATAAAGAATGGTGGGCTAAGCGATCTAACAAGAATAAACTTTTACGACTAGACAAAGCGGCAAGTAAGCTAACGTTCGCTTGGTATCCCGAAGCTAAAAGCAAAGCCCGCGGTTTTTGTTTTAAGTTAGCTAGTTTTTTTTCAACTTGCGAAATACCACTAAAAGAACCAGTTACTAAACGCGAAGCAGCGGCACCGTTTCCATACGCTTGTTGGAACGCCGTCCCTCTTTCATGTAAAAGCGGGTTACGTGCTAAACCAAGATAGTCGTTAGAGCTTAAGTTAATAAACTCCTTTCCTTGATATACAATAGAGCTATCTTGCGTAGCTTGTATATCGTATACTTTCCTATCTAAATTCGTTTGTATACGTTCCTCGTAAAAGTCACGCATAAAAAGTTCTTTATCTTGCATACGTACTAACTTGGTAGTGCAAAGGCTATCTATAATAAAGGTGAACTTGTCCTTTTAGATCTTGCGCAAATAAATAAATAACTTTGCCGTTAATCGCTCGTTCATACTGTTCTTTTACTTTAGGAACGGCAATATTATGATCTTCAACTGTCACGTTTTGTTTCGTTACGTCCGGCGTCATTTTCAATGAAAAAGTTTGTACACGTCCTTGCGAATCTTTTTTAAGGTCTGTTACTTTTAAACTAGATACCACGTTATTTTGCACGTGCGCTTTGACAAATAAATCTTTACGGATAGTTGTTGTATTATACTTAATATCTACAAAAGGCTTGTCTGACGTCATTTGAATGCGATCTGTATTCTCTTGCGAATCCGGCAAAAGCCAACGTAAAGAAAAAGAGGCGTCTTTCCATTTAAAATCAAGTGGAGTCTTAGGATCTTTTATTTCAAAAAGAATATCTTGTATTACAATATGAGCAACCTGTTTTTGGCGATCAATACCTTGAAAATATACTCTTACAATTTCCTTGCCTTGCTTAAGGATTTTAAGCGAACCTTCATATAAGTTAATTTTTCTATCGCTCACAATAGAAGGGTGCACTCGCTTTACCGTTTTTGTTGTTTCTATCGCGTTATTTTGCGCTTTTTTGGCTGTTCCTTGCGCTAATGTAACTGTTGTACTACAACTACATAGTAAAAAACTAATGCCTAATATACTTATTCCTCTTTTTAAAAACATACCGCTCCTTTGTCTATAAATTTGAGTTTAATCTAGTTTACTAAATAAAAAACTTTTTCTTTCTTGCAGCAAAGTTCCTATTTCACTTAAAACGTAACCTTGCTTTGTTTTGCAAATTAATTTTTCTTTGTGCTCCGTTTCATACACGACTCGGCGTTCTAGTGGCGTTGTGAAATCAGCCAAGTTCGCGCCTTGATTACGTAGGCAATCTAATATAATATTTTTTTGCACCTCTACTTCTTGCGTGCTTTCTAGTTTCAAAGACAAAAACATATTTATATGTATTTGTTTAGCAAGTTGTTTTGCTACGTCTTGGAATGCTTTTAAACAAGCTATGACACAAGAAGCTTTGTCTTCTGTTCCTGAATTACGTATAAACAAATAAGCGACTCGGTTTTGTTCTTTATATACTTCAAAAAACAGCATATTTGGTTCTTGCGGAAAAATTACTTGTTTAACAGAAACAGAAGAATCCACAATAAACGCTTGTTTCAAAGAATCAGTAACTAACTCAGCTAGCGTATTATATACTATACCGAAGCGAGTAAGGAAGCTTTTATCTACATAATAAACCGGTAAATTAACGTGCCAACTAGTAAAAGCAGCTTCTTTTTGGTTCCAAGCAGAATATAAAGAAAGCAATGCCGTTTGTATTCCATTACCAACATAGCCTATTATTTCTTTTTGGTCTATAGTTTTAACATAAGAAGGAACAATAATATGTCCTGATTCTTCAGCACCAACAAGAAAATGACCGGGTTTAGCTATATATGATTCTAAATAGGTTTGCATATCTTGCCATAGTCGCGTAACTTTAATTGCCGAAATAGCTTCTTCTTGCAAAGATTGAATCAGTTGCGTATATATATGTTTGCCTTCTTCATTTGTAATATATTCTTCTACTTGCTTCACTTGAGAAAGGAAGGCGTTTTGTAAAATCCATTTATCGCCTACACTAGTAATTTTTACTTGAAAACCTTGTTTCTGCCATAATAAAGATAAGTTAATATCACTTTCAATAGTACAAACGCATACCGTTTCTTTTGCTTGCTTTAAATTAGCTTTTGCCATTTTATAACGACTAATTTGGCAAGCTAACAAATCACCGTTTGTAATATAAAAAGTTTGCTTTCCATGAATATAATCAATGCGGTAGCAACGATCAGCATCACCATCAAACACAAAAGCTATTAAAGGTTGCAAATCTTGTTTTACACGGGGATCATCAGCTAGTTGAGCTAAACGACGCCATAAAGGAAAGGCAGAAAATAAACCTTGCGAGCTAAGGGCTTGTTGTTTCGTTAATGATTTATGCCCTTCTAAAGCGGCAACTCCGCTGTTTTCGTTTATATTCCCCTGTACGTTTTCATAGTAAACGGCAGCAAATTGTTCTTTACAAAATAAATCGGCAACAAGTGAGCTTGCCGCGCCGTTCGCCGCGTCAATCACAACAATAGCGTTGCTTGTATCTTTGACTTTGTTTGTGTTTCGTTCGTCTTGGAAAGTCGCAATAAACAAGCGTCTTGCCTTTTCATGTTCCTTTTTTGCTGTATACGTTTGTAAAAGCATAGTTTGGGAATCACTAGAACCGCTAAATTTTTGTAGTTCTTCCGTTAATAGAATATCGTCGTATGGAAAAAATTTAAGAGCGCTACTACCAAAAAAAAGTTTAATACCATGTTGATCAGCCGGATTATGCGAAGCTGTGAGCATAACCGCTGCTTTTGCTTTTATTGCCAACATATAGTGCACCACTGCGGGAGTCGGCAAAATACCAACAGTAATAACCTGTAAGCCACTAGCGGCTAGCCCGTTAATAGCGGCTTGTATAAAAACGCCTTTCTTATCACGTGGATCTTCCCCAATAACAACAGTATCCCCTTGTTTAGCTAGTCCTTGTTTTTGTAATAAACGACCAAAGACATAAACGTACTCTTGAAAAAAGTACGGCGTAAGTAAACGTTTCTCTTGAAAAAAAAGAAGTGGCGCTATAGGGGAAGGGTTAGTATAACTTATTTTCCCACGAATACCATCGGTACCTTGTATTGCTTTAATTTCTTGTTCTTGGAATGACATATATTTTACTTCCTCAATATTGACAAAAACTATTTTAAAATTTAGTATTAAAAATTATTATTTACATTGTCAAGACACAAAGATTTTTATTCTTTTCTAACGTTATGCCACAAACGAATTCTTCTATACAACAAACCGTTTTAACCGGCATTAAACCAACGGGAAATGCACACTTAGGCAATTTACTCGGCGCTATTGAACCGGCGATTACGCTTAGCAAGCAATATCCTTCGTATTTATTTATTGCAGATTACCACGCGTTAACTACTGTTTTTGATACGAAATTCTTACAAGAGCAAACCTATCACATTGCCGCAACATGGCTTGCAAACGGGGCTTTAGACGAAACAACTATTTTCTATAAACAATCGGATATCCCTGAAATTTTTGAATTAGCTTGGATTCTTTCTTGTCTTACTGCTAAAGGCGTGTTAAACCGCGCTCATTCATATAAAGCGGCAGTAGATTATAATATAAACAACAAAAAAGACGCCGATTACAACGTTAATTGCGGTCATTATTTATATCCTATTTTAATGGCTGCCGATATTTTAATTACAAACGCAACGTTTGTTCCTGTTGGACAAGATCAAAAGCAACATCTTGAAATTGCACGTGATATTGCAAACGTATTTAATCAAACCTACGGAGATACTTTTGTTCTTCCCGAGCCTATTATCCAAGAATCAATACAAACCATTCCTGGAATTGACGGGCGAAAAATGAGTAAAAGCTACCGTAATGAAATCCCGCTTTACACGTCTAGCAAGGCACTTCGTAAACGTATTATGCAAATCCAAACAGATTCAAAAGGCATTGACGAAGTAAAAGATCCAACGACTTGTAATTTATTTGCTATTTTTAAATATTTTGCCACACCAACACGGGTGAGTGAAATAGAGAATCAATATAAAACCGGCGGGCTAGCCTATGGCAGTTTAAAACAAGAACTATTTGAATTAATTGAAGCCTATACGGCAAATAGTAAAGCTGTTTATGAAAGCTATATGCAAGACACGCAAAAAATAGACTCTATTTTAACGCAAGGCAAAGAGAAAATGCGCGAACTAACAAAACCATTATTACAACAAATACGCAACGCCATTGGCATTATTTAATTATAAAAGAAACATTATGAAATCTTTCCGTAAACCTTCTATTATACAACGACTTCTTGCTATTGCTTGCATTCTTGTTGCCGTTTTAACTTGGCTTTTAACTAATATGTTTGTGTGGTTTGCAACGCCTTTATTCATTATTGCTGTTCTTGCTTTGTTACTAAAGAAACAATGGAAGAAAGCTATTAGCTTGTTTTTTATTGCTTTTATTTTAATCACTTCTTGGCAACTTGGATTAAATCGATTTTTCTATATTATTGCATCAGGGTTTCTTATTCTCGGAGGCATCGGTTTATTTATTCCTTTACGGTTACCTTCTAAATTAAAACCGCAAATAGCAAAAAAATCTTAACGTATAAAATTAAAATTACGTCGCACTTAGTTTATAACTCTTTCTTATTATGTTATGTCTGACTTAAATAAAATTATTTTAGATGCGTTTCACCTGTCGCACCAAGTGGCAAAAGACTTTTTTTCTGATCCTGCTGCCATTGAATCAGTGGCAACTTTTGCAAAGGCGCTTGCCCATGCTTTACAATCAGGGAATAAAGCTTTATCTTGTGGCAATGGTGGCAGTTTATGCGACTCAATGCATTTTGCGGAAGAGTTAACCGGGCGGTTTCATAAAAATAGAAAAGCCTTGCCGGCTATTGCTATTAGCGATAGTTCTCATATTACTTGCACAGCTAACGATTACGGATATGATCAAGTTTTTTCTCGTTATGTTGAAGCACACGGCAACAAAGGCGACGTTTTACTTGCACTTTCCACGTCCGGCAATTCACCGTCCATTATAGAAGCGGTTAAAACGGCAAAAGAGCAAGGCGTTTATACTGTTGGTTTACTTGGCAAAACAGGCGGCAAGCTCAAAGCACTTGTTGATTTACCTATTTGCGTTCCGGCGCAAACAAGCGATCGTATTCAAGAAATACACATACAAATTATTCATATTACTATTCAGTTAGTTGAAAATATTTTATTTCCTAATCTATAAACAGCACGTCATATTATGATTGTTATTCTTGACTTTGGTTCTCAATATACGCAACTTATTGCAAGGCGTATTCGCGAAGCTAACGTATATTGTGAAATTCACCCTTACCATATAAGCTTGGATAAGCTTAAACAAATGCCAATGGACGGTTTAATCCTGTCCGGGGGACCGGCTTCCGTTCGTAGTGAAGACGCACCGGCTTTATCTTTTGATATAAATGAAATTACCGTTCCTATTCTTGGTATCTGTTACGGTTTGCAATTACTTACAAAAGGAGCCGGCGGCGAGATTGTCCCAAGCCATGCAAGCGAATATGGAAAAACTAAGCTAACTGTTATAAAAGACAGCTTGCTTTTGCAATCTATCCCACAAAATACGGCGTTTAACGTATGGATGAGTCACGGTGATACGCTTATATCGCTTCCAAAAGATTTTATAAGCGTTGCTAGTAGTGAAAAAATACCGTACGCCGCATTGCAACATATAAGCAAGCCAATTTATGCTATACAATTTCATCCGGAAGTAACACACAGCGAAAACGGAAAACAAATACTATCTAATTTTCTTTTTGCGATTTGCAAAGTAACGGCAGATTGGAAAATGGATAATTTTATAGAACAAAAATGCGAAGAAATTAAAGCAATCGTACAAGATAAAAAAGTAATTTGTGGTTTAAGTGGCGGCGTTGATTCGTCTGTTGTAGCTATTTTACTAGAAAAAGCCATTGGCAAACAAGTTACTTGTATTTTTATTGACAATGGATTACTCCGCAAAAATGAAGCGCAAAACGTTGTTAACTTGTTTTCTAAACACTATAACTTGAATTTTATTCACGTTAACGCACAAGAAAAATTCCTTTCTAAACTAGCTAACGTCACAGACCCGGAACAAAAAAGAAAAATTATAGGACATACTTTTATTGAAGTATTTGACGAAGAAGCTAAAAAAATTGAAAACGCGACTTTCTTAGCGCAAGGGACTTTATACCCTGACGTTATTGAATCTATATCGGCAAAAGGACCGTCTGCCGTCATTAAAAGTCATCATAACGTAGGTGGATTACCGGATAAAATGAAGTTATCTTTATTAGAGCCTTTACGAGAGCTTTTTAAAGACGAAGTACGCCTTCTTGGTAAAGCGTTAGCCATGCCGGACGAACTAGTTTACCGTCATCCTTTTCCCGGACCTGGTCTTGCCGTACGTATTCTTGGTGATATTACAAAGCAAAAAATCGCTACATTACAAGAAGCTGATGCTATTGTACTTGAAGAATTAAAACGAGCAAACTACTATCATAAAGTGTGGCAAGCTTTTGCCGTTCTTTTACCGGTACGCACTGTTGGTGTGATGGGCGATTCCCGTACTTATGCAAAAGCACTAGCTATTCGCTCTGTTGAATCAACTGACGGCATGACGGCAAATTGGTCGCACTTGCCATATGAATTGCTTGGAACTATTTCTAATCGTATTATTAACGAAGTTGCCGATATAAATCGCATTGTATATGATATTACAACAAAACCGCCGGGTACTATTGAATGGGAATAAAAAGGCTATCTTTTTTATTTCTCTTTTTATACTGCTTACTAACGTAGCGTTTGCCCATCAGCGAGCGAACACCGCCTTTACGCCTCTTCGTCGTTTATTACGACAAATGCCGGCGTTTCGCGCTGATTTTACGCAAATAACAACTAGTATTCTTCAATCTAATACAAAAACCAATACTGGCACGCTCCTTTTTTCGCAACCTAGCTACATGCGTTGGCAATATAAAACGCCTTCGTCTTTGACTTTAGTAATTGGAGAAAAAACGATTTGGCTTGTTAATCCGGCTTTAAAAAACGTGACGTTATACAGTAAAGCAAGGGTATTCCAAGACTCTAGCTTTTTGCCTTTACAAAAAAACCTAGATTTTAACGCTGTCTATACTATTGTAAAACCGAAGAAAATCTTTTTACAAACGAATACAAAAGATCAATATCTTTATTTTAAGCCGAAAGGTATTTCTCAAAAAAAACAACTTATTAAAGAAATACAAATGCGCTTTAATCTTGCGCAAAAAGCAATCAAAGAAATTATTGTATTAAAAACAAATAATACGTATAAACACTTTATTTTTTCTCATTTTAAGATTATAAAAAAAGTAAGTAAATCAAAGTTTATCTTTACACCAACAACGAATATGGATATCATAGACTCTAGGTAAGATTGCAAAACAATAAACTTAATTTTAACGTAACAAAATGAAACATAATATATTACTTTTCCTATTTATCGCCTCTTTGTGCACCCCGTTTTCTTTACTAGCACAAACGACGACACAAACTAACCAAGCAATTGCAACGCCGGCGCCACAAGCGAATCAAACAAATACAGTGCAATCGGAGCACCCGCAACAAGTGCCACAACCGAATCAGGTAAATACGGTGCCAACAGCGCCAACGCAACAAAGCGCGCAAACAAAACAAGACACTGTGTTTGGACCGGTTACTTTACACGATGATTTTACTATCTTTCCTGTTAATAAGTTTGGAAATACTATTTACAAACATAATACAAAAATTTTATCCTTCCCTGATTTAATTTTAAAAGGCGTAAAAGCCATAAAAAATAATTATATTTATTATGGTATTACACGAGAAAATAAACCGGTTCTTCGTTTACAAGCGGACTCCGGATTTGCCTTCAAAAGTTTAGGTCATAATTTTTATCAGCTTTCTAATACAAGAGAATATACTTTAATGTTATTTCGCATTAGTCCAAGCAATAAAATACAAAATCTTTTACCTAAATCTAAATCAGCGCAAGGATTAATCTATAATCACAAAGGTACGGCTGTATTTTTTAATATTCTTGTAGCTAATATAGTAACAAAAAATGATAGAAAACAGTACGTATATCGTTTACAATTGCACCTTGTTAGAGATGCGCAAGAAAAAGTGGTTACTATACCAAATGCAATTGAAACAATGAAATTAAAAATTAAATGGAATACAGATCATTCCATTGCATACCAAGATATTAACGATAAAATGGCAATCGTGGAAATACCTTAGTATTATCGTTCACTTTTTATCCTTAAAAAATATATGAAATTTACAGACGATCAAGATCTAACACCGCAAGAAAAAGTATATTTTACCAATTTACTTCAATCAAAATTGCAAAGCATTGAAGCCGGCACCGTGTCAACACGTAAAAAAATGTTAAACTCAAACACTATGCCGGATCAAGCGGATCGCGCTAACGACGTTTCTTCGCAAGCAACGTCTTTGCGTATTCACGACAGACAACTTAAGTTAGTTAAAAAAATTAAAAAAGCGTTATCACGTATAGAAAACAATGAGTATAACGTTTGTTCTAATTGTGAAGAATCAATTGGAAAAAAAAGACTAGAAGCAAGACCGGTTACGGATATGTGTATCCATTGTAAGGAAAAAGAAGAACAATATGAATATTGGCACAACTAAGCTTATGTCCTTTATTTTACGCATTTTTCTTCTTGCTATTTGTTTTACACTTGTCGTTGAATGCAATGTTTTTGCTAAAGGCTACACTGTAAGCTCAAGCACGCAAGTTCGTAAAAAAGATTATGATTGGGCAAAAGAGCAGGCTTTGGAAAAAGTACAAACAAAGCTTATTTTAAAAGCCGCTCAAAACATGCTTTCTCAAGAGAACCTTGCTAAATTACAAAAAAACTTTCCAACTTATATTCGCGTTCCACAGCGGTATATACAAAGTTTTTCTATTCTTTCTGAAGAAATCACAAAAAGCAATATTAACCTATCTGTATATAGTGAAGTTAACATTCCGGCTTTAGCGGCAAAATTAAAGAATCTTGGATTTATACTTAAAAGCGATCCTTTCTTTTCTGTCACTTTTCTTGTTTCTAAACAACTAGAATTTAATGCAACCGACTTTCTTGCGCAACTTAAGAAAATGCACATTGTGGCACAGAAACCTAGTTTTTTAAATCCTGAGTTTCTTAGCCAACCTAAACAAAAGTTTATTTCTTCTGTTTTTCAAACGTTCTCGCAAAATAATACTATTTATTTATTAAGTCCGGTTATTAAAAACAATCAAATTGTAAGCCTTCGTTTTACTATTTACACTAAAATACACAGCAAAATAATAGCTTCTTGGAAATATCCCATTACGCCAGTTGACGTAAATCAAAAAACACCGGAGTTAACGGCCTCTATTGCTAAGTTCTTGCAATCTTTAGATTATAGCTACCTTCATACACAAGCGTATCAAAGTAATGCAACTGATTTATTTTTATCTGTAACCGGCTTAGATTCGCCTTTTTTACGTGCTAAATTTGAACGTTATTTTTTAAAGTCAAATCCACTTATAAAAAAATACTCTCTTAATCAGCTAGCACCGAAAAAAACAACTTATTTGCTTTCTAGCTTATCTTCTACACCGAAGATATTAAATTCTTTTTATCATTTACAAACGCACGCTCATTTTGCTTTAGCTTTTAATAAATCTAACGCAAGTTATATAGAAGTAAAAACAGAGTATAAAGCACGAACACACAGAGCAACTCCAGTGCAAGGTTGGCAAAATCCGTCTATTTTCACAAAACTAAGCCAATCAACTTTAGCAAGCATTACGGCAACGCCAACAAAACAAGAATCCGAACCGAATAACAGTCCTTTTTCTTATAATGCCTTGCCTGCTTCTACGTGGGTTTGGGGGAACGTTCGTTCTAGATCAGATAATGATATTTATCAAATTAAGTTGCCACAAAATAAAAGTAAGCAACGTTTAATTATTCACTTTCAAGTACTTGGGCAAACTCATTTTTCACCTGTACTTTATTTATATCAAAATGATTTTCAATGGCTACAAACCTATAAGCCAATTAAAATTCATATAGGGAATGCAAAAACTACTATAAAACGTACGTTTACAACCTTGCCACAGTCAATTTATATTCGTATAACCGATTATATTGGCTATATTCCGCAAGAAATTGGCGGCTTCCTTTCTTTCCAATATATTATATATTATACTTGGACTTAACTAGGTTGAAGTTAGCTTAATCATTGGCGAAAAGATACCTGCCGGCAAGTCAAAATTAGATACGACCCAGCTAGCTAGCTTATCCGCTTCTATACGTTTATGTTTTGGTAAGTGCGATTTTATATTATCAAAAAAAGGCGTATCCACACTGCCAACACGATATAACCAAACTCGCCCGCCTTTGTCTTTAATTTCTTGTTGCAACGTTTGACTCATATACTCTAGCCCCGCTTTAGACGCACCGTAGACACTATTTTTTATCCACACGTTCTCTAATGAATAGGAACTGAAAAAAACAATTTCATATTGCTTCTTAGAAAAAAAAGTGTCTGCTACTTTATATAAAGCAAAACAAGAATGTAAATTCACGTCTATTGATTCTTGCCATTCTATTAAGCCCATATTTGTTATTAATTGACTACTAGCATACCCTATTGCATGTACGACTGCCGACAGCTCTACTTTTTCTTTTGTAAGCCAATTTTCTACTTTTTTAAATTCTTCTTCTTCTAATAAAGACGGCACTGCTAAAACTTGATTTGCCGGTAAGTTTAATTGCTTTGCCGCTTCCTTTAATTTCAAAGGATTATGTCCTAAAAGATAAACTTTATACTTTTTTTTCAAGAAAGCCCGCACCATTGCACTACCAATGCCACCGCTTCCATATACTAATACTATTTGACCTTCCATATACAACTTCGTTATACTTTATACTATACTATTTATGTTTAAGGTTATTATGTTAGAAACAACTATTTTTAATTATACAACTATACCGCCTTTATCTATCTCTTGTAAAGATACGTATTGGGAACTCCCGTCAAAAGACGAAATAAACGTAACAAACGCGGCTTTACCTTTACCGCTGCTAACGTTACGTAATCAACAAAATGAATACGTTCTAGTAGGTGATATCCAACATTGGGAAGCACAAAAGGATAAACCGCTTATTTCTGTTGCCATTTTGAAGGAAGACTTACCACGTCATGAAGTTTGGCTATATCGTTTAGCACAAAGACAAAATGAAAATAACCTTAACGTCTTTGCGTTTGCTGTTGGACTGCATAAATACCTAGAAGCCGGCGGTGCACTAACCAACCCTATTTTACAACAAATCGCAATTAACGCATCTATTCCTATACAAAAAATCACGCCAACTTTTCTTTCGTTTGTCATAAATCCATTAGAAGAATTAAAACAAGCTTGCGTTTGGAATCAACTCGGTTTCAAAGAATTCAGTTTACTTGCTTCTTGTTCGCAAGAAGACCTTCTTATTTTTAGCAAACTAACAACAGGTTTACAATTAAAAGGAAATAAGCTACTTCAATTACTGCAAGCAATGATAGACTTACAAAAAGGGTATAATATTAGTTTTCAAGAACTAGAAACGCAACTTGCTTTTATTACAAAACAAGAACAACTTGCCCCGTCAGTGAAATATAAGACCTTACGTAATGCCATTGTGAAAAAGAGGTATCCTTGTCTTGAAAAACACTTGCAAACTTTAGAAAAATTAAAACAAGCTTTACACTTACCACCGCAATTGCAATGTAATTGGGATTCGACTCTAGAAGAAGAAGGCTTGCATTTTAGCTTTACTATAACAAAGGATTCACAACTACAAGACCATAGCCAAACCTTAGCTTCTATTGCAAAGAAACAAGAAATACAACAGATGCTTTCTTTACTTAAATAAATGCAAACCTTTCCTTTTAATATACAAAAGTGGAGTCAGTTTCCGCCTAAGCAACAACATAAATGGTTAAAAAAATGGCTTAAAAATCTATACGTAGCATTGCAAAATAAAGAGGTTTCACCAAAATCACTTGCTTTAATACAAAAGCAATGGGAACAGTTACATAAAATAGCACAATTTGAACCTATTTTGTTTCCTGATATTCACAATACAAAAGCATGGCTTATTTTATTAGCTGATCAATATCACTTTCACCAGCAAAAAACAGGCATAGGCAAGCAAGAAGCTGATTTTTTACCGACAATAGAAGAAGGGGACAGAATAGCGCCGCAACTCGATATACCACCGTTTAACTATGTTGTTGCTATGGATAACGTAAGGAGCGCTTTTAACGTTGGATCTATTTATAGAACAGCAGAAGCTTGCCGGTTTCAACAAGTAATACACGGCGGGATAACGCCGCCTAACACGCAACGGCAAGTTAACAAAACGGCGCGGCATACTGTGGAGCACATCGATTCGTATACATGTACTAGTTTATCTAGTGACCTTAAACAAAAGAAAATAGAAGGCTACGCCGTTATTGGCATTGAGACAGCAAAAGAAGCGGTATTCTATCAAGAATATAGCTTTCCAAAACAAGCTATTATTTTGCTAGGAAATGAAGAATACGGCATACAACAAACAAACCTTGCCATATGCGACGCGTTTCTTAAAATCCCTATGTTAGGTCGCAAACGATCGTTAAACGTAGCCCATGCTTTTAGTATTATTGCCTATGCTATGATTAGTCAGCATATTAATATAGGCACTCTCTCTTCTTAAACCTATCTATGCTACAACTAAAACACTTACTAGTTACTTACAGAAAAGACCAAGCCTATCCGCACAAGCTGGAAAGCACGCCGGACAATTTAGAAATTGCTTCTAATTTATTAACTATTTTTGAAGAGCATCAAGGCGAACAAAGGCAAAAAATTGAAGAGGTTATCCGCTACACAAACTACAGTTCATTACAACCTAAAAGCATACAATCATTTGTAAAAATATTATTTGATTCATCTTCTTGGATAGCGCCGGATTCAGAAGAAACAACAGAAAGAAGAACTAATTTATTCTTACAATCAGCGGCGTACTGGCAAAGTCATGCAAACGAAGATTTATCTGCAACAGAACACCAAGAGAATATTCTTATAAACAGCGAAATAGAACAAGACTTAATACAAAGCGATATTAATACCTGGTTATATGCCGATATGCTTTCATTTCAAATACTTGAAAAAGTAGCGCCTTTTACACCGAAAGAATTACTAAATCAATATAATATACAACAAGCGCAAACCTTACTCTTTTATACGTCTAAGCTAGAATTAACCTTATATGAAACGCAACAAGGCTTGCCGCAAGTTATGCAAATGATAAAGTTTTTTGGCTTATTTTTTTCAGTACAAAAAAACAAAGACAAAAGTATGACTGTGTCCATTGAAGGCGCTAGCTCTATACTAGAAGAAAGCCGTTCTTACGGAATTGAACTTGCTAAGTTTTTCCCAGCTATTTTACTTTTACAAGGCAAATGGCAACTTACTGCTTTTCTTGCTATAGACAAGAAAAAAAAGCCAATGTATTTTAAACTAACACAAGACAATATATATCAAAGTACCTATCCGGAAAAAAACACATGGTCTTATTTGAAAATCCAAGAACTAGTGCAAACAATCCAAGACGATCATAAAGCGGCTAAATGTAAAGCAACAACAACAATTATAACGCTTAAAAACAATAAATATTTACTACCTGATTTCACTATAGGCACAGGTAAAAATAAAATCTATTTTCAGTGGATTCGCTATTTTAATCCATCTAAAACAAAATATCTTTTTGACTTACAAGATCAAGTGCCGAAAAATTATATTTTCATTATTAAAGCAAAGAAAAAAGATTGTATTGAACTACAAAAATTATTTCAATTACAATTATTTATTTTTGTTAAAGATTTACAAAGCAATATAATATACCAACATTGGGAAAAATATATTGAAGCTAACAAGAAACAATAAAACGGTTATGCCTTTTTATTATCAAGCTTTATTAAAAAAACGTATTGGCAAACTAGCTTGCGTGTGCTAGAAATAAAAATATTGCATTGCTTTATTATACAAAATATGTCGTATCAATCTCAATATTCCAGTTTTACAAGTAAACAAATAATTAAACCTTTTGTTTGGTTAGTTATAGGCATTACTTTAATAACGCAAGGAAACCTAGATCCAACGCCGCTAAATCCAATGCACTCTTTTTTACCTATACAAAATTGGCTAGGATTGCCGGGCGCTTTATTTGCCGGTTTATTTCTTAACCTAATGGGATACAGCATTTTTGCCTCTGTATTTGTGCAAATCTTTTCCTTTATTCCTCGTAAAAGTAAGGCAAGTATCATCGTTAATAGTGTTGTTTTTCAATTAGCACTCACGTCAGCTATTAGCGGTTTATTATGGAATGCCCTCGCCGCTTCTATTTTTGGCGGGATTTGGGGAGGTAGCTTTTATATGGCTACGTCTAATCTAGTCGTTCGCTTATTGTTAAGCGCTATTTTCCTTTATACTTGCGGTTTTATGTTATCCAGACGTAGTTTAGATTTTTCTTTTTTTATTACGTTACATTTCTTATCTCTTTGGATTAAAAAAATCACGTCACAAATCATATTGAACATAACGACTTATATTGTAACGTTATATCATTTAACTTTACAAATTTCGCTTTCCGATTCTAAAAAAATAAATATACCAAATAAAAAAGAAACAAACGCCACGAAAACAAAGCAAAAAGCGAAAATAAAAGCCTCGCAAGATGATAAAGAAAGAGAAGAACGAAAACAAACTATATTAAAAATAAAAGAATTTAGTAAAAAAATAAGAAAAAAGATTGACTAAATTCATTCAATATACCTATATTAGTAAAATAATGAATATTTCATATAATTATACCCCCCGATTCAACCAAACGTAGCCTCTAACTATAAATATCAAATTATAAGTATTTTCTATATTTATACTCTGTTTAGAATGTTCCCAATCTATTTTTAACGTATGAAAAAACAAACACAAACGGAAGAAACAACAAACTCAAATATTGCGCCTTTATATCTCTCTAGCTTAAAAACAAAAGGCATAAGAGAATTGCAAGCGCTTGCAAAAGAATTTTCTGTTACTAATAGTAGCACCATGCTACACCAAGAACTTATTGTCGCCCTTTTAAATATGCAAACAAAAAAAGGTGGCATTATTTACGGAAGCGGCGTTCTTGAAACTCTTGCCGATGGCTACGGTTTTTTACGTTCCGCCGAATCGAATTATATGCCCGGCGCAGACGATATTTACGTTTCTCCTTCACAAATTAGACGTTTTCAATTACGTACTGGCGACACAATAGAAGGGCAAGTTAGACCGCCTAAAGAAAGCGAAAGATACTATGCTCTTTTAAAAGTAGAAACTTTAAATTTTGAAAAACCGGAAAAAGCAAGAGAACAGACTTTATTTGATAACTTAACGCCGTTATATCCGGATCAAATGTTTCACCTAGAAAACAAAAAAGATCCGGCGAATCATACCGGTCGCGTTATAGATATGTTTTGCCCTATAGGCAAAGGACAAAGAGGGTTAATTGTGGCGCCACCACGTGCCGGCAAAACAACAGTTCTGCAAAAAATTGCTAACAGCATTACGCAAAATCATCCGGATAGTAAATTAATTGTATTACTGATTGACGAAAGACCGGAAGAAGTAACGGACATGCAACGTTCTGTGCAAGGTGAAGTGATAAGCTCTACTTTTGACGAACCGCCTTCAAGGCACGTTCAAGTTGCGGAAATTGTTCTACAAAAAGCAAAACGTTTTGTTGAAAATAAACAAGACGTTGTTATTTTACTCGATTCCATTACGCGCCTTGCAAGAGCATATAACACAGTAATCCCACCAAGTGGTAAAATCTTATCCGGTGGGGTTGACGCTAATGCCTTGCAAAAACCAAAACGATTTTTTGGTGCGGCACGACACGTGGAAGACGGCGGGTCTTTAACCATTCTTGCAACTGCTTTAATTGATACCGGTAGCCGCATGGACGAAGTGATTTTTGAAGAATTCAAAGGTACCGGCAACATGGAACTTGTCTTAGATAGAAGATTAGTAGAAAAACGAACTTTCCCGGCTATTGACATTGAAAAATCAGCTACAAGAAAAGAAGAATTACTTCTAGATAACCTTAAAGAAATTTGGAAACTGCGACGGATTTTATCAGCAACTAAATCGCAAGAAGGTCTAGAATACCTTATTAGCAAAATGAATCAATATCCAAGTAACGACGAATTACTAAAAATGCTAAATAATTAAAATTTCAACCTACTATTTTTAATTTATTTCAACAGGAAAACTTATGAAAGCAAATATTCATCCTACGTATAACGAAACACAATTCACTTGTACTTGTGGCAACCAATTTTCGCTTAACTCAACACTAGGCGAAACGGCAAAGCTTGACGTATGTTCTAATTGTCATCCTTTTTACACAGGAACAACTAAACTTGCCGATACAGCTGGTCGTATTGAACGATTTAATAAAAAATATAGTAAATTCCAAACAAAAAAATAAAGTTTATTTGACTTTTGCCTATGCTAGAAAAATTACAAGAATTAGCCGTTACCTTTGATAAATTAACTAATTTACTTGCTTCGCCGGAAGTATTGAACGACTCCACTCGCCTGCAAGAAATATCAAAGGAACAAGCTAAACTTGCGCCTGTAGTTGAGGTCTATCGTAAGATTTTAAGCTTGCAAAAACAGCAAGAAGAAAATCAAGAACTTGTTGCAGATAAAACGGAAAATCAAGAAATCCGTGATATGGCAAAAGAAGAATTATACGAAATTAAAGATTCAATTAAAGCGCTTGAACAAGAAGCACAATTATTATTATTGCCGTCTGATCCAGATGATAATAAAAATACAATTCTTGAAATACGTTCCGGCATCGGTGGCGATGAAGCTTCTATTTTTGTTGGTGATTTATTTCAAATGTATTCGCGTTATGCTGAATCGCAACGATGGCATTGTGAAATTATGAACTCCCAACCGTCTGTTGCCGGAGGATATAAAGAAATTAGCGTGCTTATTACCGGCAAAAAAGTATATAGACAACTTAAATTTGAATCAGGAACACATCGAGTGCAGCGAGTCCCGCAAACGGAAACGCAAGGAAGGGTGCATACTTCGGCAGTAACCGTTGCGGTTTTGCCAGAAGTGCAAGATATTGAAATTGATATTAATCCTGCCGACTTACGTGTTGATACGTATCGTTCTCAAGGTGCCGGCGGACAGCACGTTAATACGTCTGATTCGGCGGTGCGTATTACGCATATTCCAACAAATACGGTAGTTTCTTGCCAAGAAGAAAGATCACAACATAAAAATAAAGCAAAAGCAATGAAATACTTGCAAGCTAAATTATATGAAGTGAAACAAAATGAAATTAATTCAGAAGCTTCGCAAGCAAGAAAATTAATGGTTGGGTCCGGTGATCGTAGTGAACGTATTCGTACTTACAACTACCCACAAGGAAGGATTACAGACCATCGCATTAACATGACTTCTTATCGCTTAGACGAGATTGTAAATACAGGTAACCTGCAAGAATTCATTGACGCCTTGCTTGCTGATCATCAATTACGTCTTTTACAAGCAGTTAATACAAATTAATTTTCTAGTATCGCCTTACTCTCAAAGCTAAAGAACAAGTTATATAGGGCTTACTAGGCACAGCGATTGTATTCATAACTTCTTACCACTTAGACGAGATTGTAAACACAGGCAACGCCTTAACTCTAAAAGCTAAAGAGTAAGTTATAGAAGTTGTAAACACAGGCAACGCCTTAACTCTAAAAGCTAAAGAGCAAGTTACATAAGGCTTGCTAGGCACAGCAATTGTATTCATGGCTTCTTATCGCTTAGACGAGGTTGTAAGCACAGGCAATCTACAAGAATTCATTGCCGCCTTGCTTACCGATCATCAATTACGTCTTTTACAAGTGGTTAATACAAAGTGGTTTTTATTCTAGCACTGCCTTATTCTACAATCTAACGTGTTTCTGCCGTCGTTCTTTATAAAAAAAGCAACGGCACAACCTAGATCTTATTTTTCAAAGAAAGTTATTAATTCGTCAATATGTTGCATAAATAAAGTAGCATACGCTTCTTTACTGCTAATCACTTTCTTTTGATTTTTACCGTATACATTAAAATAAAATTTAATTTTCGGCTCTGTTCCGCTTGGTCGTAACGTGATGCGACTACCGTCAGACAAGTAAAATGCTAAGACGTTAGATTTTGGTAAATTAATATTTGCTTCACTTTTATCAAGCAAGTTATAGCTTTTAGAAGTCAAATAGTCTTTATATTCTACCACGTTAACATCATTCAACTTTTGCAACGGTTGCGAACGAAAATAACTCATTAACTTTTCTATAACCGCAATACCTTGTTGCCCTTCACATGTACGCGAATCTAGAAAATCTTCATAATATCCATATTTTTTATATAACCTGTTTAATTCATCAATAGGCGTTTTTCCTTTTGCATGTAATGCCGCTGTTAACTCAGCAAATAACAATGCCGCCATAGGCGCATCTTTATCACGTACAAACGTATCAGCTAAATACCCGTGACTTTCTTCCATTGCAAAAATAAAATTACCTTTGTTCTGCTGTTCATGTCTACGAATTACCGCGCCAATATACTTAAATCCGGTTAAACATTCTATTACCTTCACATTGTATTGTTTTGCTAAAGCATGCCCTAGTTGCGACGTTACAATTGTCGTTACATAATAAGAATCACTTGGCAACTGTTTTGCTTTTTTTCTTTGTTGCAAAATAAATGAAAACAATAATTGCCCTATTTGATTTCCCGTTAATTTACGCCATTCCCCTTCATGTTTCACCATAACGCCAAAGCGATCGGCATCGGGATCACTAGCACACAACAAGACGTCCTCTTTCTTTGCTGCTTTAATGGCTTTTGCAAACGCCGCTTCTTCTTCCGGATTAGGGTAAGCTAAATCAGGGAAATCACCGTTTGGCGCTGCTTGTTCTTCTAGTATACGAAACTTTTTGAATCCTGCCTTTTGTAGAACTGAGCTAATTGCTTCTTTCCCGCTTCCAAATAAAGGAGTGTATAAAATGGATAATTCTTCGTTTATCGCCTGTGTATTCGTCGATAAACCTTGCATTTTTTCATAGTACGTTTCTAGTAAACTGGGCTCAATTATTTGTATTTTGCCTTGTTGTTTTGCCGTTTCAAAATCTAGTTTTTGAATACTATCTAGATCGTTGACGCGATTAATAAATTGAATAATAAGCTCGTCATGTGGCGGCACAATTTGCGCACCGTCAGACCAATATACTTTATATCCGTTATATTGCTTAGGATTATGGCTTGCAGTTATAACAATCCCGGCAATGGCTTTTAATTCGCGCACAGCAAAAGACAAGACCGGCGTAGGTTGTAAAGTATCAAACAAATGCACAATAATCCCGTTTGCTGCAAGCACACTCGCCGCCATTGCCGCAAACTTTTGTGAGCTATTTCTTGAATCATAGGCAATAGCAACGCTAACTTGTTCTTTTTCTTTTACTTTCAATATATAATTAGCTAAACCTTGCGTACTTCGTGCGACTGTATAGACGTTCATACGATTAGTTCCAATACCCATAATACCGCGCATACCGCCAGTACCAAAACTAAGATTACAGTAAAAAGCCTCTATTTGTTCTTCTTTGCTTGCTTTTGCTTGCCATTTAGTAATTTTCTCTTTACATGATGCAGCTACAAAATTACTTGCAAGCCATGATTGTATATTTTTTTCGTAAGTTTCCATAATTTTGTTTATTATATAACGTTTTGTAAAAAATTTTCTATTTTCGTATATAAAGAAGGAACGTCCAGTCCGGTTATTTCCTCTTGTTCTTCAATGCTTGCATGTTGCGTAAAACTATCGGCAACAGCACAATGTAGATACGGTTTATATATTTGTTCTTGTTGTAGTAATTCGCAAATAGCACTACCAATGCCACCGGCTAGCTGGTTTTCTTCTAAACTAATCCAACAACTTGTTTTTTGGACTGATTGGCTAATACTTGCCTTATCTAAAGGTTTAAGAAAACGTAGGTTAACTACCTCTATAGATATATGTTTTTCTGCTAACATAGTCGCTATTTGCAAAGCTTTTTGCACCATTCGCCCTTCAGCAAAAAACACGGCTTCTGTTCCTGTTTGTAGTACCTGTGCTTTACTAAAAACAAGAGGCGGGCAAGTATCTGTTAAAGCCGGCACTGCTTTACTTTTAGGAAAACGAATAGCTAACGGCGACGTATTATGCGTTTCACTATACTTTAACATTAAGTCTAGTTCTTCCGTATCTTGCGGACTTAAGATCACCATATTAGGCAACGTACGTAAATAGCTAATATCAAATAAACCTTGATGAGTGGCACCGTCTTGCCCAACAAAACCGGCTCTATCTAATAAGAAAACAACAGGCAAATTTTGTAACGCTACGTCGTGTAAGATCTGATCAAAAGCTCGTTGCAAAAAAGTAGAATAAATAACAACGTACGCTTTAGCACCGGCAGCACTTAAACCGGCAGAAAACACAACGGCATGCGATTCGGCAATGCCAACGTCAAAAACGCGATTAGGGTATTTATTTTTGAGATCTAATAGCTCTGTATTTGCTAACATAGCCGCACTAATCACCATCAGTTTTTTATTCTTTGCCATGCTTTCAAAAAAGAAACTACTTACTTGCGTTGTGTAACTATCTTGTCGCTTTTCAAGAATGCCACTCTCCGGATTAAATTTACCAACCCCATGATAGCGCAACGAATCTTGTTCGGCAGGCGTAAAGCCTTTGCCTTTAATTGTGTTAACATGTAATAAAACAGGACCTTTTAGCTTTTTACACATTTTCAGAGTAGAAATTAAACTTTCCGTATTATGCCCGTCAATTTGACCAAAATACTTAAAATTTAATTTTTCAAACCAAACGCCTTTAGAAAAGAAAGCTAAAAAAGAATCGTTAAAGCGATGTAGCACGCCTTTTAATTTAGTAGGAAAATGTTTTTTTCTTGCGTACTTCATCATTTCTGTACGTAAGAGATTTAACGAAACAGAACCGGTTAACGAGTTAAACGTTTTAGCCAGTCCGCCGGTTATGGGGGTAATACTCATTTGATTATCATTTAAAATCACAATCAAATTTTCATCTAGTTGTCCGGCATGATTTAAAGCTTCAAAAGCTAAGCCACCGGTTAACCCACCGTCTCCAATCACAGCAATATGATATCCTTTCTCTTTGTTTAATTTATCGCCAACAGCTAAGCCAAGTGCGGCTGAAATAGAAGTAGACGCATGTCCGGCACCAAAATAGTCGTATTTAGACTCATGACGTGATAAAAACTTGCTAATTCCGTTTCTATCGCCAATCGTATAGAGTTGTTCTTTACGTCCTGTTATAATTTTATAGGTATACGCTTGGTGCCCAACGTCCCAAACTACTTTATCTTTCTTTAAGTCAAAAACGTAAGCTAAAGCTAGCGTTAGCTCTACTGTCCCCAAAGAAGAAGCAAGGTGCCCCCCTTTTTGACTTGTTACGTCTATAATATGATCACGACATTCTTTAGCAAGTCTTGCCAGTTCTTGATAAGAAAACTGATGCACATCAGAAGGTTTTTTTATTCTATCTAAAAGGACATTCGTCATATAAGTTATAGGAATACGGCAGTGTAAAAGCGTTCTGCTATAGAAACAATTTTGACAACTTGTTTTTCACATGATACGTTATAATAATATTTTATTCTTATTTTTATTTTATGCGTACAGTTTTACTTTTTAAAGAATCGTCAATGGGAGTCTGTCTTTTTAAAGACCATTATAAAGAAATGATTCCCTTCAGTCAAACAGAAATTAGTTCGTCCACTTCTCCCCATTATTGGCATTTTAAATTGCCCTCTCCAACGGGAAGATCAGGCATACTATTACATACTAATCATATTTTACAATTGTCGCAAGAAACCTTTTCTTATAACGGCAAACTGGCGATTATAGCAACAGAACCAACGTTAATTGCTCTTTATGTTACTAATTTTTGCACAGAACAAACAGTGCCGTTTGTTTGGCAACAACTGATGGATCCGAATAAAGTTGCAACTTTCTTTCCAACAAAGAATCCGGTTATTTCAGCTGCATTAGAATATAAAAAACGACCTTTCTTTATACTTGATCCGCTTATTATTCAAAATCATTATTTTTCTAAAGAAATAGTAGAATCTATCTTATAAAAATTTCTATTTACTATAATCTTATGCCTAGTCGTTCTATTTCCGTTCATCTTCCTTTTGTTGTTGCTTTAGACGGTCCTGCTGGTGCCGGGAAAAGTACGATTGCAAAGAATTTAGCAAATGAAATCAATGTTGCTTATATTGATTCCGGATCTATATATCGTACTCTTACTTATATTGGTCTTACAACTTTTCAATCTATAGAAGGCTTTGAAGATCAAATTGCCGCTATCTTTAATACTAATCTAGAGGCATTACGTATTATCTATACAAATCAACAACAAGAAATATATTGGAATAATACGTTACTAGGCGAAGAGCTCCATTCTCTAGCCTTAACAAAGCAAATTAAATGGGTTGCTAATCATGCAGCATGCCGCGACATTGTAAATCAAAAAATACGCCATATTGCTTTAACCTATCCTGTTGTTATTGACGGACGTGATATTGGATCTATTGTCTTTCCCAACACGCCGTATAAATTTTACCTTGACGCTTCTTTAGAAGAAAGAACAAGAAGGCGTGCTGCAGAAAAGAATATTGCAGAAAATACAGAGGCATTTTTTGATTTACAAAACAATATTGCCCAACGCGACCACACAGATCAAACAAGAAGTATTGCTCCGTTAAAACAAGCTGACGACGCCGTTTACTTAGACACTTCGTCTTTATCTATTAACCAAGTAGTGCAATCGCTAGTTGCGTCTATCATACAAAAGCAAAAGGATTAATTTAGTTCACTCCTAATTGCTTTAAATTAATATCGTTTCTTGAAGAAATAATATCAAATTCCAACTGAGGAAACGTTTTTGTTTCTTTACTCTTTGTCTTAGTCGGTTGATGTATCCACTTATCTACTAAAGTTTGCGATCTTGCAATTGCTTTTTTAGGCATTACTGAATTACGTAGTGTATAGATATTTCTTAACTTTTGATTTAATATAACCGGATTCTTGGTTTGTTTTGTTAAAGGTAACGTAAGAAATATATATTTTTCTTTTGGAATAATACGCCTTAGCTCTTGCGCTGCTTTAATATAAGAAGAAAAAGTAATATCGTTTGTTGGCAAACCTAAAGAAGTTCTCCCATTATTTAACTGAAAGAAATCTACTTTTAAATCCCAAAAATATTGTACCCCTGTTGCCCATCGAATGGTTGCCTTTTTTGTATCTACCATAGACGGTACT
This sequence comes from SAR324 cluster bacterium, assembly GCA_002995645.1. Taxonomy (GTDB): domain Bacteria; phylum SAR324; class SAR324; order XYD2-FULL-50-16; family HCM1; genus HCM1. Next base: position 36,783 of record PUHO01000002.1, on the reverse strand, counting down.
ACTTCAAGACCAAGTGGCATTAAAGGCATATATTCCCGAAACATAGCTACAAAATCCCAAAGAAATTGCTTTAATTCTCTACTTCTCCACTGAGCAACATGAAAAAACGAGCTTTGCATTGTAATAAAAACTTTATCTCCTTTTTGTGGCGGAACGTAGTAACGTCCAAGATGTTTTTTTGAAAAAACAACTTTAATCCCTGCTTTATCAATAAGATTAGATCCTGTATCTAGTAAAAACCGATACCTTGCCATATGAGAAAAGCCTTCTTGCGGTTCATAAGCAAAGTCACTACTTAAAACAACGCCGTCAATTTTTTCTCTTGCTAAAGCAGACAAAATAGGTCTAAAAAACTCCATTATATCAGTGTGATATAAATCTACTTTATTATTAATAATATAGGTTCTGGTAATAGGATTCCAAGACGAATCCCTATAGGTTTTTGCAAATATGCTAGAAAATATATGATTACGTAAAGGAAGTGTGACATATACTTTCAACCCGGCTTGGTGAGCAATATTAATAATTTTGCCTAATATATTTCGATATAATGGGAAATGCTTAATAGGCATAAAATAGCCTGTGTTTCCTTTTGGCAAAAAAGAAAATAACTTGAAATGATATTGCTGCAATATAGGCACGCGTATTGTTGTTACGCCGTTTTTATGTAGCTGTATAAGCTTAGCTTGTAAATCGTCCCAATCTTTTGCTTCCACGTTCTTTAACGCTACGCTAGTATTATGCAAGAGATTTAAATCTAGATTCTCCTTATAAAAGAAAGAATCTTTCATACGTTTAAGCTCGTCTTGATAGACTGAATTAATAAAAGATTTTTGAAAAAAAGAATACCACACATTAAACATAGCTATATCTCGATTAAGATAGGCTATTTTTATTTTTTGAAAAACATGGTCTTCTAAAGAATCATTTTTATTCGCTCTAGTCGATTCTTCCTTACTTTGAACAAATTCATTGGCAACCGAGTCATCTGCCGTATTCCGCTCCACTTTGGAAAAGCCTGTTAGCGGGCACAAAGTGAGTAAAAAAAGTAGTATTAAAATTAAAAAAATTGCTTTTTTCATGTGTAACAAATAAATAAAAATTACAACATAAGAAGATGTATTGCCTACTATAATGCAAAAAGCATTCTATTTTTTAACTTTTTTTATAATTTTATATGAACGTAACGCTTACCTACTTAAGTTATTGCAGATTGTAGTTGTGTAGCAATATAATTTTGTAAGCACAAACGATTTAACTCAGTCATAGCGTAAAATTGTAAATGTAAGACTGTTTGCGGTTCTTCTTCGTATATTTTCAACACACGAACTTGTAAAGGCTTATTAATTTTGGCTTCTTTAAAGAAAAAACGTAAATAACTGTCTTTCATTACACCGGCAGGAAGCTTATCAACGTTAACTTTAAGCCCGCCAAGACTAACGTCCACTATATTGCCAATAAAGCTAGTTACCTGTACGTCTGAACTATCTCCGGCAATGCAAACAAATTCTTTTTTAGCATTAAGTACGTACCTTGAAAATTCACGGCTATGTAGTTTTTTAATATCTTTTGTTTGTGAAAAAACAAGCGCGGGAATCGGTTTTGTTAACAGTGCTTTAAGCCTGCTAGTAAATAAATATTCACTTGTATCCGATCGAGATATACGAAACGTAAAATTCGCTTGTTTCAATACGTCGTCTGTTGTTTTAGATTTAGGTGGTTTAATCCATAACTCAACTTGATTGGAAAACACAACAGTACTAACGTACGCGTATTTTTTCCCTTTATATTCTATTTCAACGCGCAAACTTTGTCCCGGTTGCAACATTTGCGAACAAACGAAAGAAACCTCTTTATTTGAAAAAACAAAGCCTAGATCTTCACGTAGTTTTTGGATTTTTTCAATAATAGGATCTTCCGGATTTTTTTCATATAACCTTTGCACTGCCGATTCAAAAATTTGATTATTCTTGCGTAAGCGCGAGCTATTAATCCGCATAGTTTTATCTAAATAAGCAAGTGTGTCTTCTGATTCTTTAGATAAAACTTTCCATTTTTCTTTAACTGTTTGCCAATCGTGTTTATGTTGTTGCAAATATTTTTTCATATGTTTTTCTCTGCGCCTTCTTACTAAGGCAATAAATACAGAAAAAAACAATATAAAAAGAACGACTACAAATAAAAGGTTCCAATCGAACTCTTTTTTTGGAGGCACACGAAAAACACTAACGTCAAATTTGCCTTTTTGGGCATATAATGTATAATTAACTAGACTCATAAATTCAAATTATATTATATATTAACCTATACTTTGTAATAATGAAATCTATTGCTTTATTTGGGGGCAGTTTTAGTCCTGCTCACATGTCTCATTATCTTATTGTTAAGACTTTGCTTTCCTATGAATTTACGAAAATCTTAGTGATGCCGGCAAAACAAAATCCGTTAAAACAAGACAAGACACCAATTAAAGATTCAGTTCGTATCAATATGTTAGAAGCTATGTTTTCTTCTATAGACAACGTAATAATATCAACTTGGGAACTTCAGCAAAGTACACTTAGTTACTCTTATTCTACAATAAAACATATTAAGAAACAATACACAAAATATAAAATATACTTAATTTTAGGGTTAGATGCGTTTCAACTGCTTCCACAGTGGAAAAACAGTCAATATGTTATTGAAAATACTGATATTTTACTTTATAAACGTAAAGGTTATGATTTAGATAGTCAACCTTTACCTAATAAGGTAAGATTACTAGATACAGACGTGCCGGAAATTTCTTCTTCTTTGATACGTCGCTCCTCTTTAGAGGACATTGAAAATAACAACTGGCTACATCCGCGTGCCTTACCTATTTGGAAACAATATATTAATCAAACCTATGCAACCTAATCAATATACAAGCAAAGAACTACAAACAAAAATAGTTACTCTTCTAGAAGACTTAAAAGCACAAGATATTCAAGTTTTTAACATGAGCGAATCCGCGGCTATAGCCGAGTACATCGTTATCTGTCACGGGACTTCAAGCGCGCACCTTAACGGTATACAAGAACATGTTTACCTTACTATGAAAAAAGAAGATTCCATTTTACCACTTGGCGTGGAAGGCGTGAAAGAGCAAACTTGGATTTTAATGGATTACAACAGTGTTATCCTGCATTTATTCCTTGAAGAAGAACGTCAATTTTATCAACTAGAAGAAATATTTTCAAAATCAGAAAGGGATTCTAACGTGGCAATTGATGTAAATAACAGTAATTCATGAAAAAAATTCAATTTATTGTTATTGGAAAAACGCAAGACTCCTACGTGCAAGATGGCATTGCCGTTTTCATGCAACGATTAGCGCCGTTTTGCCAAGCAACTTGGCATGTGTCTAAGCCGGCTAATTATGTTACTACAACAAAAAAACTAGCTTTAGAGCAAGAAGCAAAACAAATACGGTCTTTTATCAATCCGCGCGATTTTACTTTTATTTGCGATGAAAAAGGAAAGTCGTTAACTTCTATAGCTCTAGCAAAAACAATAGAAGCAAAAGCAATTGACGGCTATTCAAGTCTAAATTTCGTGATTGGCGGGGCTTTTGGCATTGCGCCTTTACTTAAACAAGAAGGATTTCTTCTTTCTTTTTCTAACATGACTTTTAACCACCAACTTTTTCGCTTACTCTTAATAGAGCAAGTCTATCGTAGTTTTACGATTTTACAAGGTAGCGGTTATCATCATGAATAAAAAAACCTTAACTCTTACAAGCCTAGTAAAGGATATAAAAGTTAAGATTTTGCTATGTAAGAAGCTAGCTTTGTTTTATTTTTTATAGTGTCTATGTACTATATCTAAAAAATAGCTATGCATTGGCGAAGGATATTGCTTGTTTAACTCAGGATGAAACGTTGTCGCCATATAACTACCACTAACAACCCAAACCGGATCGCCGTTATAACGCTCTTTAACCATAATTGGATTTTTTGTCGCCACAATACGCGGTGCCCGAATAAAAGAAACGTCATACGAATCAATAGACGTTGTAAAACTGTCTAACTGTCGTCCGTAACTATTACGATCTACGTCCATATTAAGCAATTTAAAACTCGCTTGTTCTTGCGTTTTAACATGCCTTGCCATTAAAATAGCACCGGCACAAATTCCCCAAACCGGTTTTGTTTGTAAGTCAGCAGCTAAATCGTGAAACAAATGATTTTTTTGCATTAAACGTAGCATAGTTGAACTTTCACCGCCAGGCAAAATATAAGCGTCAACTTGCTTCATATGCTCTTTTGTCGTTACTTTCAAAAACGAAGCGGATAAAGCTTCTATATGCTTTTGATGCAAGTCAATACAGCCTTGCAAAGCTAAAACACCAATAACGAATTTCACTTACCATCCCCTTTTTGATAATTTATTACTTTCATTTAATTCTTCAAGATTAATCCCACGCATAGCCGGCGCTAAAGAACGAGAAGCCTCAAGAACGAGCTTAGGATTATCATAATTAGCAGTAGCTTGCACAATAGCGTTAGCATAGTTTCTTGGATCTTTTGATTTAAAAATACCGGAACCAACAAAAACAGAATCAGCGCCAAGTTGTCGTAATAAAACGGCATCAGCAGGCGTTGCAACGCCACCGGCAGCAAAATTCGGCACAGGCAATTTACCTTCTTTTTGAATATCTAGTAAAATAGAAACAGGCGCGCCTAATTCTTTTGCTTCTGTCATTAATTCTTCTTTGCTTAAAGTAAGAATACGTTTAATCCCTTGATTAACCGCTCTAAGGTGTCTTACGGCTTCTACAATATTTCCTGTTCCTGCTTCTCCTTTTGTTCGAATCAAAGCGGCACCTTCGCCAATACGTCGTAATGCTTCACCAAGATTACAAGCCCCGCAAACAAAAGGAACTTTATAAGCAAACTTATCTACATGATACGCATTATCCGCCGGGGTTAGTACTTCACTTTCATCAATATAATCAACGCCTAACGTTTCTAATATCCTTGCTTCAGCAAAATGACCAATACGACATTTTGCCATTACCGGAATATCTACCGCTTTCATTATTTCTTCAATCAAATCCGGATTAGACATACGTGCTACTCCGCCTTGCGCTCTAATATCAGATGGAACGCGTTCTAGTGCCATTACGGCAACAGCGCCGGCATCTCTTGCAATAATTGCTTGTTCCGGCGTAACTACGTCCATAATTACACCATTTTTTAGCATCTCTGCTAGTCCTGTTTTTAAATCAATTTGAGACATAATTCTACTCCTTATTTTAATTAAATCAGTTTCGTTTTAATGGGCTACAAGCCAATTTTTTCCAAATCCACTATCGGCTTGTAACGGTACGGATAAAGACAAACTTGTTTCCATTTTATTAACTATAATTTCTTGCCACTTCTCAACTTTATCCTCTTGAATTTCAAAGACAAGTTCATCATGAATTTGCATAATCATAGTTATTTCATTTTTATAATCAACAATAGCTTCATAAATCGATATCATTGCTTTTTTCATTAAATCAGCGGCAGAACCTTGTACGCATGTGTTAAAAGCAACACGCTTTGCTGCCGCTTGTTGCATTTGATTTTTTGCATTAATATCGGGAATAAACCTTCTTCTTTGCAAGATCGTTTCCACATAGCCTTGTTCTTTTGCTAAATTAATAACTTCTTCCATATAGGTTTGGATTCTTGGATATTTTGCAAAATATATATCAATAAAATTTTGTGCTTCATATTTTGGAACACCTAATTCTTGCGCTAAGCTAAAAGATCCCATTCCATAAACAACGCCAAAATTAATGGCTTTAGCATTACGCCGTTGTTCTGTTGTTACTTCTTCTAAATCACATTTATACATTGCCGCCGCTGTTTCTCTATGGATATCACCGTTATTTTGATATACTGATATCAAGTTTTCTTCTTGTGATAAATGGGCTAATATTCGTAATTCAATTTGCGAATAGTCAGCAGATAACAAGAGCTTACCTTCTTTAGCAATAAATCCGGAACGAATTTGAGAACCGAACTTGCTTCGTATAGGTATGTTTTGCAAATTAGGGCGTACTGAGCTTAACCTTCCTGTTGCCGTTACTGTTTGGCTATAGGTTGTATGTACTCGATTTGTTTTCGTGTTAAGCATTTCCGGCAAAACGTCTAGATAGGTATTAATTAACTTCATATACGTTCTATATTCCATCAAATACGAAGCTATCGGATATCTTGGCGCTAATTTCTCTAGTGTTTTTGCATCAGTAGCATATCCTGTTTTTCTTTTTTTCTTAAATTCTTGGATTGCTAGCTTCTCAAATAAAATAACGCTTAGTTGTTGTGGTGAATTAATATTAAACTCTTCCCCGGCTGCTTGGTATATTTTATTGATTAAGTCATTTGTGTCTTTTTGTATCGTATTTTTCAAATCAGCTAAAAACTGCGTATCTATGCTGGTTCCGTTAGCTTCCATATAAGTTAAAACACGACATAACGGCATTTCTATATTTTCATATAGATCTAGTAGCTTTTCCGTTTTGATTTGTTCATATAATACTTGATATAGTTGCCACGTAGCATCGCTATCTTCAGCAGCATAACGAAGCGCTTCTTGAAGTGGGACTTGTTCAAACTTGCCTTTATATTCTTTTGTTGCCACACTATAAGCTATTGTCTCATGATTCAAATATTTTTGAGACAAATAATCAAGACTATATTTATCACTAGAATTCAACAAATATGCTTGAATCATAGTGTCCTGGATTTCGCCTTTAAGATCTATGTTATAGTTAGATAATACAAGCATATCATACTTAATATTTTGCCCTATCCACTGTCTTTTTTTGTCTTCAAATAAAGAAGACAATTTTTCCAGGACATAATTACAATCTAATTGCGTTTCTTCTGTTACATGCCCTGTTGGTATATAAAAAGCTTGGTGCTTATCTATAGCAAAAGAAATACCTACAATTGTCGCTTCTAACGGAAGGATATTTGTTGTTTCTAAATCAATGGCAGCTTGCTTTGTTTCAGCGAGTTTGGCGATTAACTCAGTTAGCTGCTCTTTTGTTTGAATTAGCTTATAGGCATCATAGTCCCATGTTGCTTGCTCTTGCTTCTCTTCTTGCGCTTCTACGCTAGGCAATAGCGCATCGGCTTTAAAATTCATTGTTTGATAAAAAGAAGACAAGCCATTTTGATCTATTGGTTTTCTTGCTAAATCTTCTAGTGTATAGTTTAAAGGAACGTCTTGCGCTATAGGCGTTAATTGTTTACTTAAAAACACGTTGTCTTTAGCCTTACGCAGTTTAGTAGCCGTGCCCACTGGCGTAATGGATTCTATATTTTCATAAATCGCTTCTATAGTAAAATATTCGTTTAATAACTTAGTCGCTCCTTTAGGACCAATGCCGGCAGCTCCCGGAATATTATCCGACGTATCGCCAACAAGTGCCAAGTAATCCGGTATTTGCGAAGACGTAACGTTATATTTATCTTGCACTGTTTGCGGAGTATATATTTTATCACGCATAGGATCCCACATATGCGTTTTATCTGTTACTAATTGAGTTAAATCTTTATCTGCCGAAATAATCAAAACTTCTACGTCTTTTTCAAATTGCTTACACAAGGTACCGATAATATCGTCTGCTTCATACCTTTCTTTTACTATTCTTGTTAAAGGCATTAAATCAATTAAATCGTATATAGGCTTAATTTGCGCAATTAAATCATCTGGCGGCGTGTCTCTATTGCCTTTATACTCAGCATATATCTCATGGCGAAACGTAGGCGTTGGTAAGTCAAATGCAACGGCAACGTAATCCGGTTTAGTAACGTCTAGCGCTTTAATCAGCATTTGCTTAAAAAGATAGACTGCGCCCGTTGGATCGCCGTTTTTATTTGTTAACGAATTATGCATACCATAATAAGCGCGAAAAATATAGAAAGTCCCGTCTATTAATATTAATTTTTTCATATCTATACTTGGTTTCTATATTTGTGAGCACATTCTTCACTACAAAAAAACATCTGATTATCTTTAACGACTAATTCTTGCGCTACTTGCTTAGCACATCGTTTACAAGATTGTAATTTCCCGGTTACTACCTTTTTATCTGATTCTACGTTAAACAATACATGTAAGAAAGCTTTCCACTTTTCTTGTATTTTTTTTATTACAAAATAGGTTCCTCCAAACAGAATCATACTGATTGCAAAGAGTTTAAACATAATTCTCATTTTTTAGGGGTTAATACTATTAGTTTGTTGCCAATGTGTCAGTACGTCAAATAACCGTTTTGTTTTTTCTATATCCTTAACGCCAGGCTGACTTTCTAAAGAGCTAGATAAATCAATGCCGTACGGTCGTACTTTCGTAAGCTTTTGCTCTACGTTTTCCACGCTAATCCCACCGGCAAGAATAACGTTATATTCTGTTGGTATATGAGTAAGCCAATTTTCCGGGATTTCTTTTCCAGTACCGCCGTATTTATCTTTATCCCATATATCAACTAAAAAAGTTCCTTTTGGATAGGCTAATATAGTTTGTATGTCTTCTTGCTTTTGCATACGAACCGCTTTAATCCATTTAATCCCTTTGTTCGTTAGTTCTTGGCAATACGCCGGCGATTCGTCGCCGTGTAGTTGAAACATGTCTATATTTGTTTTTTCATGTACCTGTGTAAGAAAATCTATTTTTTCATTTACCACAACGCCAACACTATGAGTAAAAACGCCTACTTGTGAAATAAGAGAAGGTAAGTTGGCGAGCGAAACAAAACGCGGTGACTTAGGATATAACATAAAACCAATAGCATCGGCTCCTATATCACTAATTTCTTTTACTTGCTCCGGTATAGTCAAACCACAAATTTTAACTCTAATTCGATTCATATCTTTTTACGCTAACAGCTCTTCAATAAACGCTTGCGGGTTTGGTTGTCGCATAATAGTTTCTCCAATTAACACAGCGTTAAATCCTGTTTCTTGCAACCTAGAACAATCTTGTTTTGTACGAATACCGCTTTCACTAATGCTTATACAATCTTTTGGTATGTATTTGTGTAAATCAAGGCTAGTTTGCAAATTAGTTTCAAATATTTTTAAGTTACGATTATTAATGCCTATACATTTTGCTTTTATTGCTATAGCTCTTTCTATTTCTTCTTGCGTATGAGTTTCTACTAAACAAGCTAAACCAAAGCCGGTTGCTATAGCGTAAAATTCGCTAAGTTGCGTATCAGTTAAACAAGCAACGATCAATAAAATAGCATCAGCTCCCATTTCGTATGATTCGCGTATTTGTTTTGCGTCAATAATAAAATCTTTACGTAAAATCGGAAGTTGCACTTGTTCGCGCACTTGTTTCAAATAAGCAACGCTTCCTTGAAAATAGGTTTCATCTGTTAATACACTAATAGCACTTGCCCCGCCGGCTTCGTATTGGTTTGCAAAATAAACCGGATCAAAGTTAGCGCAAATCAAACCTTTTGACGGCGATGCTTTTTTTATTTCAGCTAGTAAAGAGAGATCTTTCTTTCCTAAGGCAGCATAAAAATCTAATGGTATACGAATATCTTCGCTTGCTTTACTAATCCTATCTTTTGTAATATGCCCTAATCTTTCTTTAACCTCTTCTTCTTTAGTCGTGCAAATACGTTCTAAAATGGTGCCTTTCATATGCTTTCCTGTGCTAACGATTGGCTAAGGTTTGCTAGTTTTTCTAATGTAGTTATAGCTTTCCCACTAGCCAAGATATTTTGTATTTCTTGGAAGCTTTCTTGTAAAGGTTTGTCATAATACAAGCTATAAGCAAAACCGGCGTTAACGCTAATCATATTGATAACGTCGCGCGATCCTTTGCCGGCTAACGCGTCTTGGATAAGCTTAGCACTTTCTTGCGGTGAATCTACTTTTAACGCGTCTAAAGACGGCGAATCTAAACCGTATTCTTTAGGGTCAAAGGTAAAGCTAGTAATTTCCGCTTTAGCATTAAGTAACACAACGTCTGTCTTAGCGGCAATACTCACTTCGTCAAGTCCGTCTTGAGAGCAAACAATCATCACTTTACATGTGCCTAATCGTTTAAGCACTTCAGCAAACGGCATTAACCACTTTGGATTATTCACGCCAATAACTTGGTGCGTTGGTTTTGCCGGATTACAAAGCGGACCGAGTAAATTAAAAATAGTTCGCATTTTTAAGGCTTTTCGTACCGGCATAATATGTTTCATAACCGGATGCAACTTAGGTGCGAATAAAAAAGCAATATTAGTTTGTTCTAGTAAAGTTTCCATATTACTAGCACTCATAGCAAGATTAACGCCAAGCGATTGTAAGACGTCGGCACTTCCACTTTGTGAACTTACGGCAGCATTGCCATGTTTCGCCACAATACAACCGGTGCTTGCTAATACAAGAGCCGATGCGGTTGATACGTTAAAAAGATGACTCCCATCGCCACCGGTACCGCATGTATCTAAAATTTTAGCACTGTCATTATGAACGGCAATAGCTTGGCTTCGCATGTAACTAGCAAACGCATATAGCTCGTCTGCGGTCTCTCCTTTCATTACTAAGGCGGTAAGTACAGCTGCCATTACTTCGTTAGACCAAAGCCCGTTTAACATAGCTTTTGCCATAGCTTCACATTCTTGCTGCGTTAGGTCTTCTTTTTGCATAAGTTTCCCTAGCAAGGTATATCCAATTTCCACCGTGTTTTTCATAAGCTTATATTATGTTTAGTAAGTAAAAACTTAGTTATCATATATTTTTATTGAATTATACGCCATTACCTATATAAAAACAAGTAATAGATTTATACATTACCAATTACCAAATTTAGTAAAAGAATTATTTTTTTATAAGGAATTATATGCAAGAAAAAGAGGAGTTGCAACCGGCATTTACAGACAGAGTAAGTTACCATTCGTATACGCCAGAAAAACATACCCAGCAAAACCGGCACTTGTTTCTTGGCAATGGCTTTCTTCATTTCCCGGCACCGGATTGGAGTACGTATAATCCTATTTTTCTAAATAGATTATATCAAACAACAACGCAAGATAAGCAGCTTTCCCCTTCTTATATAGAAAGCAAAACAACGTTTACACTTCCTTGTACTTTATCTTTAAAAGCATACTTGCCTAAACAAGAATTAACGTTAGACTCGCCTTTTCTTACACATTATTACAAAGAACTTCTTTTTACAGACGGACGGCTTAACCAAATAGTAGAATGGAAGTTGCCGCAAGGAACTTTGTCTATTGAAAGTACGTTTATGCTTTCTTTTGAAAAAACGCATTTATTTTACATGCAACATGAAGCAACATGGAAAGGCACGCCAAAGCAACCGATTATGATAGAACTAGGTATAGAACACAACCTAGACTTGCCGACGCAAAACAAGACTAACCTTATTGCAAAACATTATACCACGCAAGGTAATAATCAAATTATATACACAGGCAAAACAAACGAAAGCCCGCTTGCTTTTGCTCTTGGTATGCATACCGCTTCTATTAGCGATTCAGAAATTACTAAACACGTAAAAATCAAGCAAGAAAAAGAAACAAGCGTTAACATACGTTTTCAAATGAATCAAGGCGGCGAGAAACTCAAAATATACCAAGCAATCGCAGTTAATTGTGAAGAGCAAACAAAGCAAGGATCACCACTACAAAAAGTGCAACGTTCTTTAGAAGAAATACAAGTTAAAAACATACAATTTAACAAACGCCTACAAGAGCAAAAAAAGCATTTATCCCATTTCTGGAAGAAACATGATATTTTCATTACTGGCGATGTGAAAGCGCAACAAGTATACCGCTATAATGCTTATATGCTAAAACAAACGGCGCCAACTACAGAAACAAACTTAACTTTCACGCCGGCAGACCATCCGTATTGGGAAAAGACAACGTACGATTGGCAAATGGACACTATAGTTTTACCTTATTATATCTATACGCAACCGTCTATTGCCAGAGCTATACTCCTAGCAAGATGCCAAATCCTCCCGCAGGCAAAAAAGCAAGCGCAACAAATGAATAAAGAAGGGGCTCTTTTCTTACTTAATCCAAATGAAAAAGAAACGGATACCTTACAACTTGTCATAAACAAAACAAAATATTATGTGAACGCTAATTTAGTGTATAATATTAAAAAGTATATTGCAGCAACAAACGACGTTCCTTTTTTACTTTCCTATGCTGCTGAAGTTCTTTTTGAAACCGCGCGGTTTTGGCTTTCTATGGGGACGTTTATCGAAAATAAAGGTTTTTGCATTAACAGCGTTACCGGTCCCAATGAGTACGCAGTCCTTGTAAACAATAACTTCTATACTAACAGTATGGTAAAAGACGCTTTGTTTTACAGTGTTGAAACATGCAAACAGCTACAAACGCAACACCCGCAAACCTTAAAAGAACTAGCAAATAAAATCAATCTCCAAGAACAAGAGATTACACTTTGGAATCAAGCGGCAACGCAAATCTACCTTCCTTATGATTCGGCTTTAGCTATTTATAAACAAGACGATTCTTTTTTAGAAAAAAGTACATGGGATAAAAAACAATCGCCACAAGAAAATAATATATATTTATATCGTCATCAAATCATACAACAACCGGACGCGGTTCTTGCTGATTTCTTACAAGGATATCATATATCTACAGCAGACAGAGCGCGTAACCTTGAATATTATGAAACAATAACAACAAACGATTCGGTTGCAACGCCTATTATCCACGCTATTGAAGCAACGAAATATAATCAACATAAAAAAGCGTTTACTTATTTTGAACAAGCAACAAACGTGCAAGCAAATCCATTGCAAGCAGCAGGCTATTGGCTTGCGATTGTCTACGGTTTTGCCGGCTTCCAAGATCACTACGGTATTTTCTCGTTTGCTCCTAAGTTACCAAAAAAATGGGAGACTTGCTCTTTTTGTTTATCTTTACACGGCGGCGTATTACAACTAGACTTAGCGCAAAACAAAGTTACTTATACTATTCTTGAAGGTGAAAATATTACTTTTTCCCATTTCCAACAAAATATATGTCTACAGAAACAACAAAGTATTAGTTTTTCTTTAGCACCGACTATACGTGCGATTATTTTTAAACTAGATCAAGTCATTACCAACACCGACTCGATTCGTTACCTTGCCTGGAAACTAGTATGTGAAAGTATGAACCTTGCGTTTACAAAACAAGATTACCTTTTATTAAACACAAAAAACAACCAAGAAATATTACAAGCTATTTTGCAAAAAAATCAAGTTTATTGGGAAGAAGAATTGTGTCAACTTATATATGAAAAACAAAAAGTATACTATAAAAATAACCTTGCTCAAATAAGAAAAAATAATCTTAATGCCTCTATTTTTGACGTATTAACACAAATTAAGCAAAAGAATTATAAATTAATCCTAGCAGCAAACCACAAAGAAGACTCGTACGTCTTAGAACAGTTAGCAATTAAACATTTATTTGATTATATTACCCCGCCTTCTCATTTAAATCCAAATCGCACTCTTTTAGATACGTATTTAGATATAACGAAGCAACTTAACTTACAACCGGAAGATTGCGTTTGTATTGGCACAACAAAACAGGAAACAGAAACAGCGCAAAGTCTGTCTATGTTTAGCGTGAATATAGGGCAAGTTGATATACAATCAAATTTATATCTACCTAACGTAAACGATCTTACTTTAGAAGCGATTGAATCACAATACCAAGATTACCATACTCATTAAAAGCACAAAAACTATTCTTTTACCGAACCTTGCGTTAAACCGCCAATGATTTGCTTATTAAAAAATAAAAAAGCAATAAGTAAAGGTAAAGCAGATAAAACAGACGCCGCCATTAAATTAGGCATAGTCATATTTGTTTTAGAAGATTGATAAAAGGCAATACCTAAAGGCAAAGTACGCATTGAGTTGCTAGAAGTAAGAATTAAAGGATAAATATAAGCATTCCAATTAATTAATACTGAATGAATAGCAACCACAGCTAGCGCCGGTTTACACAATGGCATTACAATAGTAAAGAAAATACGCCAATCACTAGCACCTTCTATTTTAGCGGCTTCCTCCAAAGCAACAGGCAAACCAAGTATATATTGACGTAATAAAAATATACCAAACGCTTCTGTTGAGACCGGTAAAATTAACGCGGCATACGTATCGTATATCCCCATATCGCGTACAATTAAGAATAAAGGTATCATTAAAATAGCTGCCGGCAACATTAATCGTATCACTAAAAGCCACATGATTACTTTCTTGCCAAAGAAAACGCGTCTTGCCAAAGCATAGGCAACCATTGAATCAAACAAAAGATTTAACAAAGTAACAATAACGCAAACAATACTAGAGTTAATAAAGTAACGTCCAAAATTGCCTTGCGTCCAAGCAGCTTTATAATTATCCCATGTTAAAACAAAGCGAGAAGACGAACGTATTGCCGTAAACAAATCGCCGTTTTGTAAAAAACTAGTTATGACCATAGTCACAATAGGGAACAAAGCAACAAGGGCTAATAACGTTAATGTTAAATAAGAAAAAAACCTAATCACTGAAAGAACTTAAAAAAAGAGTTGATTTATATAAATTTTTATAATATTCTCTTAGAATGTATTATAAACTTATAAAGTAAAGTCTTACATTATGCAAGGTTTTATTTTACACTACATATAAAAATAGTATCAAATCTAAGGTTGTTTATGATAAAAATCAAAAAGGGTTTAGACTTGCCTTTGCAAGGCGCACCTAAGCCAACGTTTAGCTTAGCAACGCCAGTTAGAAAAGTGGGCGTTTTAGGTCATGAAATTCTTTCGGTTGCTCCTTCAATGCAAGTGGAAGTGGGCGACACCGTTTCATGTGGGCAAGTTCTTTTTTATGATAAAAACAACGAAGGCATTGCTATCACCGCGCCAGCAGGCGGGAATATTTTAGCCATTAATCGCGGTGAAAGAAGAAAATTAGAATCAATTGAAATTGCTATTGCTGAAAATGAAGAATTTATTTCCTTTCCTTCTTATAGTGAAAATGAAATAGCTTCTCTTTCAAGAGAAACCATTGTTAAACAATTGGTAGATAGCGGACAATGGGTAGCGTTTCGAACAAGACCTTTTTCAAAAATACCGGCAATTACATCAACGCCGCATTCTATTTTCGTAACGGCAATTAATTCGTCTCCTCTTGCAGAAAATCCAAATATTATTATTAACAAATATAAAGCCCAATTTGATATTGGCTTGCAAATATTAAAGCCGTTAACTGACGGCAAGATTTTTGTTTGTTGTGATAAAAACGTAGACTTTAATATTGCAACAGATAAGCAAATTGCAATGCAAACTTTCAGCGGCAAACACCCTCGCGGTTTAGTTGGAACTCACATTCACCACCTGGATCCTATAACGGATACTAAAGTAGTGTGGCATCTTAACTACCAAGACGTAATTGCTATTGGCGCCTTATTCACAGAAGGAAAATTATTTGTTAAACGGTTTGTTGGTCTTGGTGGCGACAATCTTAAAAATCCGCGTATAGTGGAAACAAGACAAGGCGCCTTCTTGCCTGAGCTGCTTCAAAACGAATATATTAACGAAATAGACTCGGAAGATATGCGCGTTATATCCGGTAGCGTTCTTGACGGACATACGGCTAAAGCGCATTTTGCCTATCTTGGAAGATATCATAATCAAGTTTCTCTTATTAAAGAAGGAAGAGAAAAAGTTTTTCTTGGCTGGATATTACCTAATTCAACTTATCATTCTGTGAAAAATTTATTCTTAACACAATTATTTAAGAAAAATCTAAAATTTACCACAAATGAAATGGGAAGCAAAAGAGCAATGGTACCTGTTGGCTCTTATGAAAAAGTATTCCCTTTTGACACACAAGTTGTTTTTTTGCTCCGTGCTTTACTCACAGGTAACACAGACGACGCGATTGCTCTTGGTTGTTTAGAGCTAGATGAAGAAGATTTAGCTTTATGTAGCTACGTTTGTCCGGGAAAAGAAGAATACGGCGAAATTTTACGCAAAAACTTAACGATTATAGAAAAGGAAGGATAATGAAATTTTTACGTTCTACCCTAGATCGCATTGAACCACATTTTGCAAAAGGCGGCAAACTAGAAAAATACTACCCTATCTATGAAATGATAGACACGTTTATCTATACGCCAGATAAGGTTACACAAGGACGAACACACATAAAAGACGCCCTTGACCTTAAACGTATGATGACAAAAGTCGTGCTTGCTTTGATCCCTGTGCTATTCGTTAGCTTTTACAACGTTGGATTACAAGCAACAAGAGCCATTGAAGCCGGGGAAGCTATCCCGTCAACTTGGCAATTTCATTTTGTTCAATTTTTAAACCTTAACCTAGCGTCTTCGTCTTTATGGTCGAATATACTTATAGGTATCCTTTATTTCATTCCTATTTTTCTTGTTACTCAACTTGTTGGGGGATTTTGGGAAGTTCTCTTTGCAACAGTAAGAAAACATGAAATTAATGAAGGTTTCCTTGTTACCGGCGCTTTATTTCCTTTAATTGTGCCTCCTAATATTCCACTTTGGCAAGTTGCCCTTGGCATCTCTTTTGGAGTGGTACTTGGGAAAGAAGTCTTCGGCGGCACAGGGCGCAACTTTCTTAACCCTGCTTTAACGGCTAGAGCATTCCTATTCTTTGCTTATCCTGCACAAATTTCAGGTGAAAAAGTTTGGACTGCTATTGACGGTTTAACGTCAGCAACCCCGTTATCAGTTGCTTCAAGTGGCGGACAAGTAGCATTAGAACAACATTACCACTGGATAGACGCTTTTCTTGGCTTTATTCCGGGATCGTTTGGAGAAACGTCGGCACTTGCTTGTTTACTTGGTGCTATTTTCCTTATCTGGGCTGGGATTGCTTCGTGGCGTATTATGGTCGGTACTGTTATCGCCGCAACGGCGCTTTCTTTCTTCTTTTATTCTGTAGGAAGTGCTACTAATCCTATGTTTTCCGTATCTCCTCTTTGGCATCTTGTTCTTGGTGGTTTTGCTTTTGGCGTTGTTTTCATGGCAACCGATCCGGTTTCGGCGGCAATGACTCAAACAGGACAATGGATATATGGAGTCTTAATTGGTATTCTTGTCATTCTTGTGCGCGTAGTTAATCACGCTTATCCGGAAGGTATGATGCTTGCCATTTTACTAGGCAACGTTTGCGCACCTTTAATTGATTATTACGTTGTTCGTGCAACTATTAGAAAAAGGATAAAACGACATGTCTAACACAAAATTTACGAAAACAATTATCACTGCTTTACTATTAAGTTTAGCTTGTGGCGTGTTTGTCTCTTTTACTGCTATTTACTTACGGCCTTTACAGGAAAAAAACAAACATACTGAGTTACAACGTAACATTCTCGAAGTAGCCGGCTTGCCTGCAACTAACGAATCTATTGAAGCTATTTTTAATAAATATATTACCGTTCGTTTAGTTGATATTAAAACCGGTGAGTTTGTACCGTCAAAAAATGCCGCGCAATATGATTTTAGAAAAGCGCTAAGCACGCCGGGCAAATACTTTAAACTTACTAAAAAACAAGATATTGCTCTTATTCATCAAATCCCTAATGTAATGCCTATTTACATTATTAAAAAAGATAATGAAATTACAAGGTTAATCTTTCCTATTTTTGGAAAAGGGCTTTGGTCTACGTTATACGGTTTTCTTGCGCTTGACAAAAGCGGACAAACTATAGAAGGCATTACCTTCTATGAACACGGTGAAACTCCGGGGCTTGGTGGTGAAATCACTAATCCACGATGGAAAAACCTATGGCATAAAAAACAGCTTTTTAACGAACAAGGCGAGCCTATTTTAACGCTTAGTAAAATACATGTTTCTGCGGATTCGCCGCAAGCAAAATATACGATTGATTCCTTATCCGGTGCAACAATGACAAGCCGAGGTGTGGAACATTTAGTCCATTTTTGGATGGGAGAAAACGGCTATATTCCTTTTCTAAAGAAATTTATTCATCAACAAACAAATGCAACACAAGCTGCGGCTACAAATGAAACGGGAGAATAATCATGGCAGTAACTAAATTAAGAGAAGCTTTGTGGCAACCGGTAATTTCCAATAATCCTATTGCCGTACAAATATTAGGGATCTGTTCTGCTCTTGCAGTTACAAGCAAACTAACAACGGCAGTTATTATGTCTTTAGCTGTAATTGTTGTCACTGCTTTTTCTAATCTAATTATTTCTATACTACGTAAGCATATACCTTCTAATATTCGCCTTATTGTGCAAATGGTTATTATTGCTACGCTTGTTATTATTGTAGATCAGATCTTAAAAGCATATGCTTTCTCTGTCAGCAAGCAACTATCTGTTTTTGTTGGTTTAATTATCACAAACTGTATTGTGCTTGGTCGTGTTGAAGCGTTTGCTATGAAAAACCCGCCTTTAGCTAGTCTTTTAGACGGCGTTGGCAACGGTCTTGGCTACAGTTTTATTTTAATTTCCATTGGCTTTATTCGTGAACTTTTTGGAAGTGGAACGCTTTTTGGCTTTACTGTTTTGAAACCTATAACAGCCGGCGGTTGGTATGAACCTAACGGCTTGCTTGTTCTTTCGCCAAGTGCGTTCTTTTTAATTGCCTTTTTAATTTGGGCATTATCATTATTTAAAAAACGATCTACACATTAACTCTTTTTATTGAACGGAGACCTCTAACATGGAAGCCTTGTTAAGTTTATTTATTAAATCCATATTTATTGAAAATATGGTACTCAGCTTTTTTCTCGGCATGTGTACTTTCCTTGCTGTTTCAAAAAAAGTGGATACGGCGTTCAATTTGGGAATTGCTGTTATTGTCGTACAAACGGTAACTGTGCCGATTAACAATTTACTTTATACGTACGTTTTAAAAGAAGGCGCGCTGGCTTGGTTAAACATGCCAAATATTGACTTAAGCTTTCTTACGTATCTTGCGTATATTGGTGTTATTGCGGCTATAGTACAAATTTTAGAAATGTTTTTAGATAAATACGTTCCTGCATTATATCATACTTTAGGAATCTTTCTTCCTTTAATTACAGTAAACTGTGCTATTTTAGCAGGTTCTTTATTTATGGCTGAAAGAGAATACACCTTTACACAAAGCGTAGTATACGGTGTTGGTAGTGGTATGGGCTGGTCGTTGGCAATTGTGTTAATGGCAGGCATACGCTACAAACTAGCCTATAGTAACCCGCCAAAAGGATTAGAAGGCATTGGTCTTGTCTTCCTTACAGCTGGGCTTATGTCTATGGCATTTATGATTTTTTCTGGAATACAACTTTAATCTACAGGTCTTTTAATGGAAATCTTTACTGGCGTTGTTGCCTTTACGCTCATCGTTATTGTGTTAGTCATTCTTATTTTACTGGCACAATCTAAACTTGTCGCAAACGGCAATATAGAAATAGAAATTAATGGGGAAAAAGACAAGAAAATGACTCTTCCCGCACAAGGCAAGCTTTTAAATGCTCTTGCCGACAACAATATTTTTCTTCCGTCCGCTTGCGGTGGTGGGGGAACTTGCGGACAATGTCGCGTTAAAATTAAAGACGGCGGCGGTTCAATTTTACCAACTGAATTAAGTTTAATTTCAAAAAAAGAAGCAAAAGAAGGGGAACGCCTTGCTTGCCAAGTTGCTCTTAAGTCAGATTTAAAAATTGAAATACCACCGGCTATTTTTTCCGTACAAAAATGGGATTGTCACGTTGTATCTAATCACAACGTTGCTACTTTCATTAAAGAATTAACTTTACAACTTCCTGAAGGGGAACACGTTGACTTTCGTGCCGGTGGGTATATTCAAATAGATGCCCCGCCTTATACTGCTGATTTTAAAGATTTCAATATTGAAAATGAATATAAAGAAGATTGGAATAAATACGATATTTGGCAATATAAATCCATATCAAAAGAGCCAATATACCGTGCTTATTCTATGGCAAACTATCCGGAAGAAAAAGGAATTATTAAGCTAAACATACGGATTGCAACGCCGCCGCCTAATACAAACTTTCCGCCGGGACTTATGTCTTCTTACTTGTTTCACTTGAAAGAAAACGATAAAGTAACCATTTCCGGACCTTTTGGCGAATTTTTTGCTAAAGACACAGATGCAGAAATGATATTCATTGGCGGTGGTGCTGGTATGGCTCCTATGCGATCTCATATTTTCGATCAATTAAGGCGACTTGATTCAAAACGTAAAATATCATTCTGGTACGGCGCTCGTAGTTTACGTGAAGTATTTTATCAAAATGAATTTGATGAACTTGCTGAAAAACATGAAAATTTTTCTTGGGAAATTGCCTTATCCGCAGCTTTAGAAGAAGACAACTGGACAGGCAAAACCGGATTTATCCATCAAGTATTACATGATTCGTATTTAAAAGAGCATAAAGCACCGGAAGATTGCGAATATTACATTTGCGGACCTCCTATGATGAATAGCTCAGTTATTGCAATGTTACATTCTCTTGGCGTAGAAGATGACAATATTTTATGTGATGATTTTGGAGGATAGCAGCTCGTTTGCTACGTAAATCATGAAGTATTTGTTTGTATCTTTATTATGTTTTACTCTTGTTTCTTGTACGGCTAAAACAACAAAGCCGGCTATAATACAAGGCTCTTCTATGGGAACTTTTTATTCTGTTAGCTATTTTCCAACAGATAGTTCCCCTAGTGAAGACAAGTTGACTAAGTTGCTAAAACAAAAATTGCAACATGTTAACGCATTAATGTCTACTTACATTCCTTCGTCTGAGGTTTCTCGCTTTAATCAATTTCATAGCACAAAACCTTTTCCTATTAGCCAAGAGACGTATAAAGTAATTCAATATGCCTTGCTTGTTTCTAGTAAAACACAAGGAGCTTTTGATATTACTGTGGCGCCTTTAGTGAATTTATGGGGCTTTGGACCTACAAAGAAAACAAATAAGGTGCCAAGTAAAAGACAAATAAAAAATGCGTTATCTCATGTTGATTACGCTAAACTAACCGTATTGACTAACCCAACTCGCGTACGTAAAAGCGATCCTTTACTGCAAATCGACCTTTCAGCTATTGCAAAAGGATATGCTGTAGACGTATTAAAAGAAACCTTGCAAGAACAAGGATTGCAACGGGCTTTAGTTAATATTGGCGGTGAGATTGCCGTTTTAGGTAAAAAAACAAAAAAACAAGACTGGATTGTTGGTATAGAAAAGCCGCTTATAAAAAAACAAGCCGTTCAACAGCGTTTAGCGCTTAACGACTCGGCTATTGCTACGTCTGGCGATTATAGGAATTTCTTTCAAGTAGATCACACGCGATATGCGCATACAATTAATAGTAAAACAGGCTACCCTGTTCATCGTATAGAAACAACAGCTTCTACTAGCGTTATTTTACCTTCTTGTATGCAAGCGGACGCATGGGCAACGGCGTTTATGGCATTACCGTATAAACAAGCTCTTACGCTAGCTAAACAAGAGAAAATACCTTTATTTCTCATTATACACACACAAAACAACCAATCTTTCAAGAGCTATAAAACTGATAATTTTACGGGATATCTAAAATAGCGTATACGATTTTAAACAACGTTCTTATACAACTATGTTAGCAACGACTCTTTTATCTATTGGCATTATTGCCATAAGTATTTTTGGTATGGCAATTGGCTTACTAATAAAAAATAAAGTCTTAGAAAAAAGCTGCGGCAGCAGTACCAAGCTTTCTTGCCTACTATGTAGCAATAAAGACTGTAGTAATGCCGGAAATAAAAAATAATCTTATTTCTTCCAGAATTTTTTGAATCTACGCAATAAAGAAGGCGATTCTTCTACAGCATGTAAGAGTTGCTTTTCCGTAGGTTTAACACCTAGCCAAAAGTTTGTAACCGGCACTTTCTCGTGCAATGCTAGCTCTTGTTTTGGCGTTTGTAAACTTTGTTTAATTTTATGACGGAACACAATTTCACTTTCCAATGGGCTTGCATCAGTGTCTTGGTTCGGTTGCGTTTCTTGCAAGGTATTTATCATAAAATTAATAGCATTACAAACTAAATCAGGTTTATCATTTAAATCAATTTGCTTATTCGTCGATTGAATCAAATCTAAACTTTTTATGCCCGGTTCATAAGAAGCAACAACAACGGGAACAAGTGGGAATTGATTTAAAGTATCAATAATATCTTGCGCAAAAGTATGTTGCAATTTTGTATATTGCCACAAAATACATTGTATACGTTCTGTTTGCAAAATTTGTTTTACTTTAAGCTTTCCTCTTGCATAAAATGCATCAAAATTATAATTTTTAAATACTTGCTCCCAAGAAGAGGAAACAGGTTCAGCAGAAATACACAATAAGTTAACCGGCATTGTTTATCTAGTAAAAAGTGAAAATAAAAACTGTGCTATATTGTTTAAGATACACTCTTTTAAAATAAAAATCAATTTGAACAAAATAAGAAATGCAAATATTTAAATACCAACGGTCTCACGGTAAAAAAGAAACGTTACTTTGTTTTGTTACGTCTCGCTTTAAATATCAAAAAGAAGACGCATGGCAAAGAGCTATTGAAAGCGGCAAATTACAAGTTAACAACAAAACGGTGCCTATAGATTATATTTTGCATAGTAACGATCAGATTATATACCACAGAAAGCAAGAAGAAGAACCGGCGATTGATCCAAGTTATCGTATACTATATGAAGAAGAAAAATTTTTAGTTGTAGAAAAAAATCCGTCCATTCCGGTAAGTCCGTCAGGAATGTACTTCTATAATACGCTTATTCATACAATCAAAACAAAAGAAGGATATCCGTCGCTCCATGCCGTACATAGACTAGATAGAGAAACGTCCGGCGTATTAGTTATTGCAAAAGATCAGGAAACGGCGCGGCTTTTTGGAAAGCAATTTTTTGAAGCTAAACCGAAAAAGGTATATTACGCTATTTTACAAGGGACTTTAACAAAAAGTATTTTAATCGATCAACCTATTGGCAAGGCAAATGAAGAAGCCACAAGCGTGCGGATTCGCCAAACTGTTACGCCACAAGGCAAGTCGAGTCAAACTAAGTTTATTCCCAAAAAAAGTGATAATAACGTAACGTTAGTTGAAATTATTCCTTATACAGGAAGGACGCATCAAATTCGTTGTCATGCTAATTTTATAGGACATCCTATTTTAGGTGATAAATTATACGGACAAAAAGACGAGGATTTTATTGCTTTGCTTAAAGGAACAAAACCGCCTGTTTTCCCGCCTTACGGTGAAATAAAGCATCATTTACTTCATGCCTATTCTATTAGTTTTTCCCACCCCTATACAAAAGAAACGCTTTCATTTGAAACAACGTATAAACATTTTTGGCAAGCTATCCCTTACTTTGCTAATAGTGATTTACTAGAATAATGCTTATGCTTTTCTGCCCAGTAAGCTTTCTGTTAAATAAATAAGTAGCTCTGTTTTGCCTTCTATTGTATCTAGTATATTTCTTGCTTTTTCATAGGCTTGCTTCATTTTTTCTTGCGCTTGCTCAACAGAATATAAACTAACGTAAGTTAATTTATCGTTCACTTGATCACTTGTCGTATTCTTTCCTAATACTTGCGTTGACGACGTTGTTTCTAAAATATCGTCTTGTATTTGAAAACAAATACCTAGTTGCAAACCAAATTCAGCAAGCTGTTCTTGTTGCAAGTCTGTTAACCCGCCAACAATAGCGCCTATTTGAGTTGATACAGAGAATAGTTTTGCCGTTTTATAGGTATGAATAAAAAGAAGATACTCTTCTTGCGTCATATTGTCTTGTTCCATTACCTGCATATCTGCCGCTTGACCGGACACCATTCCTTGTATGCCTGCTTTATTCGCTAAGGCATTCGTTGCTTGTAATTGCCGTTTTGCATCTAATGTTGTTACCTGTTGGCTAGCTATAGCAAAAGCTTGCGTTAACAAAGCGTCACCTGCTAATAAAGCGGTTGCTTCGTCAAATTGAATATGATTTGTTGGTTGATTCCTTCGTAACGTATCGTTATCCATACAAGGCAAATCGTCATGAATCAAAGAATAGGTATGTATATATTCAATAGCACTAGCAAACACGTATGCTGCTTCCGGAATGGAAGGTTGCCCTATTTGCGAAGCTAAAAACACAAGTAAAGGACGTACTCTTTTGCTCTTAGAAAAGAGCGAATATCGCATAGCGTCTTCTAAACGTTTTGTATAGTGTGGTAACGCCGTGAAATTTTGTTTTAAATAGGTTTCAAAGTCTTGCTTGAGATCTTCTATTTGTTTCTGCAAATTTTGATTTAGCATAGTTTATTCCTATAAATTTGTATTCTATCGCAGTTAGTCAAATCTTGAATCGTATTAACGTATTGCCATGAAAAAGAACGCATCTTGCTTTGTATGCTCTTTGTTTGATCAAATCCTTGCTCTAGCATATAATATCCGTTTTCCTTAAGATATCCTTGCAAAGACGAAGCTAGTTGTTCGTAAAAATACAATCCGTCCCCGCCACCGTCTAGCGCTTTCCAAGGTTCAAATTTTTTCACACTTACGTCTAACGTTTGTATATCTCCCGTTTTAATATAAGGCGGGTTAGTAATACATAAATCAAACTGTTGTTTTGGTTCAATTTGATCTAAAAGATTACTTTCTAACCATAGTATAGAACTATGATTGGCTATAATTTGTTTTTTATATTTGTGGTAATTTTCTTGCGCACAAGCAAGCGCGTTTACGTCTATATCTATTGCCGTAACAGTTGTATTTTTTCTTTCATATGCTAAAGAAAGGGCAATAGCGCCGCTTCCGGTTCCTATTTCTAGAACGTTAATTTCTTGCTTTGTGTTAAATATATCTAGCGCCGCTTGCACAAGTAATTCCGTTTCCGGACGAGGAATTAAAACCTGTTTATTCACCTTTAATATCAATTCTCTAAAGGCGGCTTCGCCTAAAATATACGCTAAAGGTTCTTGCATTTTTCGCCTTTGCATATACGCTTCTATACGTTGCCACTGACTAGCATGTACTAAATAACTTGGATTCATTTGTATAAATGAAATAGACTTATCTAGCACAAAAGCAAGTATAATATCACTTTCTTTTGGAAGCGTATAAGGTAAATTATACGCTTTTCCTATATCGTCTATCCAAGCTTGGCAAAAAGCAATCGTTTTCTTTTCAGCAATAGAATTATTCACGTATTACAAAAATAAAGTACTTAAATAATAATAAAGTCCGATTCTTTTTTAGGAGATAGTCCTGTTGGAATCTCGTCTAACGCAAGCGCTTCTAGGATAGCAATACCTTGTTTTTGTTGCTCTTCCGTTAAAGGAACGTATGGCAATCTAAATACCGGTTTAATCCAACCAAAAAGAGAAAGTAACGTATTTAACGCAATAGGGCTAGGCTCAGAAAAAAGCCATTGAAATAAAGGTTGTAACTTAGCTTGTAACTCTGGATTTTTTTCTTCCATTAACAATTTCATTGTTTTTGGTAAGACGTTAGACGTAACAGAAATCACACCTAAACAACCGTTAACGTGTTTTGTGTCGTGCGCCGTATCGTCATTGCCAGACCAAGTTGCAATGTTTTTATCTGTATAATATTGGATTCGCTGTGCATCAGCACATTCTTTAACACCAATAAAATTAGCATGTTTCGCTAATTCTTCAATAACAACGGGAGAAACATCTTGCGCCGTTCTAGAAGGCACATTATACACCACTGTTGCCCCTAACTCAAGTAATTTTCCCATATGTCGCAATAAACCGCGCGAAGAAGTTTTGCCATAATACGGGTTAATTTGCAAAGCTACGTCCATACCGGATTCAAATCCTTCTATAGTTGCTTGGTAAGCTTCTTTTGTGTTATTACTTCCTGTGTTGCCAATAACCAATATTTGCTTCCCAAAAGTAGAAACGGTATGTTTAATTAAAGTTAGCTGTTCCTTCCAAGTTAAAAGATGCCCTTCCCCGGTTGTGCCGGTAATGACAAGTCCGTCCACTCCTGCCTGTATTTGTTTATTCACTAATTGATCAAACGTATCAAGATCCACGCTTCCATCTTCTTTATACGGCGTTTTAAGTGCGGTTATTAAACTAGCGTGTAAAAGCTGCTTTTTGGTATCCATAAACTTGCCTATATATATAAATTAATGTTACTATTTTTAAACCTTTGTATGTAAAAGATAAGCAGTTTGTCTTATATATTAAATAAACCTGCCTATTTCACTTTAAGTGTAGCTTGTATTAACCTCTTTTGTCCACTATAGAATTATGCCTATTTCTCAAAACAAGCAAAAACCTATTTTTCTTTTAGACGCTAGCGCGCTTCTTAACGATCCGGAAGCTATTTTTGCATTTAAAAATAGCCGTATTATTTTACCTTTTCTTGTACTTGAAGCGCTTGATTCGTTTAAACGTGATTATAGTGAAAGAGGTAAAAATACGCGCTATTTACTAGAACTCCTTGAAGAACTTATTGCTCAATCTACAAATAAAAAATTGCTTACCCTTGCGGATAGTAACAGTACTTTAGAAATTTATATTTCTGATTCGGCTTTAGCTAATCAAAAAATTACGTACAACAAAAAAATATTACTCATTCTTGAAGAGTTTATAAATAAACAAACCCAACCGGTTTCTTTTATTACTAACGATCGTAATTTACGTGTACGAGCAAATATACTTGGTTTTCATGCGGAAGCATATGAAAAAAAAGAAGTAACAGGGCAAATATACGGTAATATTACAACAGAACAAATAAACGATACACTATGGCAAACGTGGCAAGAAACAGGAGACTTACAAATTGATAAACAAGCTTATCCCAATGAAATCGTTTGTTTTGAAAATAAAGAAAATACTGTTTTAGCAAGGTACGTAGAGCAAAAACAAACTTGGAAACCAATACAAGACTATCCAAAAGGCGTTTGGGGCATTAGCGCTAAAAACAAAGAACAAAAAGCAGCACTAGAACTTTTAATGGATAAGCAAATCCCGCTTGTTGTTCTTGTAGGAAAAGCAGGCACAGGTAAAACGCTCCTTGCTCTAGCTGCCGCTATGGAACTTATGTTAAAACAAAATATATACGAAAAGATT
This sequence comes from SAR324 cluster bacterium, assembly GCA_002995645.1. Classification (GTDB taxonomy): domain Bacteria; phylum SAR324; class SAR324; order XYD2-FULL-50-16; family HCM1; genus HCM1. Next base: position 9,614 of record PUHO01000002.1, on the reverse strand, counting down.
CTTGTTTCAAGACCAATCTTCCCTATGGGAAGAGATATGGGCTATTTACCCGGTAATTTAGAAGAAAAAATGGAACCTTGGATGCAACCTATTTTTGATAATCTTGATTTTTTATCACGTAATCCTTCTTCACCGCAAGGGAAAGTGGCTTTACAACAAAAATTACTAGATAACGAACTACTTGAACTTGAATCTTTAACCTATATAAGAGGTCGTTCTATTCCTAATCGTATTATGATTATAGACGAAGCGCAAAACTTAACGCCTCATGAAATGAAAACAATTATAACAAGATCTGGCGAAGGATCTAAAGTCGTATTAACCGGCGATCCCTATCAAATTGATAATCCGTATATTAATCCGGAAAATAACGGACTATCTTACGTTATTAATCGCCTACAATCTAGTAATCTTACGGGACACGTCAACTTACGTGGTGGCGTTCGTTCTCCTTTAGCTGAAGTAGCGGCAACTTTACTTAACTAAATATGCAACAACGCGCTAATATAGCTCGCACAGCAGCTATAGAAACAATAGAAAAGTTTATCTCACAACAAAGATATCATTTGTTTGAAAGATCCTATTTTACAAAACAAGAAGACGCTTCATTATATTTTTCTATTGTAAAGCAAACGACTCGTTATTTCCGTAAATACGAATTTTATCTTTCCTATTTAGTAAAAAGAAAACCAACGGCAAAAGCAAAAGCCTGTCTTTTAACGGCGTTTGCGCAACTAGACGAATCTATGCAAATGAAAGCGCATGCCGTTGTCTTTGAAACGGTCGCTATTATCAAACGATCAAAAGAAACTAAAACCGCCCCTTTCATTAACGGCGTCTTACAAAATTTTATTCGTTCGTTTGATCAAATCAAGCAAGCTCTTTTGCAAGAATCTTTTGCTATACAACAAAGTTACCCTGATTGGATTATAGCAAAATGGGAAACACAATGGGGCAAAGAAAAAACAAAAGAAATTTGCCTTGCTAGCAACATGGAACCAAGTTTGCAAATCACTTTACTTAAAGAAGAAGAAAAGCAATCACTAGAAGAGCAAGGATTCAAATTAACACAGCTAGAAGAAAGTATATATCACGTAACTAACCCGCGTTCGTTGTTCGCTACAGAAGCCTATAAAAACGGCGCTTTTTTTGTACAAGATATATCTTCGGCTTTACTGTGGCACATACTGGCGCCTTTACCAAAAACAAAGTTCTTAGACCTTTGTAGTGCGCCCGGTGGTAAACTATTTCAATGGGAATATCGTTTTGCTCAAGATATAGAACAACTAACGGCAATAGAATCAAATTTGTTTCGCTTTGAATCTTTACAAGAAAACGCCAAGCGACTAGGTTCTAAAGCAACGTTACTCCATGAAGATATAACAACGTGGCAAACAACAGAACTATTTGATATTGTTGTGTTAGATTCACCTTGTACGGCTACCGGAACGATGCGAAAAAATCCAGAAATTAAATGGAAACGTACAAAAGAAGACATAAACGAAGCTCAAGTTACACAAAAAAATTTACTATCTCATGCGAGTCGTTTTGTAAAACAACAAGGATATCTTCTTTACATTACTTGTTCTTTAGAAAAGGAAGAAAATGAAGAAATTATTTCTCATTTTTTACAAAATCATACTTCCTATAGTATAGTAAACTTAAAAAATACTATTTTACAAAAACACGCTTTAATTACTAACTCGTTTTATCGCTGTTTTCCCTCTGTTAACACAATGGGACTCTTTGCCGCTTTATTACAAAATAAATCACAATAAAACGTTTATATTATATATACAATGGAAATTTCTCCTTCTTTACTCTCCGCTGATTTTGGAAATCTAAATCAAGAAATACAAACTATTGCCACAGCAGGAAGCTCGCGTTTACACCTTGACGTAATAGACGGCGTTTTTGCTCCTAACCTTAGTTTTGGCATTGCTATGTTGGAAAAATTAGTTTTTCCTCCGTCTTTAGCTTTAGACTTGCATTTAATGATTCAAGCGCCGGAAATCTCGCTTGCTAGATACCTAACTTTACCGGTTACAACAGTTTGTTTACACATAGAAAGCACTATTCACATACACCGCCACCTTAAAACGATTCAACAAGCAAACAAACAAGCAGGTATTGCCTTAAACCCGTCTACGTCTTTAACCTCTCTTGATTGGCTTCTAGAAGAATTAGATCTTGTTTTAATTATGAGTGTTAATCCGGGCTTTAGTGGGCAACAGTTCATTCCTTTTTCTTTACAAAAAATAGAAGACTTAGCTAATCGTATTAGCAAAATAAACGGAAAAACAAAAATCATGGTTGATGGCGGCGTAAATACAAGTAACATTAAACAAATACAAGCGGCTGGCGCTTCTATTTGCGTTGCTGGCGCGGCTGTTTTTGGTCAAAAAGACTATAAACAAGCTTTTATTAACCTACAACAAGCCACAAGGTAATAAGGACTCCTATGCGTATTGGACAAGGCTTTGACGTGCATAATTTCACAGATAACAGACCGTTAATTCTTGGCGGAACAACGATTCCTTTTTCAAAAGGGCTTGCCGGTCATTCTGATGCAGACGTACTTATCCATGCTTTACTAGACGCCTTGCTTGGCGCTATGGGGAAAGAAGATATTGGATCTTTATTCCCTGATACGGATAGGGCATATAAAAACGTTTCTTCTTTACTTTTATTAAAAAACGTAGTCCACTTAATGGAACAAGAACAATGGCGGCTTGGTAATGCCGATATAATCGTTATGGCACAAGAACCCAAGCTTGCGCCATATCGTCATAGTATGAAAGAAAATATTGCGAAAACTATGCAAGTTGATTTGTCTTGTATTAATATTAAAGCGACCACAACGGAACAACTAGGCTTTATTGGCAGAAAAGAAGGGATTGCTTCTAGTGCTGTTGTCTTACTTTTTCAAACAAAATAAACATGTTAGCAAATATAAACCTACAATCTATTCTTCTCTCTGTGCTTGCGATTGCATCAGAAACAAAACAAGAACAAGAGTTAGCTAATTGGATTGAAGACAAATGGAAAAACCACGCTTGTTTTACCATGTATAGAGAAGGTAATTCCCTTGTATACTGCACAAAAGTAGACGACACAAAACCAACAATTGCTTTATACGGACATATAGATACGGTCCCGTCTCAACAAGATAAAGAACCGCACATTACCAATGAAGGAAAAATTTTTGGTTGCGGCGCTAGTGATATGAAAGCCGGTATTGCCATTATGCTTGCCTTAATGGAAGCGACTCCTTTTCTCACTTGGCAATATAATTTACAATTTATTTTTTATGATAAAGAAGAAGGACCGTATATAGAAAATGGTCTCGGTCCTGTTTTAGAAAAGTTTTCCTTTCTAAAACAAGCTAATATTGCCTTTGTTTTAGAACCGACACAAAATGAAATACAAACCGGTTGTGTTGGTGCTATTAACCTTCTATTAACATGGCACGGCAAAAGAGCGCACGCCGCAAGACCTTGGGAAGGGCATAACGCTATCCATTGTAGCGGGGCATTGCTAGAGTACTTGCTCAAAGAACCGGCTAAACAGGTTGTTTGCGATTCCCTTTCTTTTTTTGAGACAAAACAAATAACGCAAGCAAAAACAGATAATAGCAGAAACGTAGTACCAAATAGTTTTACTGTTAATTTAAACTATCGCTTTACGCCGGATAAAACGCAAGAACAAGCGCAAAACGACATTATTACTTTTTTAGCTAAACATATGCTTCCTGAAACTATAGAAGCAACGCAGCTTTCACAAACACAATATACGCTAGGTAGTAAAGCCAGCATTGAAATTATTGACCTTGCGCCTGCCGCTCCCGTTGTTACGCAAGAACCTTCGCTTCAAAAATTCATTGCCCAACATCAGCTTACAATTGCACCAAAACAAGCTTGGACAGATATAGCGCGACTTGCTTTATTCAATATTAAAGCCGTTAACTTTGGTCCCGGCTTACCAAGCCAAGCGCATCAAAAAAATGAATACGTTTATATACAAGACATAGAACAAAATTATCATTATTTTTTATCATTTCTTCAATAAAATACTATTTTCTCTTTAGGTTTTTATGCATGATTTACAAGCAAAAAAAATAAAATCGCTTTGGCTACAAGACTTGTTACAATGGGGAAAGTATTGCTTTTCTTTTGATATTGGCTTGAAGCTTTTCTTATTGCTTATTACTAGCATCGTTATTGGCTATATGCTTTCACCTATTATCTTCTTTGATAGGCAACAATATAAAGTAGATGAAACGGCTAGCCAAGATATTATCTTACACGAAGATATATTGCTCCTTGATTCCATTTCAACGCAGCTTAAAAAAGAACATTTACTGAGCCAAGTGAATTTTCCTTATACGTATAATCCGGATCTTCACAAAAGCCATAGAAAAAAACTTAAAGACCTGTTTGCTAATATTACGGCTAAAGCGTCCTTATATGAGCAACAAGCTAGCGATCTACAACAACAACGCCTTCAAATTGGTAAAAATAATTTCCTTTTATCTCAAAAAATTAAAGACGTACAAGACGATTTTACATATTACAAAAAAATACAATCTTTATGGCAGTTAAAACAAGCAACACTAGAGAAACAACAAAGAAAAAATAAACATGACGCAACGCTTATAAATCGCATTAAAATTACTAAAACACAACTTGGACTTATCAATACTAAGCTCCATAATACGGTTGCTATGCAAAACGAGCTTTGGCAACAAAGAAAAGCCATGCGTGAAACAATTAAAACGTTTACAAAAGAAAACGAAGACATTTTGACACACTTAGACAGTGAAAGACAGTCGGTTAAACAAGGCTTTATTACAAACACGCAACTTGCAGTTAACCTTAAATCTTTCAGCTGGGTTGGCAATTTATTCTATAATCCAAAAGTCATTGACGCTGTTTTAAGCTCTATTCAAACAATAGAAGCACAATATAAAATTGCTGAAAATCCGAAGCTAGACGAACACCGTAATTGGGAAATACTGAATATAAAAACAAACAAAACAACCTACACAAAACAACGGAACTCTTTTTTATCTTTATCAGAAGCTAAAGATAAATTAAAACCGTTAATTGAAGCCAAATTAACGGGCGTTGATAAAGCAACGCTTCGTAAAGTCGCTTTATTCCTTGCACAAGCTTTGCTTAGATCGAATATGCAAGAAAACGAGTCTTTATTTCAAGAACATGTACAAACTATTCTACACAACCTTTCACCGGTCTATTTTAACCTACGTAAAGGCGCTTTTCTTGTTCACAAGGGCGAACGACTAACAAAACAAAAAGTTAACCTACTAAATACGTATACTACTAAATTTAGCTATACAAACCAAATCCCACGTCTTCTTGGCATAGTTTTACTTGTTTTTGTTTCGTTTTTAATATCAGGCTTAATTTTCTTAAATCGTAACCTTAAAACATGGAAAATTGCTGATTTCATTTTAATTACTTCTTCTATTCTTTTAACGCTCTTTTTAATTAAATTAGGGATATTACTAAAAGAAATGCTTGTTATGCGCTATGGCGCACTCCCGCATTTAACGTATGAAATGATTTTCCCTATTGCCCTAGGCGCTATGATTAGCTCTATTTTACTAAATCGCAAAGCGGGATTAATGAGCGCTATTTTATGTGCGTTTTTTACTAGTGTCCTTTTGCAAAGCAATATAAACTACCTTATTTTTCTTTTCATTGTTGCTAGTGTTGGGACTTTGCCAATATATCAATTTAACTCTCGTTACGCTGTTTTTCGTCATACATTTAAAGTTTTTATAACAAGCATTATTGTAGCGCTTGTACTGTTTCTTATTAACTGGCGAAGCGTTTCTTTACTTACGTTGTGGTATATTCCGGCTACGGCTCTTGGTGCTTTAATTACTGCTATTCTAGTCTCTGTTTTACTTCCGTTTTACGAAGCTATATTTGATATTACAACTAACTTAAAATTACTAGAATTATCTACTATGAATCACCCGGCATTGAAACGGCTTGTTTTAAACGCTCCCGGAACGTACCAACATTCTTTAATTGTTGGTAATCTTGTAGAATCAGCGGCGACTAAAATAGGCGCAAATCCCCTTCTTGCAAGAGTAGGTTCGTATTTTCATGATCTTGGAAAAGGAGAGCATCCGGAATATTTTATTGAAAATCAATATGGCAATAATATCCACGATACATTAGATCCTTATGAATCCGCTAAGTTTGTTATTCAACATTTACAAGACGGCGAAAGGATAGCCAATAAATACCGCTTAGGAAGCGCGCTTAAAGGGATTTTATTACAACATCACGGCACAATGATTACTCGTTTCTTTTATGAAAAAGCAAAACAGCAATATGACGGAGATATAGATATTAAAGCCTTTCAATATGACGGACCTAAACCGCAAACACTAGAAGCCGCGCTTGTTATGCTTGCCGATTCAGCCGAAGCTTCGACACGTACTTTAGAATCACCTACTTACAAGAATATTTACGCTATGGTTGAGAAAGTTTGTAATTTTCTTCGTGATTCAAAACAACTGGACGAATCAGGACTAACTATCGCGCAATATAAAATAATTATAGAAGATTACACAAAAGTATTAACCAATATGTATCATCGTCGTATTAAATACCCGGATACAGATGCCGATTCAACTAATACTGCGCAATACATAAATTCAGCAAAACAAAAAGCAAAAAATATGCATTATTATTTTTCTTATAATAATGATTAAGTCTTGTTTATTTTTCTTTTGTTACTTATAATTTATGAACAATAAAATAGGTTTTACATTTGGGAACGGCATTCATAAGTTACCGCCTGCAACGTTAACATGGCTAGAACAGGTTTTTCATACTAGCCTTACGTTTTTAGAGCTTGAAAATAAACAGGTTAGCGTTTTATTTTGTTCTAGTAAACAAATACAACATTTAAATCAAACGTTTCGTAATAAGGATAAAGTAACTGATATTCTTTCTTGGAGTTATGCTAATACGGATATGCCTGAAATAAATATCCCTGACAATGAAGAACTTCTTTGGGGGGAACTAGCTATATGTTTACATGTTTGTCGTACACAAGCACGTATGTATAACCTTTCTTTACAAACAGAGTTAACAAGGTTATTTATTCACGGCATTACTCATCTACGCGGTTTTGACCACCTTACTACAGAAGAAGAAGAGGTTATGTTTCAAGAAGAAAAAAAATTACTTCGCCTTTTCTCTCTTTCTCATATATACACAACACAAAAAGCATAGCCCATTTAATGAACTATGCTTGCATATAATTTACGTTATTGTAAAATCTAACTAGGCTACTGGCTCTATGCGAATAATGTAAGCTCTGTTTCCCATACAGTACGAAAAGAGTTGTTTACCTGTCTATCTACGCGGTTTTGATCACCTTACTACAGAAGAAGAAGAGGTTATGTTTCAAGAAGAAAAAAAATTACTTCGCCTTTTCTCTCTTTCCCATATATACACAACACAAAAAGCATAGCCCATTTAATGAACTATGCTTGCTAATTTACGTTATTGTAAAACCTAACTAAGCTACTGGCTCTATGCGAATAATGTAAACTCTGTTTTTCGTACGGTATGAAAAGAGTTGCCTACTTGTCTATCTACGCGGTTTTGACCACCTCACCATAAAAGCAGAAGAGGTTAATCTCTTTCTCATATATACACAACACAAAAAGCATAGCCCATTTAATGAACTATGCTTGCATAACCTACGTTATTGTAAAATCTAACTAAGCTACTGGCTCTATGCCAACAATACATTTATTTCGTTTTTTACTAAACGAAACTTTACCATCGCAAAGAGCGAATAATGTAAAATCTTTTCCTGTACCAACATGCGTACCAGCATGAAAAGAGTTGCCTACTTGTCTAACAATAATCGTCCCTGCAGTAACGGCTTCTCCGCCAAAACGTTTAACACCACGATATTGTGGTTTCGAATCGCGACCGTTTTTAACGCTACCTTGACCTTTCTTATGTGCCATAATTCTAATTTAAAAAAGTTAATAAAAATAAACTATGCTTTTATTTCCGTTATTTCAACACGCGTATAATTTTGACGATGACCTTGTTTTTTTCTATATCCTGTTTTTGTTCTTCTTTTGAATATAGTTATCTTCTTACCACGATGATGATATAAGACTTTTCCGGTTACGTTAGCGCCGTCCACAAATGGCATTCCTATTTTAACGGTTTGATCGTTCTCACCAATGAGTAAAATAGAATCAAAATTAATTTGATTTCCTTCTTCTATATCAGTGCGATCAATGGTAATCATATTACCTTCTTCTACACGGTATTGTTTATTACCTGTTTGTATAATTGCGTACATTATGAATTTGTAAAATAAATAGTTAGTAATGTATCTAAGAAATAATAATACTAACTTATCCTTCTTTTGTCAAGTAATTTCATTTCTCTATTTCTCTTTTTTTAATAATAATATAACACCTTGCAAATTATATTCTTTTATTACATATTCTTCTACATGAATTAATAAAAATTTTGCAAACGTTTCTTTTTTTATTTCTTTGTATTCTTCTCGCCAAGCTTTACTTTTCCACGCTATTACATAGCCTCCTTTTTGCAATACTAAGTCTGCTTTTTCACATAAAACGGAAAGCGAGCTGAACGCCCTTGCCGTTACGACTTGGCACTTTTCTTTTATTGCTAACTCTTCTATACGCTTGGCTTCTACTTGCAACCTGTCTAAGTTAAGCATACTTTTAACGTAACTTTGGAACGCCGCTTTCTTTTTTACCTTTTCCACTGAAATAACGTTGTATTCTGGAAATATAATTTGCAAAGGAATAGCAGGAATGCCGCCGCCAGAGCCTATGTCTATAACGTTAATTTTTTCAAAGCTTCTTAATTTTTCTTGTATGAACGAAGATTCAACAAATAAAATTATTTCTAAAATATGCCGTATATAACTCGTGTCTTCATCTCTTATTGCCGTTAAATTAATTTTACTATTCCATTTAAGAAGCAAGTCAACAAATAAAGACAATTGTTGCTCTTTTTCGTCCGTTAAATGAACGGCAGATAAATTTTTTTCTATAAAATTAAAAATTTGGTTTATTTTTCGCATTATTACTTAAATATAAAGTACCTATTGTTATACATAATACAATTTAATATATCCTTTTGTTTTCAAACTACGCAAGTATATTTCAAAAAACTACGCTTCATTTTAGTAAAATAACTGCATATAGATCGACAAATTACATAACGGCAAACATAAAATAATTTATAGGCATTATGAAAAATACAGATAGCATTGCTATGGGCAACGATGATAAAAATCTAGATTTACCACCTAGTTTAGAAACTACAGAATTACCACAAAATTTACTCCACACTACTATGGCTAATGATTCCGACTTTTCTTCTCAAGACGAAAATCCTGACAATGCTGAACTTAATATTGATGATTTTGATTTTTCTCCTGAAGAGAAAGCGACTAATGCATCATCTCTTAATATGAATACAAATTTTGATTTTTCTCTTGAAGAAGAACCGGAACTTAATGTTGACGATTTAGATCTTTCTTCAAAAAATAAAACACCTGAC
>PUHO01000013.1 GCA_002995645.1 SAR324 cluster bacterium | reverse complement strand
CATAGTCTTACCTTGTATTAAGTTTAAAATATTTATAAGTTTATCATAACATAATAAATCTAATTAAACAAGAGCTTAACTTGTTGCTATGTAAATCACCTTTTTGCGTCTTGTTTTTCTTTGTTTTTACAATAATTTCAAGCTTGTAACCCTTGTTTCTTTAGTCATGGCTACTTTAATCTTATAGCAAGTCTGTTTCATTCTTCCTGTTATTTCAGTAAGTTAACTCATCTTTTACATCATAAAAATAGGATCGGTCGCCCTAATCCTATCGCAAGTATTTTTATATTGCCTATTATTTCAGCAAGTTAACCTCTCATCCATAACATAAAAAAGAAGTCTGTAAACAACCCCACCTATACTTGTTGCTATGTAAATCACCTTTTTTGCGTCTTGTTTTTTTGATCGATTTTTGTAATTATTTCAAGCTTGTAGCCCTTATTTCTTTAGTCATGGCTACTTTAATCTTATAGCAAGTATTTTTATATTCTCTATTATTTCAGTAAGTTAACTCATCTTTTACATCATAAAATAGGAGCGGTCGCCCTAATCCTATCGCAAGGATTTTTATATTGCCTATTATTTCAACTAGTTAACCTCTCCTTCATGACATAAAAAAGAAGTCTGTAAATACCCCCCCTATACTTGTTGCTATGTAAATCACCTTTTTTGCGTCTTGTTTTTTTGATCGCTTTTTATAATTATTTCAACGTGATAACTCTTGTTTTATACTTCCTTTCTATCTTCCTTTTGATTATGGGCACTACTTTTTGTCATCTTTTTTGCCCTTTTCTTTTTCTCTTTTTTCTTAATTATTTCAAGCTGTTAAACCTTATTTCTTTAGTCATGGCTACTTTAATCTTATAGCAAGTCTGTTTCATTATTCCTGTTATTTCAGTAAGTTAACTCATCTTTTACATCATAAAAATAGGATCGGTCGCCCTAATCCTATCGCAAGTATTTTTATATTGCCTATTATTTCAGTAAGTTAACCTCTCCTTCATGACATAAACAAGAAGTCTGTAAATAGCCCCCCTATACTTGTTGCTATGTAAGCCTCCTTTTTTGCGTCTTGTTTTTTTGATCGCTTTTTATAATTATTTCAAGCTGTTAAAGCTTATTTCATGTTGCTTTTTGTTTTCTCTATATAGCATTTTTACTGTTCTAATGTTAACTTAAATTTTGCCACCGTAGACACAGTAACGGCAACATCTTTTCCAGAACAAGGATTGTCTTTTTGTGGAGCAAGCCCATCTGTTGACGCATCGCAAATCCCTATTATAAGGCTACCTCCCGCCTTTCGTACGTTTGCCGGCGTAATCCATTCTGTAACAGCTTCGTTTTGTTGATGCTCTAGAGTACTTCGAATTCCTATCGGCACACTGCCAGCATTGCCATATGCTAAATAGAACATATCATGTCTTTTTGCCTTAATCGCATTGGCGCCTATAGTGAGTTTAATACGGTCGCTATCTTTTACCCCGTAAATAACAACCTCAGCATTGTCATTGCTTAAACCCGCTAGCGTCGCCGGATTGGTAGGCTGCGGATTATAACCGTTTGCATCTGTAATCGCTAGCGTGATTTCTTTTGCGTCTATTTTGGCGTTGTCCATGCTTCCTTTGTATGCCTGAAATTGTAGAGCTCCCCTATCGTGGCGGTTTACCGTTGCCACCGGTACGAAGCTAGGTTTAGACTTGGTCGGTCGCTCTCCTACCCGCGTTATATGGCGTTTTGCTTGCTCTGTACTTTGCTTTGCTTGCTCTTTATTTTGCATTGTAGCAGGCTTGCTTATTGTCGTTGGTACGAAGCTAGGTTTAGACTTGCTCGGTCGCTCTCCTACCCGCGTTATACGGCGTTTTGCTCGCTCTGTACTTTGCTTTGCTTGCTCTTTATTTTTCATTATAGCAGAATTGCTTATTGTCGCCGGTACGAAGCTAGGTTTAGACTTGCTCGGTCGCTCTCCTACCCGCGTTATATGGCGTTTTGCTCGCTCTGTACTTTGCTTTGTTTGCCTTTTATTTTGCAAGTTATCCGGCGTTGTAACAGGCTTAGTTATTGCCGGTTGTATGGTGCTAGCCTTCACAACATTAAAGTTAGAGGCAACGTAGCTATCTTTTGTTAGTCCGCTTTGTTTCCTTTCTTTCTCTAACAATGCTTGCTCGTTTTTTGGCAAAGGGCTTGTATAGGCGGCAGCAGATAAAGCCAGAGTCGGGCTTGTGTTATCCCCTTGAAAATGCACGCCTTTCAAGTCCAATTCACCATCTTCATTTATCAAGTGTAAAGCATGTAAATTAGCAGAGTATAAAGTCAACTCCGCCGGAGTAAGCGGGCTTCCCATATCCGGATTAAGCAAGCTAATATCATTGATTTCATTAGCTAAATCCTGTTTTAATCCCATACCTTTTAACAAGGCTTGACTGTATATTTTATTGATTTCAGCAAAGTCTGTATTTGGTTTTTGAATTGCCGTTTTGATTTTGTCGGCAAGGATAGTTGTAAAAATATTAAGGTTATGAATACCGTCTTTACTACTAAAGAATCCCTTGAGCTGCACCGGTGTGGGGGCTTGTTTTCCTGTGATTTCGTCAATAAAAAATCCTTTGCAATTGACTTCATAATATTGCGAGCGGAGCACTAGTTTTGCCAGATCAATAGAGCCGTCTTTTTGTATATTTGCTTTTTGTTTTTTTCCTTGTTTTATCAATAGGTTACTTTGATTCAAATCGTAACTTGTAATGTGACAGGCTTTTTTTTGCTTGATAAAAATGCCTTTGAATACGTAACTTTTTGCGAGATTAGCCCTTGATTTTATTGAAGTATCTACTTTTGAACAAGCAACAAGACTCAGTAAAAGGAGAGTGGCAAAAATAAATAATCGTTTTAGTGTCATATTTATATCTTATAATAAGAAAAAAGAGTATATAGCTAGTAATATACCAGGAATAAAGCATATATTAGACCAAAATAGGACATTATGTATAACATAGCTAAGACCGGGCAAGTTAGATCTTATTAACAGATTGATTTTACTAATAAAGCAGAAAAAACCTTCTTACAAATTTTTATTAAACAGGACATTAAAAATTGCAAACGAGAGGAGGAAGGAAAGTAACAAAGGTAATGCAAACGAGAGGAGGAAGGAAAGAAAGAAAGACAATGCAAACTTGCAAAGCACAAAAAAAAGAGGAAGCCTATAAAATAGACTCCCTCCTGTATAAGATTAACTTTCTACGAAAAGAAGGTTAATGTTTTATTGATTAACGAACAAGTTAATAAGACCGCCTACTTGAGCAGCATCAGCAGAACCACAAGGATTAGCTATGCTAACTTTAAATGATGAAACAACAGGACTAGCTGTTTTATCAGGATACTTACTATCATCAATCTCACAAATGGCAATAGAAAGAACCTTAGCTGTAATTGTTTGATCTAGATCTGCGTTTGGATCTGCGTTTTTATATGCGCTTGTTGGAACTGCATATGTAGGCAAAGTTGTAGTATCTATCCAACCATTAAACCCATTAGTATTGTCAATGCTTTCCGTGCCGTCTATCGTATTATCATGGAGGTTTGTAGTGTGCTTAGTAGCATCTACAGCAACATAAGGGATATAAGCTACATAATATGTTTTACCGTTTACAGCACCTTTAATAGCATCGTGGCTTATAGTTAGTTTAATGCCTGCACTTGAAGCCTGAAGGTGCTCAACAATGGCTGTACCCTCTGCAACCGGATGTACTCCTGTACCAGGATCACTTCCATAACCATTAACAGTAGCAAATGTTATCTTGTCTAAATCTAGTGTTGCTTTTGTCGATTTAGCAGGAATTTCCAAAATAAGAGTACCTACTACAGGGTTTGTAGCACAAGGTTCTATGTTATCTATTGCTGTTTTGTCTGTAGGTTCGCTACCTTCACAAACTGCAATATTAAGTTGACCAGCAGTCACGTTACTAGGGTTTATAAAACCTAAAAATGCAGGTTCTTCATCATTATCAACAGTTGATCCTTTTGTATACGTACCACCACCATAAGCTAGATAATATTCTCCACCTTTTGTTATATCTTGAATAACGCCTGTTTTTAATACAAGTTTAACTTGTTGGCCAGTAGTGAGCTCTTTAGAAACAGTATATACGTTGTTTTTGCTAGTTACTGTATTACCATCCACGTTAGTATGTCCTTGACCCTCAGTAACAGTAAAGCTTATTTTGCTTGCATCTAGTGATGGTTTAGGTGGAACTTGCAAAGTAAAGGCATTTACTTCAATGTTAGTACCACAAGGGTTAACTATCGTTGTCTTTCCTGTAGGAATGCTATCAGCTTCACAAATTGCAATTGTAAGTTGATTATCAGCACCTGTTTTAGATGAAACCAAATTCTCAGGGTTTATCCAGCCCTCAAATGCAGGATCTGCATCATCAATACCTTCTTTACCTGTAAGGTCGCCACCAGCAAAAGCTACATAATATACTTTCTTATCTACACCACCTTTAATAACGCCTTTTGTTAATACAAGTTTAACGCCTTGGGTTTTGTCTCTTTTGATTGTAACCAAAGTTGGTTTTGTCAAATCTGTTACCGGAGTCGTTATTGCAGGGTCGAAGTCATATCCGCTAGCATCAACTGTATGAAATACAATCTTTGTTACATCTACTGTTGCAGCTGTTGCAGCTGGAACTTTCAAACTAAAAGTACCTATTTGCAAGTTATCAGCACAAGGGTCAACTTTAGCTACCGCACCATCTGCAGGAAGATTATCAGCTTCACAAACTGCAATATTAAGTTGATTAGCAACACCTGTTGCAGAGGCAATCAATTTTGCAGGGTCTATATAACCTATAAATGCAGACGGGTCATCATTATCAACAGTTGCTTCTTTTGCAAACGTACCACCAGCATAAACTAGATAATATACTTTCTTATCTACAGCACCTTTAATAACGCCTGTTGCTAATTCAAGTTTAACTTGTTGACCAGGAGTGGTAGGTTTAGAAACAGTATATATGCTTGCGTTTTCGCCTGTGCCTGCGTCTACTGTATAACCATCCACGGGAGCATTTCCACCATTCGTAGTAACAGTAAAAGTTATTTTGTCTGTATCTAGTGATGCTTTTGCAGGAGTAGTACCGCCATCGCCATCAGGAGCGTCTACTGCAGCGTCTTTTTCATCGTTTAGCTTTTTTTCTAGATCAGTATCTGCTTTTTTCGCTTTATCCAAAAAATCAGCGTACGTTGTATTATCAAGATCTATTGTTTCACCATGTTTAACAATCGCATTCACAGCTTCTACAATAGCACTGTGGCTCTCATCAGCTTTTGCAATATCAAAGCCATTTTTTGGCAACTTACCATCATAAAGCTTTTTAATAAAAGTTTCTGCTGCTTCTTGCATTGATTTAGAAATATCTGTGTAATCCTTATCTTGAATAACTTTTATTGCAATCAGATTAGTAAATTGATTTACGTTTGCATCTACTTGACTATCTGTAGTCGGTGCAGTTACTAGCGTTTGAATAGATGTTGTCGTAGTTGCAGTATCATCAGCACCAACAACGCTTACGCCTTGTACTGATGGAGCAGAGTCACTTTGACAATTGATCGATACTGCCGCTGGATCAAAATCTGCTGTATCATATGTTGCAGTATATGTAGAACCACTTACCTCTACACTGACACCATTCGGAGCAACAGGAGTGCCATCTGTTTGGAATCCTGAAGCTAAACATGTAGGAGCACTACTTAGCCCTTCTACTGATCCGCTTATAGTCCTAGACGCAGTAGCTCCGCTACCTGCACCGCCGTCGTTACCAGGAGCACCAGCGGGTCCCGATCCAGTACATCCGGTTATCGCTAAAATACTACCTGATAGCAGTATCCCAGCTAATAATAATTTTTTAAAATCCATATTATCCTTTTTAAATTGGTTATTTCCATTTTGTACAAATATAAAGTGTATTCTATATATTTGCTTTAAATAAAACAATTATTAAATCACTTACAATTGGTATGCATCTATATACTTTTAACACTGCATACAAGTATGTAATTAATCTAATGTAGTAGTTATATATTAAAAAATATATTTATGCAAGTATTTTTTTGCTTTTTATGAAAAAATATATAGTTAACAAAAACAATAATAAACATCATAAAAAAAGAGAGACCATTAATATGACCTCTCTTCGGTTTACCTTATTGTTATAATAAAATTATTTGCTTTGTTTAGCTGCTTCAATTTACTCTTAAAGTAGGCTGTTTTTGTTGTGCACTAGCAGAAAGAGGCGGTATTTGATTTCCAGGCGGCGGCTCGTTCATCTTATCTTTAACCTTGAAGCTTGCTACTGCAAGAATATCTTCGTCATCACTTGTTGCTTTTTTCGTACAATGTGCTTTATCTCCTGTTGCTTTCATTACGCATACAATAAAGGTTGTCTCTTGATTCAATGGAAAGTACTCCATTATATTTATCTTATCAGTTTGAAGATTGTCTATAAACTCTACCTTTCCCATGGACTGATCGCTTGTTATTGCAATTTTTTCATTGCTATTAAGGGGCGTTACTGCTCCGGCTTCTATATGAAAAAGATTTCTATTACTATATTCCACTGCCGTAGCGGGGGCATCTGCCTTCATTTCGGTTGTGCCAAACTTAAACTTACTTACGTCTATTTTCACAACTGTTGGATTCACTGTTGGATACACTGTTGTCGCGCTACCTTCCTTCTTTGCGTTTCTTTCCACTATGGTTGCGGCTTCTTGATTATGGATCAGTTTCGCTGTTCTTCCTCTTTTAGGTGTTTTTTGCAATGGTAGTTTAGTCTTGAACGTTGTGGTTTCAATAATATCTTTATCACCACTTATTGAACTGGCTTTACATATACTTATATTAGCATCACCTTTGATTACACAAATTGTAAAGGTTGTATCACCAGTTTCATTAAATAAACTAGTTAACTCCTTATCCGTAGTAGCAACAAATGGAATCATTATTGAATCTGCTCCTTCCTTATTGCTTGTTATTGCAAGTTGCTCATCACCAAAAGCATTATATATTGTGACTGCCTTGTTTTCTGTATAAAAAAGCTTTTGATCACTATATGCCACTGCCGTAACGGTTGCCCCTGCTGTCATTGCTGTGGTTCCAAACTGAAACTTGCTTACGTCTATTCTTGCGGTTGTTGGCGCTGCCTTAGCCTTGAACGTTGCCTTTGCAAGAATGTCTTCGGTAGCGGTTGCCTCTTTCGTACACTTAGCTTTATTTCCGGTAGCTTTTATTACACAAACCGTAAAAGTTGCCTCCGCTTCCCTATCAAAGAAAGAAGACAAATTTATCTTTCTAGTTTGAGGACTAGCTATAGGCTGTATTTTCCCCTTTGACTTATCACTTGTGATTACAATTTGTTCATCACCAACAAGGCGTGTTACCGCACCGGCTTCTGTATAAAAATGTTTTTGATCACTATATGCCACTTCCGTAGCGCTTGCTTCTGCCGTCATTGCTGTTGTTCCAAACTTAAACTTAGTTAGGTCTATCTTAACAAATGTTGGATACACTGTTGTCGCGCTACCTTCCTTCTTTGCGTTTCTTTCCACTATGGTTGTGGCTTCTTGATCACTTGAAGCTCCTGATACTGGCTTGGTTATAGAACCGGTACAACCGGCCACCATTATAACACTGCTAGATAATAGCATGGCTGCTATTAATAGTTTTTTAAAATTCATATCCTATCCTTTTGAATTCAGTCTTTTATTCGACCTATATCGTCCTTAATATAAAACAATGGTTCAATCGTATTGATAGGCTTACATGCCAACTATTACGTATTGCAAACATCCTGTTGCAATATACTGAAACCATTAATATACTTATATATTAATAATAAAAAATATGCAAGCAAACTTTACAATAAATTAACAAGACAGCATTAAGACTTTAAAAAGAATAAAATAAGTCACTTTCGCTTTTATTAAAAAATAAAACAGTGTTTTATATATTTTTGCTTTTTGAATTATAACCGATTGGCTATTTTTGTATAAAAGAAAGCTAGTTGTTTTTCTTGTGGGAATTGCCAAAGAAGGGGAATGATTATACTATGACTTGGATAAATGGGAAGGTTTATATAATTATAGCATCCTTTGCAGTTGCTGCATTAGATGCTATAGTAAAGAGACAATCTCTAAAAGCTATCTTATGATAACATTTTACTTGTTACCATAAGAGCTTTAGTTTTTCGTATTAGTAACGTATGTACTCAACTTTTGTTGTTGTAATACAAACACTACAGATTTTGTATTTTACTGTCTGTTTACAGTAACTTGAGCAACTGCAAGAACGTTACCGCCTGTTTTTACGCCAGGCTTACAATCCTCAGTATGTCCTGCTTTAATCATATATACTGTTAATTTTTTTGAATCACCTATATTAAAGCCATTAAAACTAAGTTTCCCCTTATTATCGCTTGCACTAAGTATTAGTCGTACACTAAGTGCATCCCCAACCACAACAAATTCTACATCCTGATCACCATACTTAAAATTCTTAGGATCTATATTTATCTCAGCTTTACCTGGCACATTAATAGGCTTGCTTATATCTTGTCCGTTTATGTGGAAAACATTTTTCAATGTTTCAGTTGGTGGCAATTGTTTATTTGCAAAACCTTCGCCGAATCTACCTGTAATTGGATCTGCTATTCTAGCACTAAATCTTGCAACAGCAAGAATGTTATTGCTTACTGTTGCACCAATCGTACAATCAGTTGCAGTCCCAATATCCGCAATCATACATACTGTAAACTCGGTTGGCTTCTTTTCATTAAAATCATCCTCAGTAAGAATAATATCTTTACCTAACGTAATCTCCTGTGCAGAAAACGTTTTACTTACTACAGCATATCTTACATTGCCTGGGGCATTGTGAATATTCTTAGTAGCTATATTAAGCTTAAGATCCTTGCCTTTGAAAGCTACAACAGGCTTGTTTAGACCTTGTCTGCCTAGCTTACTAGCTTTCGTTAATGTAATACTTGGGGGCATTAACTCTGGATTTGCCACCGGTAGCATACTTGGCGTTCTATTTGGTGTTTTATATGGAGCGGCTATTGGCGGCTCTATTGGGGCTATGTCTGCAATAGTAACGTCAAACTTGGCAACTGCAAGAATGTTACCTCCTACTGTTACCCCATCCTTACAATCACTTATATTTATAGGATTATTCTTAGCATCTGTTCCAGGAGATTTAATCATACATATTGTATATGCTGGATAAGTTGGATTTATAGCAACACTAATATCCTCATCTAACGTAATCTTTTTTGTAGAAAAGGATTTACTAGCTATAGCGTAGATTACCCCCGTTGTTGGTGCGTTGTAAACATCGCCACTTGCTATATTTAGTATACCTTTTTTGCTACCATATGGCACTACAACTTGATTGCTTATTCCTTGCCTATTTAGTGTACTAGCACTTGTTAACGCAATGCCTGTGGCAGTACCTGTACCAGGTATCCCTGCAATAGTAGCTTTAAAAGTAGCAACAGCAAGAACATTACCACCTACTGTTGCATCAACCGTACAATCAGACTTATCGCCATCTTTCGCAATCATACATATTTTAAAATCTGTTGAATAATTTCCATCAAAGGCACTTGCAGGAAGAAACTTATCTGCATTTGGTATAAGTTCCTTTGCAGAATCCATTTTATTACTAACTACAGCATATTTTACATTAGCCGGGGCATTGTGAACATCATCACTTGCCATAGACAATGTAGCAGTGCTACTTTCTGATACTACAACAGGCTTATTTAGATCTTGTCTGCTTAGCGTACTAGCACTTGTCAACGTAATAGTTGGTGGTGGGGTGACAGTACCTATACCAGCTGTCCCTGCAATAGTAGCTTTAAAAGTAGTAAATGCAATAACATGATTACTATCTACCTTTGCATCAACCGTACAATCAGATAAATCACCATCTTTCGCAATCATACATACTGTGAAATCTGTTGCCTTGTTTTCATCAAAGGCACTTGCATCAAGAGAAACATTCTCATCTAACGTAAGTTCCTGTGCAGGAAGATTTTTACTAACTACAGCATATTTTACATTAGCCGGGGAATTATAAATATCCGTAGAAGCTATATTAAGATTAATGCCACTTGTTACATTTGAAAGTACAAGATGATCGCTTATTCCTTGCCCATCTAGCGTACTAGCATTTGTTAACGCAATGCCTGTGACAGAGCCTATACCTCTCCCTGCAATAGTAGCTTTAAAAGTAGTAAATGCAATAACATGATTACTATCTACCTTTGCATCAACCGTACAATTAGACTTATCGCCATCTTTCGCAATCATACATACTGTGAAATCTGTTGAATAATTTCCATCAAAGGCATTCACATCAAGAGGAACATTCTTATCTAACGTAATTTCCTGTACAGAAAGATTTTTACTAACTACAGCATATTTTACATTATCCAGGGGATTGTAAATATCCGCAGAAGCTATATTAAGATTAATGTCAGTTGTTCCGCTTGGAAATACAAGATGATCGCTTATTCCTTGCCCATTTAGCGTACTAGCACTTGTTAACGCAATGCCTGTAGCAGTACCTGTACCAGGTGTCCCTGCAATAGTAGCTTTAAAAGTATCAACTGCAATAACATGATTACTATCTACCTTTGCATCAACCGTACAATTAGACTTATCGCCATCTTTCGCAATCATACATACTGTGAAATCTGTTGAATAATTTCCATCAAAGGTACTCGCATCAAGAGAAACATCATCACCTAACCTAATTTCCTGTGCATAATCCATTTTATTACTAACTACAGCATAGATTACATTAGCCGGGGCATTGTGAACATCGCCACTTGCTATATTTAGTATACCATTTTGGTCATTATATGGCACTATAACAGGCTGGTCTAAACCTTGTTTGCCTAGCGTACTAGCTTTCGTTAATGTAATACGTGGCCCTGCAATAGTAGCTTTAAAAGTAGTAAATGCAATAATATGATTACTACCTGCCTTTGCATTAACAGTACAATCAGACTTATCGCCATCTCCCGCAATCATACATACTTTAAAATCTGTTACATTATTTGCATCAAAGGCACTTGCAGGAAGAGACGTAGTAAAAGATTTATCTGCATTTGATTTAAATTCCTTTACAGGAAGATTTTTACTCACTATAGCATATTTTACATTAGCCTGTGCATTGTGAATATCCTTAGAAGTTATATTAAGATTAACGTCAGTTGTTCCGCTTGGAAATACAAGATGATCGCTTATTCCTCGTCCACCTAGCGTACTAGCACTTGTTAACCCAATGCCTGTGACAGTGCCTATTTCTCGGCTTGCAATAGTAGCTTTAAAAGTAGTAAATGCAATAACATTATTACTACCCACCTTTGCATTAACCGTACAAACAGACAGCTTGACACCTTCCGCAATCATGCATACTGTGAAATCTGTTGAATTATTTTCATCAAAGGCACTCACATCAAGAGAAACATTCTTATCTAACGTAATTTTCTGTGCAGAAAGATTTTTACTAACTACAGCATATTTTACATTAACATTAGCCGGGACATTGTGAATATCCGTAGAAGCTATATTAAGATTAATGTCACTTGTTCCATTTGGAAGTACAAGATGATCGCTTATATCTTGACCATTTATCGTACTATTATGCACATTAATATCAACAGTCTCTTTCGATGGCATATGGTTTGCATTTTTATGAACTGTAATCGTTAGATTACTAGCATTTGTTAAATTAATAGACGGATTTACAGCAGCGCCATCAGTGGGATCTGACTTACTGGCCTTGCTACAACCGGCTACAGCCAGGATACTTGATATAAATATCCCAGCTAATAATATTTTTTTTAGATTCATTATGAGCCTTATTTTAAGCATTAAGTGTCTCTCTGTCATCTAGATAAAATCTAAATGCGAAGCTTGGTTTAAACTGTATCTCCGATCATATATGCTCACTACATATATGAAACCTGACAACTAGATATAGTTTAAATCACTAATATCCTTATAACTTAAAAAGGATAAGAATGCAAGTATTTTTTACAATAAAAATAAGGACATAAAAAAGACTACAATAAGTCACTTACCTAAATTCCAAAGGTAAAGCAAATATTTTTCATCTTTTTCTTTTTGAATTACAACTGCTTAGTTGTTTTTATAAAGACGGAGATTTTTTTGTTTTTCTATGATGTAAGTAAACTTTTTTCTATATACAGAAAAAAATAATTGTTTATACAACTTTTCTTACAAAAATCGGCAAAGATTGCTAACAATAATATCACTTTAATAAATGGCGGATTTAAACAATTTATTACTGATAAAAGAATTTCTCTTTAGTTGCTTTTTGTATGGGAAGGGATTTTTTGTTTTTCTATTTGAAAGAAAATAATTGCTTTTAAAAGCTTTTTACTCTCAACTTAGGCTAGTTATCTCACTAGCCTAATCTCTTGAAAATAAGTTAATATAGCGGCACGTCCTTTAACAGGGCTATACGTTTATTAACATAATCTAGGATTATGGTTGCACTGTTTGCACTATCACTGTAAACTGAGCAGTTGCATAAATACCTTTACCAACTGTTGAGCCGGCTCTACACACCGCTATACTTGCAATATCCGGATTAACAACACATAGTGTAAATGTGGTGGCTAGATTTTGTCCTACAATATAAAAGTCATTCTTATCAACAGGGATATCCGTATCAAGCGTAATCTCTTTTGCCTGGCGATTCCTATCTTCATCTGCCCTGCTAATTATAGCATATCTTGCCTTAGCCGGGGCATTATGAATATCTCCTCTAGATATACTAATTTTAGCACGCAACAATTCAGTTAACGAGATCGTCGCGTTGTTTATATCTTCGTCGTCTATTGTGCTACTATTTGTCAAGTTAATACTTACTTCGTCTACTGTCACTGTGAATTTTACCTGTGCAATACTTCCACTTGTAGACGAACCGCAATCGGCGACCGCCGCCGCATCTTCAACAGCACAAAACACAAAGTGCGTATCCTCTCTATTATCAGTATTAATATCAGCAGCTTCAATCTTTCCGCCTGCTCTAGTAAAAGGACCTTGTGCCTTATGATTTTTGCCGTGAGCATCACTCAAAAGAACCCATTCAAGGTTATCCGGGATATTATGCAAATCATTTTCAGCTACATAAAGCGTAATATCTGTTGCCTCAACAGGAATATGAGCATACGTTGGTAGGGTATTTTCAAATACTACCTGCTGTTTTGGTTTATGAGAACCGGAAGCTGCTACAGAAGGATCAGTCAGCTCTAAAAAACTAGAGCTTGTTAATGAAATAGAAGCGTTTGTATTATTACCTGTATTCCCCATATTATTTATATTATCTGACATCTTTGCTAATTCTTGCACCGCGCCTTTAGTCACGCACCCGGTTATTACAAAAGCACTACTTAACAGTAATGTTACTGTTAATACGTATTTTTTTAGATCCATATAAACCTCATTAAATTAATTTTTTTCTTTCATTATCATAATATTAAACACACAGATAACTAGAAGTATATATAAATATACATTAAAAATTATAATTATACAATACTAGCCACAATAAATAAGCATTTATTTACACTAAACAACTTTCCGCGCAATAAGGATCCCGTCTCCTATGGGTAAAAAATAACTACTTAATTTGGGGCTTTGTTCAACTTCTTCTAAAAAAGTTTGCAAATCGTTAACTGTTTTAGTATATTTCTTTTTATCTTTGTCTGGCATAGAAAAAATGCGCCCTTCAAAAAATATATTATCTACAATAAACCACCCTCCTTTTTTCAGTGCTTTACAACAATCGTCTAACATACTTACATAGCTTCTTTTTGCAGCGTCTTGGAAAATTAAATCATATTCGTTGTCAGGCTGTGCTTCCGCAAAAAAGTCTTCTGCCATTTGGCAACGTAGTTGTATTTTTTTTCCTATATTAGATATGGCAAAATAATCTTTACAAATATGAATACGATCGGGATTCATATCAATGCCGGTAAACTCACTTTGTGGGGAATCAAGAAGCATCCAATGTGATGAATAAGAGATACCGCAACCTATTTCTAATATTTTTTGCGGTTGTTGTAATTGGCAAAAAAGACGTAAATAGCAACCTACGTCATCTGATATAATAGGCACCTTTAAATAGAGCCCTAAGTTTTTCAAATCGTTTAGCCATAATGGGACTTTATTTCTTTTCACACAAAAAGCTTCTTCTTGTGAAAGTTGGTATAGGTCACGCACGTTTTATTCCTCTTTTGTATCTTCAGCCTTGGTATCTTCAGCCTTGGTATCTTCAGCCTTGGTATCTTCAGCCTTGGTTTCTTCAGTCTTGGTTTCTTCAGTCTTGGTTTCTTCAGTCTTGGTTTCTTCTGCCTTAGTTTGATACTTAACCTGTCCAAAAAAAATAGTTTCTAATAAATCTTGCATATTTTGCGTCGACGTTAAGTGCGCAAGACTTGTATTAACTAAATACGAACGATTACGAATCTCTGTTTGCCTTATAATATCTTGCTCATCTTGCAAACTATACGGAAGCAAAGTAATCACGTAAGCATCTGGATTTGCTTCTTTAAAATCACTAACCACTTGCGTTAACCCATCTAGTTTATCTGTTTGCCTATCAGCTAAAACAACAGCTAAATCAATATCTATTTTATAAGCGGAACTACGCGCTTTTAATTTATAAAAATTAGCCTCTTGCAATGTGATTTTATGTTCAAAGAAATTTTCTATTCCTTTTGTTACTGCCGATTTTATATTTCTTGTTAAAACAGCCTCTTCAAAAATAATCATACCGTTCTTAATAGACTGTATATCACCTGAAAATAAAGAATCGGTATATAAAACCTCTACTCCTTTTTCTATAATAGCATCAACAATCAATTTATTTGCATCGTTAACAACTTGAAAAAACGAAACGTCGCCTATCTCTTTACTTAAAGAAAGAAATTTACTAGAAAGCGAATCTTTTAACTCATCAGCAACCGAAGCATCAGACGCGTTTTGAGTAAGCTGCGTTGCTACTTCTGTTAATTCTTTTCTAATTTGAACAAAAGAAGTATCTATTTTTTTCAAAGATCCTTCTAAAGATCGAACTGTATTTTGACTGCGTTTTAATTGATATTTTTTCTTTTTAAATTGCGCTACTAACACTGTATATTTTTGCATAATCTCATTAACCGCCCTGTGCCCGGTTACTTGCTTTTGCAACAAAGGCGCGACTTTACTGTTAGCTTTAGCAATAAAATTTTCATATTCTTGGTATTTTTTCAGTGTCTTTTTATAGTTATTCAATATTTGCGCTTCTTGTTTTCCTAAGTTTTGCAATTGTTGAAACACGTCTTTATCACAAAAATAACGGATTTGATCATGTTTTGCTTGCTCTGTAATTTTTTCTTTGTCAACATGAGCATCTATAAAAACAAGCTTATTTGTGTCTGTAATCGTATTTCGTATTGTTACTATAGAAAAAACATCGTCCACTTTTTCCGTTTTCAAAAAGGAAGTTAACAACATTTTAACCCAGGGATCGGAACAAACAAAAACGGGATTTAGTTTCTTGATTCGTTGAAGCTCTCTTTCTTTCAATTGAAATATACGACGAGTAACGACCTTTTCTTTTAATAAAGATAAGCTTTGCGCTTGTTGTATTACTTTATCAACAAAAGAAGATTTAATTTGTTCTGTTAAAACAGGCATAATTTGTTTAGAAATTGCTTCTTCTATTTGCTGCGTTTTTCCTTGTAACTCGCCTTTAGTTGCTTTAATAATTTCTAGTTGTTTAGCAATGTTTTCTTTTTTAATAATATGATTTTTTAATTTTCCTATATATTCGTGATAAGCTTCAAATACTGAGGAAAACGCATCCATTATCTTTTGTTTACGTTCAAACAACTTGATAATCTGATCTTGTATATTTTTGACCGTTTGAGTGAGTTTCGTAAGCCTTTGCAATAGTGGCATTAATAACTTTTTACGGCTTTCTTCGCGATTATCAAGGTTACTCATTGTTTCTTGCGAAAAACTTCCTTGCACTATACTCAAGGTGGCTTTCATACACACAATATTGCTTTCTAAAAGGTAGCGAGCAATTACTTTCGTTTCTTTTTCTGCTGCTAGTTGTGCTTCTAACTTTTCAATATGTTGTGTCAAAGACGTTTCTATATCGTATTGTTGCGCTGCCGGATCTAGGATTGGCGGGTTTAACGTAGTAATAATATCCGGTGATATTAATTGATCAATCACAACTGGCGTCACGTTTTTTAATACTGGATATTGCTGGAGTTTTGGCAAATACCGTGAAAAAGTAATAAGTAAAAAATAATTTAAATTATGCCCACTAATTTTAGCATACAATTTGTTCGCCATTTCTTTTGAAGAAGGGTCCTTTAAAAAAGCAAGCAGCGATTTAGACATATGCGGCGAACTGGCTTCTTGTTTTGCTTTTGCTTTAAAAAACTGTACTTTTGTTTCATTCGTATTAAATTGCTTTAACGTAATAAACAATTGATAAGCAAACCGTTGAAATTCTTCTTTTTCAAGATGATCTTCAAGAAAATTTTCTATATGTTTAAACAAATTAAAAAAGATTTGTTTATGTAATAAAATAATAGAAAGTCTTTCTTTCGTCTCTAGTAAAGCAACAACGCGGTCTATATGTTGCGATGCTCTTTTAAGCCATATTTCTTTACGTATTTCCGGCGTAAGTGCGTCAACAAACTGATGCGCGTCAAATTGGAGGTAGCCAATCATAATCTCTTTTAAAACGTCCGCTTCCACTGCCGCAAAATCAAATAGATTTTTTTTAAACTCCTCTGTGATTTTTACATATTTATTACGCCTTTCTTCTTCCGACATTTTTGTAAAACTTACTTTCTCCTCTTCCTGTTCTATGTCTGCCGCGTATTGTGGGAACAATTCTTTAAATAAATCTTCATTGAAAAGTAGTAAGAAAGAAGCTATCTCTACGCTAATTGTTTGTACTGTTTTTGTTTGCACTTCCGGTGTAAACAAGTCCCACATTTCTTCCGCAATCGTTGCGTTTTTAATATGTTTAATAAAATATTGTACTCTTGCGGCGAATGAGATTTGTAAAAGAAATCTTTCTTGATCTTCCGCTGCAATATGATTAATAAGAAAATGACTAATCGCATCAGGCATTAAATCTATAATGGATTTAAAAGTACTTTCTTCAATTTGTATTAACGCATTGCCTGCAAGTTTATACTCTGCTTTGAAAATAGAAAGAATCTCTTTTTTCGTTAACATATGAAAAAAGAAATCGTCGCGATCCGCCTGTTCCAGCTCTGTAAAAACCGGCTCATATTGTTGATCTTTTAACGCATGTAGCAACAACATAACGCTACCTTGTTGCAAGGTGTGTTCTGCTTCTTCTAAAGACGAATAGGCTTCTATAAACTTAACGTTTAGAAAGGAAAGAGTAGCTGTTAAAATATCTTTAAAAGGATCGTCTAGGCAGATAAAAAAACGTTTTGTCCTTATTAAATATCTATTTTCTTTTTTTTGGCTTTGAATAATTAGCTGATTTCTTTCATTTTCAAACAATAAAACTTTATGAATAAAAATACTAATTAAACTATGTGGAATCGTCCCGTCTTTTTCAATATGCAATATACCGTGAAAGGTAAGTTGATCTATTTGAATAACGCCAACGTGACTAAGAATAATCGGTTGTACGTCAACCGGTTTAGCAGCTGAATGCAAATATATTGGCTCTGTTTCTTCTGTTAACTGGATATATAACTCAGATAGATCGCGTACTAAGATAGGCTTGTTCGGTTCTTTTTTATAATAAAAAACAATGTTGATTTTATTTTTTAAAAAATGCTCTAACATTTCCGGAATGTTTCCGGTCAAAATCAATTGTTTAGCAACAAAACTTTCTTTGCTAACAATATCCAGCCATTCTTTATATACAGGGAAACGAGATGCACCTTTCGCATCGGCTATCGATTTATATCTTGACGAAGCATGCAGGTTAAAGCCGGAAAAAACAACGTCTATATCCGGATTAGCCGCAAGTAAAGTTGCTAGATCAGCATCGTTATTATTAAGAATATAATTAATAACTAAGTTATCATTTTCATCAAGTTGATTAAATTTATCTAACGCTTCAAGGAGTTGCGTTTTGATTTGCTTTTGAGTCGTCGGCGCAACTAAGACGCTGCTTGCTTGGATAGCTATGGTAGTATTAGATAAATTTTTTGACATAAAATACTTTAGATATCTAGTAATATTACTTTAAGTTAATATACTAAAATAAAGCAATAAAAACAAGGTCTATTTTATATACAAAAACTATTATATCAGTGACGGAGGATATACGTTGCGTGTAACTAACTGTTCTAATTCCTTTTTTGCAAAGGCAATATCTTGCGGATAAGTTAAACCTAGCCATTTTTCTTCACTTTTAAAAAAGTAAGCTTGTTTTGTTTTATCTTCTAAGATCTTAGCTATAACTTCAGGCAAGAATATTTCTTTATTTTCTATTTCTTCGCCTGTGATGTGTGTAAAAAAATCTTTTATTTGCGATTCTATTTCAAGAAGAAAAGAAGGCGTTAAGCCCCAACAGTTCAAAGAAACCCAAGGATTATATTGCCAAATCACGTTTTTACAAGGTAATTGCGCAACGTAGCTATCTTGTTGTTTACTAATCTTAGTATATTCTTCAATCGTAACTAATCTATTTTTTTTCACATCGCAAACGCCTCTTGAAACGCTCCCGGCAGCTGATAAAGTTTCAGACAATTTATAGCCAACTAAACTAGCTTCCGTAGTTTGCGGATCTACTTGAGAAAGCCATTTTTGCAATACTTGCAAGGAAGTTTTACCATAAAAATCATCGGCGTTCACTAAAGCAAACGGCGCATTAATACAATCTTTAGCACACCACAAAGCGTGCGCCGTTCCCCACGGTTTAACGCGGTCTTTCCTAAGCGATATGCCGGAAGGTAGCTCGTCTATACTTTGGAAGACGTAACGTATTGGCATTAATTTGCGATACGGTTTAACAATTTTATTTACAAACTCTTCTTCAAAATCTTCTCTTATAATAAAAATAGCTTCTGAAAAACCGGATTTCCACGCATCATATAGCGTATACTCCATTAAACTTTCTTGGTTAGGTCCTACTTTTTCCAGTTGTTTTAAACTACCGTAGCGCCTTGCCATGCCGGCAGCTAAAAAAATAATCTGTGTTTTTTGCATACTCTTTCAATAAAAGAAATTTCCTATTTTTGTCTTGCACAATTAGTCAACGTTTTTTCACAAACAGTATCATCTGTCCACCTTGTATTTTCAATAATCGCTTTGCTAAAAAAAGCCTCTTTCACATTAGCATTTTTAAAAATAACATGTTTCAAGTTTGCACCTGTGAAATTCGCTTTTTCTAGGTTTGCATTTTCAAAAATAGCCCCTCGTAGATCGGCGCCAAAAAAATTTGCACCTTTTAAGTTGGCGTTTTTAAAATTATACCAATGAAAATTTTTCTTTATCCCGTTCATATACATTAAATTACAACTAGGGCAAGCTTGATTTTTATATAACTTCCGTAACGTTTCGTTTGTACATTGTCCAATATACGGCGCTTCACACTTCTTGCCGTCAACCCAAATTGTATTTTTAAAATTAGCGCCTCTATAATCGCTAGAGCTTAAATCCGCTTTACTTAAGTTCACAAAACTCAATTTCGCATTACGTAAATTCGAAAAAGATAAATCAGTACCTTCTAAAAAAGCATGCGTTAAATCAGCCTTTTCCAAATTCACCCTACTTAAATTTTTACTTGCTAAGCCGGCATATACTAAAGAACAACCTTCACAATGTTTGTCTCCTATTGTTTGTTTCACGTTAATAGTAATACAATTACCTTGCGATTGTGCTAAACAAGGTAAAT
This sequence comes from SAR324 cluster bacterium, assembly GCA_002995645.1. Classification (GTDB taxonomy): domain Bacteria; phylum SAR324; class SAR324; order XYD2-FULL-50-16; family HCM1; genus HCM1. Next base: position 2,334 of record PUHO01000013.1, on the reverse strand, counting down.
TATTAACCCACATAGCGCCTTCAAAATTAGCTTCGCCAAAATCTATATTCTCAAACGACGCATTATTTAAATTCGTCTTAGTTAAATCAGCCGATGCAAAGTTAACGTTAATAAACTTAGCATTTTGTAATTTACTATTACTAAAATTAGTTTTTGTTAACCGTACGTTTTTAAAAGTAGAAGAAGACAAGTCGCTTTTTGTTATGACTGCATTAGCTAGATTTGTATCAGTAAAATGACTATGCTGCATATCTACTTCTTTAATCTCCGCTTCTTGCAAGTTTGTTTTATTAAAAATACTACCGTTTAACCAGCTGCCGGATAAGCGCGTTTTAAACAGGTTTGCTTCAGTAAAATTAGCTTGTTTCAGTATGCTACTTCTTAAATCGCTATCTTCTAGATTATGATTACTAAAATTATATTTAGGCATATAGAGTAATAACAAAATACATTTTTTACATATCTTTGTTTTAACCATTCGTTGCCATTGATTTGTTTTACACATACTAATCGAATTATTTTTACAAAATTCACCGGTAACCCAAATAGCGCCGCTTAAATTTGCTTTATACAAATTCACACGATATAAGTTAGCATGTAGTAAGTTCGCTTTTTGTAAGTCAGCATAGGAAAAATCGGCGTATATTAAAGACGCTTTATCAAAAACAACACGCGACAAACTAGCGCCAACAAACTTAGTCCCTCTTAACTGCGCGTCTTGCAAAATAGCGCGGTCAATTTGAAAATAGGACAAATCACAATCAACGCATTCTTTTTGTTTAAGTAAAAGCTTTAACGTTTTTGTTAAACACCGCCCAATAGAAGAAATATCGCAACGTTCCCCGTTAGTCCAGATTGTATTATCAAGAATAACGTTGTTTAAATTAGTACCGCGTAAATTCGCACCACGAAGATCGGCGCTTGATAAATTAGCGTTTGTGAGATCGGAATTAGTAATGACAGCATTACTTAAATCTCGTTTGCTTAAATTCGCATTTGCTAAATCGCATTTATTACATTTTTTACTATCAAGCAAAGTTTGTAAGTGCTCCGGATTAATAGCAAAAGAAGGAGAAGTAAAACAGATAGTAAGACAAATAAAAACAAAAATAATTCTAGAGAACATAATTAAAACAATTTATGCTTTATACGTATTAATAACATGCTTTGCCGCGACTTTGTGTTTTGGCTGTTGTTGTTTATTATTTTGCACAGGAATAATAGGTATATTTTGCCATTCTTTTCTTTCTAAATCAAGCTCTTCTTTGTGTTGTAATAAATTAGATAATAAAAGATCGTTATTCGCTTCTATACTAGAAAGTAAACTTGTAAAACTTAGCAAATACGCTTGTTCTTGCTTTGTTTGCATTTGTTCTTTTTCTTCTATCCTACTTTCAAGCTTATCTAGTTCTTCTAAAACGCGGTGCCTTTGTTCGTCAATCTCTTGTTCGTCTATATTTTCAAGTAAAGCTTGTTGACTATAGAGCAATAGTTCTTGTAATAAACTTTTCTTTTTTTGTAATAAAGGAAGTAACATCTATTTGCCTATACAAAATGAGTTAAATATTTTCTCTAAAATATCATCTGCCGTCGTTTGCCCAAGAAGGGAATCTATATAATATAAAGCTTGCCTTACCTCTTCTGTAACGTATTCATCACCTTGTTTTTTCTCTGCTAAAAACACCGCTTGTTCCACATGTTGCCAAGCTTGCGTTAAGACTTCTTTTTGCCGTAACGTAGTTAACGAAGCGCTATCTACTTCACCGCTAAACTGATTTGCTTGTTTATATAGTATTTCTTTTAATTTTAGAATCGATTCGTCTTGTAAAACACTCATAGAATAGCTTGCATAGGATTCATACGTTTGCGGTACTATTCTTTCACTTTTAGCTATATCTTCTTTATTCCATATAAAAATTAAATTATCTGTTTCCGGAAAAGGAATAGTTGGGAATTCTTTAGTAGAATCTAATACCCATAAAACAAGATCCGCTTTTTGTATTTCTCTTCTAGTTCTTTCTAAACTAGCTTGTTCTATGTCGTTTTCAATTTCTTTTTCCCCTGCCGTATCGACAAGCACAAACGGGATATCGTTTAGCTTTAAAGTCGTTTCTATACTGTCCCTTGTTGTTCCTGCTTGGGAAGAAACTAAAACGCGATCTATACCTAGTAACCGGTTTAATAAACTAGATTTACCTACGTTAGCCTCGCCATATAAAGCAACGCGAAAGCCGTGTAAGTATAATAAAGTTGATTTAGCGCTTTCTATTAATTTTTCCATAGAACTAGCTAAGTCTTGCAAATCTTGTACGTACGTTGCTTGCGATTCGTCGG
>PUHO01000012.1:53561-179131 GCA_002995645.1 SAR324 cluster bacterium | reverse complement strand
ATTGTTAGTCTACTTCCAAAGTTAGCGCTAAAAGCGGTTTGCGGTGCAACTGTTACTTTTATATTTGCAATTTGCTTAGCTGTATCAGGAACAGAAGAACAATCGCTCGTTGCTTTTGGAACAATACATACTGTTAAATGTGTCACTCCAGTAGGCTTTAATATAGGCGTAATATCCGCATTATGATATTCACCGGCTTCTAACGTAAGCTCTTGCGGTGAAACTCCCGTTTTACCACTCATGAGAAGGGAATCCGTTTTTGGATTAAAGTTCACTAACACTTGCGGATCTAAGTTAACAGGTATTGCTTTGCCTAGATATGTTTCAATAGGATCGGCTCCTACTAAAAGTTGCCCGTCAATAATAAGCTCCCTAACAAGCGAGTTTACTTTTTTCGTTATAGTCACGTTAACCGGTACTGTTTGTTTTGCTCCCGCGGCTACGCTAGAACAGTTGTTAGCGCTTTTTTCTGCTATACACACAATTAGGTTTTTAACTCCTGCTTGGGTCAATATGCTACTAATATCAAGGTCTGTATATTTCCCTTTAGTTAACGTAAGTTCGTGTGCGTCTGCTCCCGTATCGTCCGTTATTAAAACCTTGTCCACAGTCGGTAAGAAATTAACAAGTACTTGCGGATCTAAGCTAACCGGAAAAGCGGTGCCTAGATCTAAATCAAACGCGCCGTCTCCTAAAGCTTGCCCTTTAATAGCAAATTTACCTTTAAGCGGTTGCAACAAGGAAGGTTTAACTATAGTTGCCGTTAGTGGCAAAGTTCGTATATGCGGTTCTTTTAAGCCGTTACAATTACGAACGGAAAGATCAACGGCACAGATTATTAACGTTGTTTTTTTCGTGCCGTATAAATCAAATAGGCTTCGTATATCCGGCACGCCATAGCCGTTTTTAGTTACAGGAAGTTCCATTGCCGGAACGCCTTCAACGCCTTGTAATAAAACATGCTGACGAGAGGGAGTAAAATTGGTTAGAACAGAGCTAGGCATTTCAAGAGCAGCAGGCTTCCTTAAAGAAAGTGTTTTCAGCGTACTTACGGTAACATTATTAATTTTCACCGCGTTAAGTCCGCCTATTGTTGCTGCTGAAACAGGCAAGAGTATATCTTTTGGCAAAGCCTTGCCACCGCTTAGACTGGTGTCGCTAATGGCTGACAAAATTTGATCTATTGTTTTTTTGCCTTGATTTGCAAAGCCTATAGAAAAAAGCCATTGTTGCAATCCACTAAGAGACGGATCACTTGCAGTTAACAAAGACGGATTTTTTGCAGTAACTTGCAAATCAGCTAATTTGAATAGGTTAGTTCTTATCTTTTTTTCGGCGTCATTGAAAGCAATTCCTTTTTTCAATTCTTGCTGTATATCTTTTGATTCTAGTGTGGTTCCTATATTAATGTTAATCATAGTACTTTCTTGCAAGTTACCAAATGCTTTAACCGTAATAGGAGAAAAAGATTCTGTTGAGTCTTTTGTCGGTTTATATAACACGCTACATTGTAATTCTATGTAGTTTCTCGCTGCAATAGGGAACTTAAAAGTACGATCTTTATTAAGCTCAAACGTGACTTCGTCACTTTCTTTATTCAGATTATCGTCTAAAGCAGTCGCCCCACATTTGGCATCAGTTGGGTTAAAATAGCCTAAATCAGCTTGCCCCGTAATGGTATATTGCCTTGTTGTTGGTGTCGGGTTAGAAACAGGACAACCTACTAACAATAGCAGTAATGGAATTATAATCAAATATTGTTTTTTCATGGTTCTAGTCTCACACAAAATTAATCTATTATTTCAAATAGCTCTTAGTAGTTAATATATAACAAAATCATTTTTAAATCAAGATATACTCTATTATATAAGCTTTCAAGAAATATACCAAACAGGCATTAACGTAACACTATAAAAAGAGAAGTTACGCAAATTTCTCTGTAAGCTTGCCTTTTTATGGAACTTCCACAGTAACCGGCGGCGCGGCAAACAAGGCAAAAGAACAAATACGGTCAAGCTGATCTGCCTTTGCCAATACTTCATCTGCTATGGATACAATACATATTGTTAAAGCAGTTGTTCCCGTTGGATTTAATAAAGACGTAATATCAACATTTTCATATATAGAACCAGTTGACGACAGCCTTATCGGCAACACTTTTTGTCCTTGTTTTCCTTGCACAATAAGCGCGTCATAGCCAGCATTAACAGCCGGATCCTGTACGGCTTGCTTCTCTATAGTAAGAGGAATTTTCCCACTTAAGTGAACTACAATAGCTCCTGTTCCTAACTGATTACCGCCAATTGTTAAATTATTATTTTCAAGCGAAGCTAGGCTTGGCGCTGTTCCGTCTTTAGTGGTAAGTTGAAAGGTTTGTATATTTGGCGTTGTAAGCCCGTTACAATTAGAGATCTTCAAATCAACTGCGCAAATAGTAAAGGTTGTTGCCCCGCTAGATGCCATAAGTCTTCGTATATCAGCTGAAACAAACCCCGGTTGTTCTGATGGGAGTTGCATAGCAAGTGGCAAAGATTTAAGCGGATCACTAGATAAAACCCCAGATGCAATCATCCTAAGCGGTATAGCCGCCGTTCCTGCTTTACCTTGTAATAACACATGTTGCGTTGCTTTTACAAAATCAGGCACCACAGATAAAGGCACGTTTATAGGAATAGATTTTTGCAAAGTCATGCCGTTTGTAGAAACAGGCGCGTTATTAATTTTCAACTTGGCAATCGATCCTATAGGTGCCGGTGGAACGACTACCGTTGCCTCCTGAGGGATATTTGGTGCTATCAAGAAAGCTCCTATAGGTGCCGGTGGAACAACTACCGTTGACATTGGCAAGGGAATCAAGTCGTGGCTTAATGATCCTATAGGTGCCGCTGGAACGACTGCCGTTGGCATTGGTGTTGTTGGTTGCTTTGTTGCTGTTTGCTTTGTTGCTGTTGGCTGCTGCGGCATACTTGATTGATTTAGAAGATCTATAACTCGTTGTGTTGCACTTTTATCTTGTTGTGTTGCCGAAGATTGGTTTAATACCATATAGTCAAACCACCAATCTTCTAATGCTCTAATAGATGGATCCTCTCTCGTTAAAACATACGACGGTTGCGGTGCAGTCGCCGCTCTACCTAACTTAAATATAGCAGAGCGCACCTTTTCTTCTGTTTCAACAAACTCACCGCCTTTTTTCAATTCTTCTTCCATAGTTCCCGATTCTAACGTCGTTCCTATGTTCACATTAATCACAGTTCCTTGTTTTATGTCTCCGATAGCTGTCAAATTTCCTGTAAAAGCATGACCGCGGGCCGTTCTTGTTCTCTTATATGAAACAGTACAATCTAACCGCAGATACTCTGTCGATCTTAGAATAATTCTAAAATTATTATCTACATCTAAAACAAATGGTATTGGATTGCCTACCGAAGTCATGGCCGAATCTAGCATAGTAAGGGAACAATCGGCTGCATTAGGATCAAACCAGCCCATTTCCACCTTGCCTGTGATAGTCGACTCATTCGTTAAGTTATTCTTTTTAATCGGACAACCTGTTAGCAATAATAAAACTAGGATTATTGCTATTAAATGTAATTTTCGCATTATTTTAATTATAACAAAGGGATATAATTCTTTTAAAGTTTATAGTTATATAATACTCTATTTTCTAATTAAAGTCAATTTATACTAGCAAAATTTATGCAAAACCTATTGACAAAGTCATAAAAAAGAGAAATAATATCTAACTTTAAAAATAGGGACGTCTTAAAAAGTATTTTTTCGTCCTCTTTTTAAATAAGCTGTTTTATGCTTAATCCTATATCTGGCAAGGTTTTGCTCGTTTTAAATCTGTCTTCCTTTACGTCTTTGTTGCTAAAAAAACAATTTTGTCATGTTGTCATGTTGTCATGTTGTCATGCTTGTCATGTTGTCATGTTTGTCATGCTTTTTAACAACACACTTTTACCCCCTTAAAAAGGATTTTTATTTTCATCTAAAAGAAAATATTTTTTCATTGCTTATAAGAAATACTATACGTAATCTAAATATATTACTGTTTTTATTCGCTTTTACCATTTATTAAACTCGTCTTTTTTTGCTGCCTTAGCCTTTACTAACTTAGTTAAATTATTTATACTCTACTTATGTCTTTATTTATTCAGTACATAAATTTTGAATTATGTGGTTTAGTAAGAATGTAACAAGTTGGGCAAAAACTTCCGTTGGTTTAGGTAAATTGCCGCGACCAATGCGGTAAGCATTGAATTTATTAATGTTTCTATCAAAACCAAGAAGCTTAGCTTCGCCGCTATAGAAGCCAAGCATGTATATGAATTACAAGTATATACCTACTTACGAACATGTTTTTAATTATGACAACAAAAGCAACAAAATCTAATAAAGACAAAGAGATAGCTTTCTATTTTATAAGCAAACCTCTGAGGGAATACCCCTATTTTTCTAGCATGCTCTTAAAACTAGACAGGACAACGTACTAATGGAAAAATTTATTATAGAAGGTGGTAATGAGTTAAGCGGTTCTATTCGTATCTCAGGGAATAAGAACGAAGCTTTACCAGTCATTGCCGCTAGCCTTGTTACCAATGAAATGAAGCTTTCTAATGTGCCGCAAATCACAGATATCATTTCTCTACTTGCTTTACTCAAATCTATTGGCGTTACCTGTGAAGACAATGGCGATCCTTCTGTGATCACCCTTTCTACACATAATTTGCCGCCTCTCTTTGAAAGAAAAGAATCTCTTATCTTAGATAAAAAACTTTGCCAATCTCTGCGCGCTTCGTTTCTCTTAGCCGCACCGCTGGCTTTACGGTATAAAGAAGTTCGTATATATGAACCGGGCGGTGACAGCATTGGCAGACGCCCTTTAGATGCGCATATAGACGCCTTAAAAAAGTTTGGCTTTCATTTCAACTATAATATACATAAAAATTATTTTACAGTAAGCCTCAAAACCCCGGCGCTACAAAGCTGCGATATTTTACTACTAGAAGCTAGCGTCATGGCAACAGAGCATATTATATCTATTGCCGTGCTTGCTAAAGGAACAACGCGGATTTATCATGCCGCTTGCGAACCGCACGTGCAAGGGCTTTGTCATATCCTAGCAAGATACGGTGCTAAAATAAAAAACATAGGAAGTAACTTCCTTGAAATCGAAGGCATAGAAACACTAGATAAGCTAGCAACGCCGTATCGCATTGCTCCGGACTTAATTGAAGCCGGATCCTTTATTGGCTTAGCCGCAGCAACGCATAGTAGTATTACTATTACTAATATAGCAAAAGAAGATTTTACAGCTCCTTTGAAAGGAGATGCACATAGTCCCATTTTAACCGGTTTCTCCGTATTAGGCATTACGACAACATGGATGCCTGACGGGCTTCTTATTCCGGCACAAACAGCCCATATTACACAAGATATTCTTGGCAGCATTGTTCGTTTAAGCGATGCGCCTTGGCCGGGAATCCCTGCTGATTTAATGAGTATTTTAACAGTGACCGCAACACAATGTGAAGGCACTATTTTACTACATGAAAAATTATTTGAAAGTCGGTTTGTTTGGGTGGATCGTTTAATTAGCTTTGGCGCTCATATAATCTTATGCGATCCGCATCGCATTGTTGTATCTGGTAAAACGCCGCTTTATGCTTCTTATATTTCTAGTCCGGACATACGTGCCGGCATGGCATTAATTATCGCCGCGCTATGCGCTTCCGGGACAAGTGAAGTTCATAACATTTATCAAATTGATAGAGGTTACGAAAATCTAGAACAACGCCTACAAAATGTTAATGCTGTCATACAACGTGTATCTCATGAAGCAGATATGTAATTAACCGTTTTTCTTTCGTCTATTTATGTTTATTACGTTTGAAGGAATTGACGGCAGTGGCAAGTCAACGCAGCTAAGTAAAATATACCAGAAACTGTTACTAGACGGGCACCAAGTCATACAAACTTTTGAACCCGGAGATACTACCTTTGGGAAACAGCTTCGGCAACAACTTACGCAAAACTCACTAGACGGGCAAGCTGAATTGCTTTCTTTTCTTTTAGATCGATCTATCCATATTACAACTTGCATTAAACCGGCTTTAGCGCAAGGTAAAATAGTTCTTTGCGATCGCTACCATGATTCTACGATTGCTTATCAAATTAAAGCAAAAGCCCTTAAAGCAAGCTGGCTACCTCTTTGGGAAAAAGAAAACCTTTTACTACCTAACTTAACGTTTCTCTTTTCTTTGCCTTTACCTGTTATTATAGATAGGTTAAAACAAAGACAAAAAACAAAACAAGTTAACTCCCAAGCTATACTTGCTCATTTTGATAATAATATAGAGTTACTTACAAAAGTGCAAAAAAGCTACCTTTCTTTAGCTGAAGCAAATCCGGAACGTATTTGTGTTATTAATGCCGCTTTATCTATTGAAGAGATTACGCAACAAATTTATAACAAAATTACTTCTCTCCTTTCTGTATAAATATATGCATACTGATTCTGTTGCTTTCCCTCTTTCGTTTCAACCGATTCTTGCTAGACTAGAGCAGTTACAAAAGCAAGATAAACTTGACGCTACCTATCTATTTATTGGGAATAAAGGTATTGGTAAAGTAAATTTAGTCCGTTACTGGCTTTCTACTTTTTATTGTGTAACACATAATAGCTGCGGACATTGTTCTCATTGCGTTCTTCTTGCTAAAGAAGAGCACCCCAATTTTACTATTATTAAACCGGCAACAAAACAACTGTTGCTCTCTCAAATAAAAGAAGTTATTGCCTTAACCAATATTAAAGCGCTACTTCCTGTTAAACGTGTCATACTTATACAAGAAGCCCATAAAATGAATATAGAGGCAACCAACTCTTTCTTAAAATTATTAGAAGAGCCGCCTAAAAACACATTATTCATTTTACTTGTTCCGCAAGAAGGCTTGCTTCTAGAAACAATTGAATCAAGATGCCAGAAGTTTATATTCCCCCCTCTAAGCAAAGAAGATATTAACTTGCTGTTAAAACAAAGCTATACGCTTTCAGAAGAACAAAAGCAGTTTATCTTAGCCTATGCCCAAGGAAGATTACAAACAGAGTGGATAGACAACATAGAGACCCTTTTAACTATGCGTATGGATATATATACTATGTTAATACAAATTAGTAACAAAGAGACTAAATCACATAGCTTACAAAGCTATTTCCTTGCTATAGAAAATATTATTAAAAAAGACTTACTTTCTTTTTATCTTACTTTCTTAGCCTCTTGGTTAAGTGATTTTGCAAAATATAAACAAGGACTTAATTCTTTCCTTTATAATCAAGACTTAGATCCTTCTTTACTTCAAAGTTGGCAGGCTAATATAAAGCAAACGCAAGAAGCGTTTCAATTAGTTATAACAACAGAAAAAAACATTAATAAACAAGCAACGAAACAACTTGCTTTAGAAAGTTTATTATTAAATCTATTTTTTACATTTCATTAACAAAGCTTGTTTCCCAATATACGTAGTGTAACCAATCACTAAAAAAGACGTTTCTACTAGAACGCCATTCATTTTTAGGATCAGCCAACTTAAAATTAGCAGGCGCTTTAATCAAAGGAGCATCTTTATCCCTTTCATGTTCCATTATAATACGATCTATATCATATTCCGGATGTCCTAGATAAATAATAAACTTATGCTCTGGCGTTTCAAATAAAGTATACCCTACATTTTCCGTATAGCCTAATAAAGTAATCTTCCCTTCTTTTTCCAGATTTTCTAAAACAGAATCACTATAACCGGCGTACCTGCTTTGTGGACACATAAAAACATCGCTTAACCCGCCAACAATAGGATGTTTCTTAACTAATCTAGAAATCGGATACACGCCAAAAAGTTTATATCGGTAATTTTGCTTTTCAATCCCCAATATTTTAGCTAACGCCATTCCGCCCCAACAAATACCTAAAGTAGAAATATAATGCTTTTGTGCATACAATAAAATTTCTTCTATTTCCTTCCAATAAACAACGTCTTGAAAACTGTATTTTTCAACTGGCGCGCCGGTTACAATTAAAGCATCAAGTTGTTTATGTTTTATATCTTCAAAAAAAACGTATAGCTCGTCTAAATGTTTTGCATTAGAGCTTGCATACTGATGGCTATGTAAACGTATCCATATAGGTTCAATTTGTAAAATAGACTTACCTAAAGGATGTAGTAAGCTAAATTCATACTTTTCCGCATATGGCATAATATTCAAAATACCTATACGCAAAGCGCGTATATTCTGCGTCAAAGCTTCTTCTTTAGAAAGACAAACTACGCTTTGTTGTTCTAATGCTTTTTTATTATAAACAGAAGGAGAGATTATCGTCATATTTTGCTATTCACACTAAATTATTTATCAAAATCATAACAACCTAATATCGTAAAATTAATATTTTTCTTTTGCAACATAGTAAGGCATTCTTGCGTATATTGGTTATTATAAAAATCAATGAAAAAATTATATTTCCACAGTTTCACCGCAGAAGCCACAGAATGAAGGTAACTCAAATTAATATCATATATGTGGAAGATTTCTAGTAAAGAAAAAAGTAAAGACGGGTGATCTTCTTCGAATCGCACAAAAAGAGAAGTTTTATTTCTTGTAAAATCAAATTGATACGCTTCGTCTTTTTTCATTACAACAAAAAAACGCGTTTTATTATGTTTAGAATCTTGTACGTCCTCTGCCTTAATATATTGTTGGTATATACGATTTTGCCGACTAAGGTGACGAGGAATTAAAGCAGCCTGTTCTTTTTGGTTCCCCATAAAGTGTTTTGCCGCACTTACATTAGACTTGCAAAATTTAGGCTCTACTGACGGCATATACTTAGTTAAAAACTCCCTTACCTGTTCATATGCCATATTATGACAATATAAGTTTTTAACGTCTGCTAGTGCCGTTTCAGCAAGGATAGTAAACTGTATAGGTAAAATAAGTTCTTGCTCTATTGCTAAGCCTAGCTTAACTAAATGTTTCCATACAATTAAAACGCTACCTGCCGTTGAATTTTCTACCGGGACTATGCCAATAGCGTGCTTATCTTGCTTTGTTTTTTCTAGCACGTCTACTAAAGAAACAGCATAACAAATTTCTTGCTTTTCATTCTTTTTAATTTGACTTGCCGCATACTCACTAAAAGTTCCGGGCGGACCTAATGTATATATTCTTTGAATCGTTTCTAATTGTTTTGGTAAAGTCATACAATATATTGCAACTATTTTTATGTTGTATTAGATAAAAAACGTAAATTCTTTTCTAATAATTCGCTTAATTTACCGTCAAGTACGGCTTGGACGTCTCCTATTTCAATATTGCTACGATGATCTTTTACCATTTGATAAGGCTGCATTATATAGCTACGAACTTGACTCCCCCATGCTATTTCTTTTTTCTCTGCATTCACTTTATTTTTTTCTTCTTGCTTAGCTTTTTCCTCTTCTGCCGCTAAAGTCGCTTTTAACAATTTCATTGCCGTTGCTTTATTGCTATGTTGCGATCTTTCATTTTGGCATTGTACTGTAATACCTGTAGGAATATGTAAAATACGAACTGCCGAATCAGTCGTATTTACATGTTGCCCCCCGGCGCCACTGGCGCGAAACGTATCTATTCGTAAATCAGACGTAGCAATTTCAATATCTTCGCTTGTTTCCTCCATATCTGGCAAGACTTCTACTGCTGCAAATGAAGTATGCCTTCTTTTATTCGAGTCAAAAGGCGATATACGTACTAATCGATGTACCCCTGTTTCCTGCTTAGCATAGCCGTATACATAGCTTCCTTCAATACTAATAGCAACGTATTTTATGCCGCCGTCTTCTTTTAAGATATCTAAAATCTTAGCTTTATAATTCGCTTCTTCTGCCCAACGCATATACATACGGCATAACATAGAAGCCCAATCTCTTGCTTCCGTTCCACCGGCTCCGGCATTAATAGAAATAATAGCGCTAGATTTATCATGTTTTCCACTTAGCAAATGGTATAAATCAAACGTATCTAGTAATTGCGTTAATTCACCTATATACGTTGTAGCTTCAGTTATAAATTCTTCCGTTTCCTCTGTTTCAATAATTTCCAATACGGCTTTAACATCTTCTTGCTTTTCTATAATCTGTTCCCATTTAGACAAAAATTGTTTCTTTTCAGCAAGTTGACTTATACTCGTTTGCGCGTCTTGTTGCTCCCAAAAATTAGGCTCTTGCGTTTTAACAAGCAATTGTTCATATATTTCTTTTGTCTTTGCTATGTCAAAGCGACTCCTTGCTTAACTTTATCCTTTCCAATAAAATAGCCGCTTCTTTTTTTAATTCTGCTAAATTCATTCTTATTTTTAATTCGCTAATTCAATATAAACCGGTTTATTAGTATATTGTAAGTAAGGAAGTAACGTATAATTACCCTTTAAAAGAGAAATATAATCTTCATCTTCTTTTTCTCTTTGTACCTTCCATTCACTTTGCTTTACTCTATTTTGTTTTACAAGTACAGAATTAAAGCTTATAAAATACTGTTTTGTTTTTGTATTTGCATAAATAGCCGCCGGAAGATAACTCGCTCCTTGCGCCGAAGAAACGTGCACAACTTGATTATGTATAGCCATGCTGTATTTATTTTGATTAGCAAAAACTTGTCTTGCTATCGATTTGCTCCATACTGTACTTGGAATTGCTCCTTTTGCAATTATTTGCGGCGTACTCAATGGTTGCAAGACTAGCGCGCCTTGTTTTTTTACTAACTTTGCTTGTCCAAAAGAAGCAAATACAATATCACGGCTAAATAAAGCTTGATTTTGTATTTCTAATTTAACAGAACGAATCGTATAGGCAAGTAAGTCTTCCGGCTTCATTTCATAAATTGCATCTTCTATGAAAAAAAGAGAATTTTGTATATCAATAGTAGAAGTGAGTACTCGCTTTTGCGGCGTATTAATTTCTATTTCTAAACGCATATCATCAGCAACCGGAATTCTTCCTAAATGATCAAAAGACAGGTGCAACTTGCCTGCAATCAAAATATGTGCCCATTTTTGATATTCTTCTTGAATTTCTTTATTTTCCGGATCTAATTCAATAACCCGGTTTAAGACATCATATGCCATTGCATAATTACCATTATCTAAATAACGATGATATCTTTCTTGCATGTCTTCACTAACAAGTTTAGCCATACGATCGGTATCTGATTTATAGAGACCAAACCAAGAACGAACAAGCGCCTTGTGATACGCTAAATGAGCCTCTTCATAGCGTTTCTGCTTTTCTAGTTGCGTACCTATATAATAATTATAGCTACACCCTGAAAGCAAAAGAGAGATTAATATAATAACGCCTACAAGTTTCTTCATTAGTTTTTCTTTTTTTGCTGATAATTTTTCCAAAAAGAATGTGCTTTCGATAGCTCTAAGTCAAAATGCCCTTGTTGAAAAAGAGAAGTTGGCATAGTCACTTCCTGCCATAACCACGGATATTGTTTTATTAATGTGTTTAAATCTTCCATTGCCGCTTGATTTTCCCAGCCTATGGCAAAAGCACGTAAAAACAAAGACGTTATATCATACGGATCTAACTGTAAAGCTTGATTCGCCGTTTTATATACCCATGTATTATACGTTCCAAGAAGAGCGTAAGCTTCAGATAGCAACCGATGCAAGCTTGCATTATGTTTGTGATACAATAAGGCTTGTTGCAAAAAAACAATAGCTTGCCGCAAGGTTTGTTCCCTTAACATTTTGCTTTTACGTCTTGCCGCATACAATATCTTTGCTTCCATTAACATAGCAACAGAAACTTCCGGGCTTGTTCTTGGATTAATTTTTTTGCTTAAATCCTGTATTAAAGCTAAAGAAATAATTTGATTTGTGTATATTGCTTGGGATAGAAAAAATAAATTACGAATATCTTTATTTGTAGTCCAAACAAACGAAGGAACCGTCTTATTTTGTAAAGATAGTATCTGCTTTTGTTGTAAAAGTGGAATTATTTTTTGTTGGAACAAAGTAGATAATTCACTTTCTTTTAAAGTAAACGTACGTTTTAAATTTTTTGCTTTTTCTATAATCTCTATTTGTATATAAAACCATTTACCAACTTGTTGGTAATGTCCCACAATAACAATATCTGCAGGAAATACGTTTTCTTTATCTTTATGATGTGCTTGCCACAAGACTAAAGTTTGCGTTGAAAATAAATAGTTTTTCTTATCTTTTTTTAACAAAGATACTAAATACTCTCTAGCATACAAACCTAATGCGCTATATGTTTCGCTTTGAATAGATTGCTTCACCCATGGGAAAACGGCAATTTTAATTTGCTTTGCTTGCCCATATGATGCTACTAGTAAAAATATAGAAACAAGTACTATTCTTTTAAGCATATAGTACGCCGTAAAGATTATAGATTAATAGTTACTAAGAGAATATTGATCTTCTTTTTGCGGCGCTTCTACATCAAGAACAGTTAGTTTCTCTGCTAACTGTTTCAATTTAGCTGTGTCGTCTTCCTTTTCTTTCTCTAATTCTTCAACCTTAATTTGTAATTGCTTAATTTTTTCAATTGCTTGTTCTGTTTTTGCTTCAATTTCTTTAATTAAGTCTTCCATATCCCTCTTTATTATGTATTAATTTATATTTTCAAGGCTTTTAGCACGTCTTGATTATATGTAATAGTTAATTTTTTCTTTTGTATTGCTATTAAATCTTCTAAAAATTGTATAGCCGTTTCTTGCTCTTCTTGCTTTTGAAAACCTGCTAACTTATCTTTAAAATCAGCGTTATTTTCATTTGGCTTCATTACCTGGGAAATATAAATTACATAACCGTTGCCAAAACTTTGAAAGGCAATTGCTTGCTTTTCTTTTGCCACTCGTAATTTCCCTGCAATATTACTAGGTATAAACATGCCGCTAATTTTAGCGTTGTCATGTGTGTACTGCGCTTCTTTTGATTGTAATTTATACTTACTTACTACACTATTAAACCTAGCTTGTGAAGTAATATCTTGTCCCCATTGCTTTAATTGTTTAGACAAGTATTGTTGTTGCTTATCACTTAAAACTTGCTGCTTAACTTGATCTTTCACTTGATCAAACGTTTTTTGCTTTGCCGGGTTAATCTTTTTTATCTTATAAAAAACTAATTGTTTTACTGATTGAGCTACCCCTACTTTTTCTTTTTTACGTTTAGTTAACGCTTGCCATAAAGCAACTTGATCAAGATTGCCGGAAGCCGGTGCTCCGTACTTAAATTTAGTTAATGTTTGCCATTTTAATTTATGACTTGTTACAATTTCATTCATTTTATCAGCATCTGTAATAGAAGCATACTTGTCTTTTTGACTTTGTAACTTACGCGTTCTTTTGGCAACTAAGATTTTGTTAGTAATTTGCTCGTTAATTGCCGCTTGGCTTTCTTTGTCAACTTTCCTATCTACAACACGAACAAGATAAGAATGACCGTCTTTAACAAAAGGGCGCAATACGTTATTAACTTTAACTTTTGTAAAATCTTGCTTTAAAAATGTACTTTCTAACTGTTTCTTTGTCTTCCATGGCATTGTTGTATATTTAACTTTAGCCGCTTTATATTGCTTTGCTATATGCTTAATCGATTTTGGATTTTTCTTTAACTCAGCATATACTTTGCTAATTGTAGCATGATCTTTATAAGGAACTGTAATAAAATCTATTTTTGTTTTAACATTTGCTGGAAATAATTGTTTATTATGATTATAAAATCTATCTATTGCTTTTTGTGAGATTTGATCTTTAGAAACAAGCGAATCCGCGGTTAATACGGCATAATCTAAATCATACGTTTGTTCTGTTTTATAATTTGCTTTATGTTTATTATAATAATCTTTTATTTCTTTATCAGTCGCTTTAACATTTTTTGCAAAAGCTTCTTTATTAATAGCAAAATATTTTACACGATAATTTGTATTTTTTAATATATAATTTGTTTTTGTCGCACTTTCAGACACAAATCGCAAACCGCCTACTAATGTGAAAAATTTACTTCTTAACAATTCTTTTTGCAATTTGTTTTCATAATCATTTTTGGATTGATTTGACTGGTCAATAATCGTATTGTATTTATCCATATCAAATCTTCCGTCTGTTTGAAATGACGGCGAATTATATATAAAAGAAGCTATTTCTTCTTTTGTAACGTTTAGACCGTTTGATTTTGCTAATTGTAATAATAAAGATTCATTAACTAATCTGTCTAAAATTTTATGTCGCAAATTAAAGCTTTCTGCATATTGTTCAAAATCTTTAATTTGATCATTTTGTCGTATTTGCATGGAAAAAGCTTGCCATGCTTCTTGATAAGCCGAAACGGGAATCTCTTCTCCGCCAACAGTAGCGACTATATTTAGACTTTGACTACTATATGTTGTTACTCCCCAAAATCCCATCACAATGACAACGACAAACACCAATAATTTCATAAAAGGGGATTGTAAATTATTTCTCATTAATGTAAGCATAGCTCTAAACCTTAGCTGAAACGTTTTAATTTATAGTAAAAAATTATTTTTTATACTATCATGCACTTTAAAATAATGTCAAACTAGAATTCAAAATAAAATAGATCATTCTTGTATTTTAATCTAAATTATGATAACGTAGTATCTTACAACGCTAGAATACTGTTGTTAGTTGTAAATTAATATTTTTAGCATATGAAAAAAATCTTTCTTTTCGTTATTTTTATTTGTATTGTTGCCACCGCTTACGGAAAAACACAATACGTTCTTGACTTTACCAAGGAAAGTAAAATCCAAGACGGGCGAGAATACCTTCGTAGTATAGGCTTTGAAAAAAAATATGATTTCAGTGCTTTACGTATATATAAAACTAATCGTGGTCTTGTTTTTGATCCTCCGTCCGGAGGCTTTCTTTTTTACCTAAACAAATTTAAAAAACCTTTCCCTGCTAAATATTTACGTATTACTTGGTATTTTACGCATTTTCCTCTTATCAATAGCTGGGCTGAAAATACGAGAAGACAACTTTTAGCCGTTATGGTGAGTTTTGGGACAACGCCGCGCCCAAGCGGTCGTTTCTATATGCCGGCAGTACCTTATTTCCTTTCTTTCTTTGTTAATAACATAGACAGAAGTGATATTTTTCTAGGACATTATTATAAAGACACAGGAAGATACGTTTGCCGAACTTGTCCTGTACGTAGTAATCAAAAAATTGTTACCACTATTAACCTTGAAAAAGAATTTAGTGATGTTTTTGGAATAGAGCATATAGACAACGTAACTAGTGTTGGCTTAGAAATGGATACACGTAATATCCTAACAAAAAACAGTGCGTTTAGACTTATAAAAATAGAGTTCCTTAGTTCTCTAGATCCTTCCCCAGTTGTACAAAAAACTACAAAGAGTACAAAACAAGTAAAAAGCAAAAAATAAGCAGTATCCAACTGCTAGTTATTATTCCCGCAATTCCTTAAGTTTACGATAGATAGCTTGTATCTCATCAAAAAAGCAAATTACAAAGATCCCTTTCTTGCACCCCTAAAGAGTACAAAACAAGTATTATCCAATTGCTAGTTGTTGTTCTCGCAATTCCTTAAGTTTACGATAGATAGTTTGTATCTCATCAAAAAAGCGAATTACAAAGATCCCTTACTTGCACCCCTAAAGAGCAAAAAATAAGTATTATCCAATTGCTAGTTGTTGTTCTCGCAATTCCTTAAGTTTACGATAGATAGTTTGTATCTCATCAAAAAAGCGAATATCTCTAGCTGCTATAATCTTCCTAACATACGCTTCATTTTCATTTATTGAATTACAAATATCCGCTATTTGCACCCCTTCAGAACGTTGCAAAAATAATTTTTGGATACCTTGTATATATTGTTCCATTTTTCGCAGCTTGTCTTTTTCTTCGCTTGCTAACGTTAGCGTTTGCATATTAGGACGGGAGTTAAGCACTTTATCTAAAGGTTGCTTTTGCTTTACTTGTTCTTTTACTTCTGGTTGCGAAGTCGTATTAACGGGAGACACCTGTACACGCGCTGTTTTTTTAACTTCTTCTTGTAAAGTAGTATTTTGTTCTTTTACTGTTGGTTGCGGAGTCGTATTAACGGGAGACACCTGCACACGCGCTGTTTTTTTAACTTCTTCTTGTACAGTAGTATTTTGTTCTTTTACACGTAAATCAGTCCGTTCTTTTACTGTTGGTTGCAAAACGTTGCTTTTTGGCTTCACTTGTAAACTAACCTGCTCTTTTACTGCCGGTTCCCAAGTTTGCGAACTTTCTTTCTTAGCTAGGTTGCTATTTTCAGTTTGCAAATGTGCAAAAGGCATAGCCAATTTATCATCTTTAACTATTTCTTTTTTTGTATTTTCCTCTACTTTTTCTGCAACAAGCGCTTTTTCTTGCTTTTGATCTGCTAACGCCGGTGTTGTTTCGTTATTCACCACAACACTGCGTTTATTTTTTCGTTTACGATCATAGCTTTGAGAACGATATATCCAACCGGCCAACCAAACGGAACATAAATTTGCCATTTGCACAACAATACGTAATAAAACCATTAACGCTACTTCAAACCATAGCACAGTTGTTGATTTATGTCTTAATATTACTTGATGGCGAAGACGTTGCTCTTCTCTTTGTGATTTTGCCGTTAACGCGGCGTTTAGCCTTTGTCTTTGCTTGGCAAACACTTGCATATTGTGTTCGCTTTGTTGTTGCTCGTTATTTAAAAGATGTAATAAATTAGCGTCGTTAGATTGTTTTTGCAAAACAGCTAATCGTGGTTCAATAGCATGAAAAACCGCACCGCCAACAGAAACGCAAAAAAGAAGAATAAGTAAGAATTTAAACAGGATATTAGCCGGATGTACTAAACTAAGTTTAGCAAATTGAATTTGTGGCAACCAGACGCCAGCCATGATTGCCATAAAAATTTCATTCAAAAAGGCGGCTAAAAAGCCCATTTGAATAAAGCTAATCTGTTCAGGATAAAATCGTTGATAAAACTGACCAGCTTCAAAAGCCATAAAGCATGAAGCGACTAAAGCAACCAACAATAAGCCGATAAAAGCAATCCATTTAAAAGATTTATCCATAATTACAGCAATACATTAATTATATCAACTAATTTGATAATTAAGATTTAGCTATTTTTTTCATCTCACTCAACATGTGAGCAATGATTCCATGCCCAAGCCAATAAACAGGTTCGCCAAGGTTGTCAGATTGATTTAACATGATCTCCCCTGTTGCTTCAACAACAAGAGCACTTAAATAGCTGCGCAATTCAGCGTCAATTTCTCTCGTCTTTTTTGCTAATGACTCAGAAAAATGAATCATTGTATTCATATGATCTAAAGTATTATCAATAGGAAAAGAATCAAAATGGGCATAGCGATCTTGCATAACTTCACTGCAATGATATTCTTCACTTAAAGCAAGCATATCTTGTATAAGCGAAGCTTTTTCTGTATTCCACAACTTAACATGTTTTGCTATATCATGCGACGCCGTATCATCTACTATTTTTTGTAAAGAATAAATAAAAGGGTACAATGATAATTCTACACCTGAGAAAATAGCACTTGAATTTGTTTCTATTTCCGGACAATTAAAAACAGAAGCTTGAATTCCTTTTTCTTGCGCTTGTATGGCAATTTTTTCTAATCCAATTTTAGCATAGCCCGGCAAATACGGCGCATAGCTTTGCCACTGCGGTTTGTTGTTAATCAGAATTTCTGTTCCATGATAACCAAACGCAATATAAGAAACCTGTTTACTGTTAGCAGTGTTTCGTTTTCTTATCTCTTCACTTTCGTTTAACAATACATTAAACGTTTCAGCCGAAACTTCATAAAATCCTTCATAAGATAATTTTCCAAGATCAGTTTCCCAAAATTCGCTAGAAGAAGTATATCGTTTCCCACTACCACGAACTACATTACTAGCAACAGCAAGGTTAACACGAACACGCGGGAGCCCGCCTGCCATTAAATGAGCAAAAACCACATTAGCGTCAGTCGGTATTTTTTCTTTTAAAATAGCCATTACCTTTTTAACACGTTCATTAAAAGAATCACGACCGGCTTGTTTGAGTTTAGCAATAGCGTCCCAATCAAGTTTAGTTTCTTTCCAATTTTTTGCATTAATGTCACTACAAATTTGGCTTAATGTTGGTAAATCATTATACGCATCATTATCAAACCCCGCCCATAAAGGAATATTCACGACCTCGCCTCCGCTTAGCGTTTGCAAGGCTTCTTCCTCTTCTATGTTTAATTGGCGAAGTATATTGCCTTCGTCTCTTCTGCCCATGGTCAGGGCAATAATACGCATGTTTTTTCTTTGTGCGGCTTGGACTAAACCGGTAGCATAGCCTTTTTCGAATACTTCACCAAACAAAACAAGAACGTCATTCTCGTTGTAATTTGCTAATTGCGGCACATTATATAAACCGTTAAATTTTATTTCCATTTTATTATAACTAGTTTCCATTTTATTATAGCTAGACTTCTTCTTTATACTTTTAAAAAGTATATTAGATAATCTCTTAATCTTCACACAAGCTATACTTGAATATAGCAAAACATATCAAAAAAATTATATTATAGCAATCAAAATTAACATTTTTTATATTTTATATTAAAATATAGTAGCATTTTCTTGCACTAACTAATTATTTATTTTAAAGTTAATACAACTTATATTTTAGTTGTTTATTTCACAAACGTATCATTGGAGCTTATTACATTTATGATGATCCAAAAGTTTTTTACCGCTGAAACGGCGCATCGCCTTGCTTATTCTTATACTAAGCGTTGTCGCGGTTTACATGGGCATTCTTATAAATTCACGTTAACTTTACAATCAACAACGCAAAATCAAGCGCAAATGTTAATGGATTTTAAAGAATTAACTGAAAAAGTACATTCTTTTCTTGATGCCTTTGATCATTCTATTTTAATTTGGAAAGAAGACAGTGAACTTTTAAAGTTAGCACCACAACTAAATACGCGTTATATTGTTGTACCATACAATACAACGGCAGAGCAAATTGCAAGGCATATCTTTTTTCAACTAGATCAATGGAAGCTTCCTATTAAGCAAGTGCAAGTACATGAAACAAGCAAAGCTTGCGCGATTTTTGAAAACGACGATCCTATTTCTTTTGATTTACAAGAAGTATATTATTCTGAAAAAATACGTTCTGAATGGGTAACAAAATCAAATGAAGCAAATGAAATAAAGGGAAGCAATGAAAATTTGTGAAATTTTTTATTCCTTACAAGGAGAAGGATTTCATACAGGCAAAGCCGCTATTTTTATTCGTTTTTACGGCTGTAACCTACAATGTGATTTTTGTGACGAACCTTTACATAAATCACACTTTACAAATTATACAACAGAAACTTTAATACAAAATATACAAGCCTTTCCTAGTAAATTTATTGTATTAACCGGAGGCGAGCCTTCTTTATATAACTTAAACGATCTCATTCTTACGTTACAAGAGCAAGGATATTATATTGCCGTAGAAACAAACGGATTGAACCCCGCCAATATTGCAACTGCAAATTGGATTACCTATAGCCCAAAAGAAGAAACAAAAATACGAAAAAATTATGGTGATGAAATAAAATTCATTATAGATTCACAATTTAACGAGCAATTGATTACAACCATGTTACCTGTAAGTAATAGCAACCTTTTCTTACAACCTAAAGCAGACAAAGAAAAAATAGTAGACGCTAATGTAAAACGATGCTGTGAGCTGGTAAAAAAATATCCACAAACGCGCCTTAGTTTACAAATACATAAATATCTAAATATTAACTAAGCTAATTAGTATACTATTGCCATAATGCTTACAGCATATTAAAATAATTATTTACATGAATACTTGATTTATAAAAGCTATAATGAGCAACAATCATATTTCCTTAACACAACAAGAAATTACAAATCAAATTCTAGATCTAAAAAAGGAGCTAGGTAATGACATATGTATTTTAAGCCATTATTATCAACAAGATCACACTTTTCAATTCGGTGATTTTAGTGGAGATTCCTTATATCTTTCTCAACAAGCTAGCAAAACTAAAGCAAAATACATACTTTTTTGCGGCGTTCATTTTATGGCGGAAAGTGCTGATATTCTTACGTCTGACGAGCAACAAGTAATTTTGCCGAATGCTTCTGCCGGTTGCTCTATGGCAGATATGGCAGATATAGACGATTTAAAAGACGCATGGCAATATATGTCCTCTTTTGTACCGGAGCAAAACCTTGTCCCTATTGCGTATATCAACTCTTCAGCTGCGGTGAAAGCGTTCTGTGGAGAAAAACAAGGCACTATTTGCACTTCAGCAAATGCCAACAAAGTCGTTACCTGGGCGCTAAAGCAAGGAAAAAAAGTACTGTTTTTGCCTGATCAACATCTAGGACGCAATACGGGAACGTTTTTAGGCGTTCCTAATGAAAAAATGCCTCTTTGGAAACCGACAGAACCCGCGCCAAACCTTAGCAAACAGGAAATAGAACAAGCACAAATTATGTTATGGGACGGTTATTGTTCCGTACATTGTCGCTTTTCTATAGGACAGATTGAAGCGGCAAAAAAAATGTACCCACAAGCTAAAATCATAGTACACCCCGAAGTACCGCAAGAAATTGTACAACTAGCTGATGATGCCGGTTCTACTTCTAAAATTATTGATATCATAGAAAAAGCACCTACTAATAGCGTTTGGTTTGTTGGAACAGAAATTAACTTAGTACATCGCTTAGCTAAACAAATGAAACAACATAACAAACTTGTATTTCCTTTAAATCCAAGCGTTTCCGTTTGCTCTACTATGTATAGAACAAAGCCAATAGACCTGCTACTAGCTTTACAAAGCATTAAAGCTAATAATCCAATTAATGTGATTACAGTCCCACAAGATATTAAAGCAAGTGCCTATAAAGCTTTAAACACAATGTTACAATTGTAAATTATGTCTCAAGAAAAACAAACTATTGCTATTGTAGGCGGCGGGCTCGCCGGAGTCAGTTGCGCTTTATACCTTGCCGAACAAGAAAATATACAAATAGATCTTTATATTAAAGAAAGTCTTAGCGAAAGTTCTTCTTTTTTGGCACAAGGTGGTATTGCTTGCGTTATAAGTGAAAAAGATAGCGTACAATCTCATATAGAAGACACACTTGCTGCCGGACGGGATTTTTGTAATAAAGAAGCCGTTACTTTTTTAGCTTCTAATGCCAAGCAAGCTATTGATCAACTTGTTGATTGGCAAGTTCAGTTTGACAAGAACACAACAGGTAAACTTATTTTAGCAAAAGAAGGCGGACATAGTTTTAAACGTGTTTTACACAGTGGCGGTGATGCTAGTGGTAAAATGATTATACAACCGCTTTTACAACTAGCCGCTCAAAATCCTAAGATCCATTTTCATTCTCATTCTTCAGTATACAGTTTATACCTCGAAAAAGGCGTTGTAAGGGGGCTATATTGCCAGCAAGAAGGCAGCCCTATAGAAAGGGAGTACAATCAAGTTATTCTTGCTACAGGCGGCGCTGGCAACGTTTATCCCTATACTTCTAATCCTGCCGTAAGTTGTGGCGACGGTCTCATTATTTCCTATCTTGCCGGAGCTAAGTTAAGTAACCTTGAATTTTTTCAATTTCACCCGACTTGTTTAAATCTAGAAGGACATCGTAGTTTTCTTATTTCAGAAACCGTACGCGGTGCCGGGGCTATTCTTCGTAATAGTCAAGGTGAAGCGTTTATGGAAAAATATGAACCAAAACAAAAAGACCTTGCGCCAAGGGATATTGTTTCCCAAGCTATTCACAAGGAACAACAAGCTAACCAATCTATTTTTCTTGATGTATCAACTATCGAAAAAAATAAATTTACTCGCATGTTTCCCACTATTGCTGCTTATTGCAAAACTAATAAAATTGATATAACCCAACCTTTGCCTATCGCGCCGGCTGCGCATTACATGGTTGGCGGGATTGCTTGCGATTTGCAAGGGCGTACCCATGTTCCCGGACTTTACGTTTGCGGCGAGGCAGCTTGTAACGGAATTCACGGAGCTAATAGATTAGCTAGTAATTCCCTTCTGGAAGCTGTTGTTTTCAGTAAACAAACCGCGCTTGCCTGTATTAAAGATAAAGAAAATACGCCTTCTCTTTGGCAAGAAAAGCCACTACTACAAGCGGCAAAAAGTCTACCGGAAACGCCTATACTTCCACTTGCTGAAATACAATCCTTAATGTGGGAAAACGTGGGCATTATTCGTAATCAAACAAATTTAGAAAATTTATTACAATCATTTGGAACAATTACTTTTGAAGAAAAACCAACAGTAACGAGTTTTCAAAATAATATTATACTATTACTTGCCAAATTGATTACTCAAATGGCATATAATAGAAAAGAAAGCAGAGGAACTCATTTTAGAGAAGATTATCCGAACACGGATATAAATCCATCATGGAGCGTAACGTCTTGGCAAGATGAAGTATAACTCTGTTCAAAATATATAAAACTATAAACCTTACTTTTATCATCATTTGCTATGTTAGAACAATTTTACTTACAAGAACTTGTTAATAACGCTTTAAAAGAAGATTTGCCTTGGGGCGATCTTACTACAAATACGTTAATCTCAGATAATTTTACTAGCAAAGTAGAGATTCGTTTTCGCTCTAAAGGCATTATTGCCGGCTTAGATATTGCTAAGCTTGTTTTCAAAACAATAGATCCTGCTATTCAATTCAACACTGTTGCCAAAGACGGAGTTGAAGTAGATAAAGGAACTGTCATTGCCGCAATAGAAGGAAAAACCGCGTCTATATTAAAAGCAGAGCGGGTTGCCTTAAATTTCTTGCAACAACTAAGCGGGATTGCCACTAAAACGGCTACTTATGTAAATGCAGCACATAAAGGAAATGCTAATACAAAAGTAGTAGACACAAGAAAAACGATTGCCGGCATGCGTAACTTACATAAATATGCTATTCTTATGGGTGGTGGAAATAATCACAGACATTGCCTTTCTGATGCTATTTTAATTAAAGATAATCACCTCGCCGGTTTATTAGAGCATAACGTTAACCTTACCGATGCTTTATTACAACTACGCAAAAAAGTTTCACACACTACTTTTATACAAATGGAAGTAGATCGTATAGATCAAATTCAACCGGGCTTAGACGCTAACATTGACGGTTTCTTACTAGATAACATGTCTCTAGAAGACTTAAAAAAAGCAGTACAATTCATTAACAAAAAAGCAATAACAGAAGCGTCCGGCGGCGTTACGCTAGAAAGTATTACTTCTATTGCAGCTTGCGGCGTTGATATTATTTCTGTTGGCGCGTTAACAAATAGTATACAAGCTCTTGATATTGGATTAGATTATTTAGATTAGATATTATTTTTCTTTACTTCTTTCTTATGACACGAAATCCCTTGTTTTATAAAATCTTTTATTTTATTTCTTTATTACTTGCTTTTTGTATTATACAAAATATAGCGTTTGCCTATGATTTTGAGCCTATTGCTAAAGCTGTTAAAAAAACGGTGTCCATAAAACAACCGGATAAATCACTACGTTTAGCTATTGTTTACAGTGAGAAAAGTAGGCAAAACGTACAATCTTCTATTAATTTAATTTCTTTCAAAAAAGAACTTACAGAAAGTCTTGCTAAAATAGCTTCCTTAGCCGATCCGATTACCGTTAATCAGCTTAAAACAAAATATAACCTCACTTATAGCAATATTGCGTCTAATTCAGACAAAATGAAAGAGTTTGCCGCACGTATGGAAGCCAATCAGGTTTTGCTTGTACATCTTTTTATGGATAGAGGCAAACTACGCGCTATTTTTACTTTATGTTCTTCAGACAGGGCAATCTTAACTAAAGTGCAATGGGAATTCCAACCGGAGAAAAGAGGAGGAAGTCAACATAATGACTCTATTAGCTATTATGCTAATAACGATCAATCACAAGGTAGCACTGCTAACAATTTAGATGAAAGCGAAAAAAAAGCAGGTAAATTTTTTACAGGTATAGGCAGCTCCGTAGCTTCTTACCTACGAAGGACACGTGCTAACAAAGCTAATACATCTTGGTTAATCACTTCGCCAACAGCCTACGTCCAACCAAAAAGTTTTTACGTTCAAGGTACAATCTGGGTTGACGATATAACTAAGCCGTCCTTACCTTTATCACGTCTTCGTTTTGGTTACCTTCTTTTACCTCACTTATCAGTAGGCACTACGGCTATTGGCGGGCGATCGCCATATGCTTTATTTGGTAATATTAAATTCCAACTGCTACACCTTCAATCCGGGCTTGCCGTTGCTATTGGTTTTCGTAATCGCTTTATTCTTAATAAAGGATATCCTATTGATTCTTCGTCTCGTAAAATATCTATCTTAGATTCACGCCTTATTACAGAGCAAACAAGACATCGTGGCGCACGTACCCTTCAATTAGCTATAACGCAAAGTATTTTCAATGAAAGCTTACTTGCTAACTTTTATCTTGATAATGAATTAATGAGCTTTGGCTCGCAAGTTTTTGTTTTTCCTTGGATGGCTTTTTCTGCGGAAGAAATAATTTATTACTATGCAGAGAATACGGCACAACCGTTAATTGCGCTTCATGTTTTTCAAGGACTTAAAGAACTATCTTTTAATGTAGCTTACAATTTTTACTCTCAAAAACCTACGTTCAACATGGGATATAACTGGTAATTTAAACTTATTACCTCATGTTATATAAACTTGCACTTGTAACGATTGGGCATATTAATCATGGTAAAACAAGTTTAATCAAGGCGTTAACTTCTATTAACACAGATCGGCTACTTTGGAATAATACAAGAAATACTATCAAGTTTAGCTATACCTGCCGATTTATTTGATCAAACATGGAATATATAAACTTATAGATAGGTTCCACAAATCTAGCCCGGAACTAGCAGGCATAACAAAAACGAGCATACAAACTGTAAGACTATAGAAAAAACAAAAAAAATCTTATATGATTATTTTAGAGATACTGATTCTCTAGCTATAGCAACATGAAAAAATAATAAGAACAGCAAGAAAAAAAGCAGCAGCCTTACTAGCCATTTTGATACTGCCAGTATAACAACCAGAGTGAATAATACACGTTTTTACAATCTTCTAAACAAACCTAGATTATGTCCTTACTAATCAACATAAGCCGTCAACATGTTATTATTACCGAGCATAACTATGAATTTATTTTTCAACCTATTAATGAAAAACTAGAACAAGCCGCCCTTGTTACTTGGGAACACTTGCGAACTAGCAAACCCGGTTTTATTTCTAAGTCAGATTTACAACAAACTAACAAACTTTTTCAAAACTATGGAAAAGCTTTGTATGATGCTATCTTACCTGAAGAGTTTCGTAATACCATTACAATTGAAGGTCCTATTTTACTACAACTACTTCATGCTAGTTTAGACTCAAAACCATGGGAGCTTCTATTTGACGGCACTAGTTTTCTTGCTTTAACTAAAGGTATTATTCGCGTGTTCGATATGGCGCTACCAACGTCAACACAGCTCCATATAGATGAACAAAACGATTTGTCTTCTAAAATTGGACTGTTTTCCTATACAAGAACAAAAGGGCGTAACCGACCTTACCAAGCCTCTTTAATAACGCCGACTGTGGAACAGCTTACGCCACAATTTGAACCGCAAGACAAAGAACGTTGTATTATTGACGGGAACTTTAGTTACGTACAATTTCAAGAACAATTACAAAACGCCTTAAAAGTATTGTTTTTTTCAGGACAAAGTAAAGACAGTTTCTGGTATCTTGATAAAAATAATCAAAGCGAACCGATTTCATTCTTATATCCTTTACAAAAAGCCGCAGAAAAAGGGCTCTCTGTTTTACTTCCTTTTACAGAAGAAGTATTACTTTCTAATCATTTACCTAATACGTATAAACAGCTAGATATCCCGTATATTATCTCTTTACACGGTTTTTTTAGTCTTCCTTTTTATCAAACTTGGACAACTTCTTTTTTCAAAGCTATTATCCAAGCTACGCCTTTACTAACGGCGTTTCGCCTTAGCCTGCACCAAATTCAAGCTAAACCTTGGATAGGTCATGATTGGGGGTTTTCTTGGTTACGTTTACATGCTAATTTGAACGTCGTTAATAGTAATTTAAATTTTACTATTTATGAAAAAGAGCTAAAACAAGCAACAAAGCCGGCTTCTCTTCCTTTATCAACTTTCAAAAGACCGTTTCATGGGCAAGATATTACAAGAGACCTTGCGCAAGTACTCTTAAATAAAGAAAAGAAACCTCTTTGGATTTATAGTATACAACAAGATAACCTTCTTGCTTATTGGAATGAAACCTTGCGCTTTCTTTCGTATCAAATTTCGTATACATGGAGCGAAGCTGTATATAAAGAAATACTTGTAGAACATTTATCAATTACAAAAGAACTTGCTACTACTTTAAATTCGCTTTCTTATTTTCAAGATACGCAAAATTTACAATTAACTACGGTTTCTCATACCTTAAGCAATCAAAAAAGATATACGTTTATTACTTTTTTTGTACCTGATACAATTGAAGAAACACAAATCCAAATATTACAAAACTTAACTACTCAATATGATAAAGTAGTTATTTTTTCTTATCAAAAACCAAATACAGCCTTTGACGTTGCAACTTTCCCTATTAACGGCTCTCTTGAAAACTTACGCGGTTATTTTTATCCTTGTTCGCCTTTATTAAATGAATCCGATATTAAGCTAAGTGACTTTTCCGAACAAAGCTACGCTATATTACGTCTTGCTTTTGCTTTAGGAAATGAAGAGTTGTTTCCCTTACTAACTAATAAACTAGCTATAGGAAACAGTTGGGAAATAATTTTCTCTGCTTTACAACAAACTTTAAATAAAGAGGAAGAAGAATTATTATCTATTCTTTTTATTTTTCAAATTGCGATTCCATTAACAACGTTAGCCAAGCTTATTGATGACGTTACCACGTTTAATGCAAACGTGAATCGTTTATATAAACTGCATTTAATTGAAATTGATTTTTCGACTAAATTAATTCGTATAAATCAAGAATTAGCTTTCTTTTTTGCAAAAAATCATCATTTCTCTATAGAACGACTCCATACGCAAGCAGATAAAATCCTCATTAAAATTATACAAAATATACTCCAGAAAAAACCTTTTACTGAGCAAATTTATACTTTATATTGCCTTGCTTTACAAAAAATTAAGACCCCAGAATACCTTAGCTTATTTGTTTTACGAGTTAAACAATTTCTTTCTTATATTCCGCAAGATCACCAAATATCGCAAATTCAAATTACATGGTTCCTTCGTTTTAGCCTTCGTAATATATTTTCCTATAACACAACAGAAGCTATTTTTGATCTTGTAACGCATATACTTCGCTTTTTATTTACTATTAAATCTTATCAAGCTGATAATTTAATTCTATATCAATGGCTTAGTAAACAACTAACAGAAAAAAAACAATGGCAACTACTTGCCGAAGTGCATCTTATTGGCGCCTCTATTTACCGCAGTCTTGGAAAAGGAGAGCAAGCTTTAACTACGCTTAATGCTACAATGAAACTTAACCAGGACTTACAACAACATACAATTTACTATGATACGCTTATTTCTATTGCTTTATTATTACTAGAATTAGAAGATTTTGACGAAGCCTTGTCTATAGTAAAAGACGCTAACTTTAACATGCAACGACTATCACAAGAAAATATTAGCAAATTGTATTTTATTGACGGATTTATTTTAAAACAACAAAATCAGCTAGATGCATCAACAAAAGCTTTCTTAAAATCAGCTAATAAATATGTAAAAGATATACCTTTATCTTTACAAATAGCGGCATATGAACAAATAAAGAACTCCCCTTTAAAAACAAAATTTTCACAAGCCTTTTCTAATTATAAAAAGAATTTAGCAAAGAGCTTCAAAATTGCCAATCAACCGGAAGAAGCTGAAAAAATCTATAAAGATTTAATTCAAGAGTGTATGGCTCAAAACAACCTAGAGCAAGCAACCGTTTATACTGAATGGTTATATACTTTCTTTAAAAGCACAGGGAACACACAAGAATTACAAAAAACAGTACATCAACTTGGGCAACTCTATTATAAGCAAGAAAAAGTAGAAAAAGCGGCAGCCTTGTATGCTTATGCGCAAACATTACCGAATAAATAATATACTCATGGCAAATTACCTTCCCTTTGATTTAAATCAATATACAAACTACACAGACTATGAGAAAGATTATTTTACTAAGCTATATGAGCAATTAATACAAAAAAAAACTATTTTTGAAGATATACAAAGATTACAAGACAATCAAGTTATCAATTATAGCGATTTACCTAGTCCAACACAAGAAGAAGCCAAATCTATTCTATCTAAAGTCGCCATTTGTCATTTAAATGGCGGATTAGGAACCTCTATGGGATTACATATTCCTAAAGCAGTGATTCCTGTGCGTAATAATCAATCTTTTTTAGATATCTCGCTAACGCAATTGCAAGTCATACAAGAACAATATAACGTTACAATTCCTTTGTTATTATTGACTTCACCACATACAGAAAAAGAAACGCAAGCTATTTTAAATCACTATAAACTTAAACAAATACGTTTATTTTCTCAAAATTCGTTTCCTCGTTTACAAAGCAATACGTTCTTGCCTCTACAAGCAACAGAAATTTTTCCAAAACAACAGCTTTTATACCCGCCCGGGCACGGTAGTCTTTACATGTACCTATACTATTCTGGGGAACTAGATGCATTACTAGAACAAGGCAAAGAATATCTTTTTATTTCAAATATAGATAATCTTGCCGCGCCACTTGATTTGTCTATTTTAAGCTATATTGTAGAAAATAAAGTTCCTTTCTTAATGGAAGCAACTCGAAAAACAAAAAATGATCTGAAAGGCGGGAGTCTTGCGTCAACAAAAGACGGGCGACCTATTTTAATAGAAACAGGACAAATTCCAAAACATAGGCAAGAAGAATTCAAAAATATACAAGTATTTAAACACTTTAACACAAATAATATTTGGCTACATTTACCTTCTTTAAAAGAACGCTTTTTAGCTAATCAAATTAATCTGCCTTTAATTACTAATACAAAAACAATTGCGCAACAGTCTATAATCCAACTAGAAACGGCAATCGGATCAGCTGTTACTTGTTTTGACAATAGCGTTATCCTAGACGTGCCAAGAACGCGCTTTCTTCCTGTTAAAAACACATCAGACCTATTGTTAATACAATCTAATTTATTTACGCTAGAACAAGGTTTATTAAAAATAAATCCGGAACGTATGTTTCCTGATCTTCCTTTAGTACATCTAGGTAAACATTTTCATTCTTTTGACGATTACCAAAGACGTATTCCTATTATTCCAAATTTACTTTCTTTGCTTTCTTTAACTATGATTGGAGATATTTCTTTTCAAGGCGAAGCTTGCTTGCAAGGCAATGTGATTATCCTACCTCAACAAGGTAAACATATGATGATCCCACACCAAGCCACTTTTAACAATCAAGTGGTAACAGGAGAATGTATTATTACTGATTTATAAAATTAGGAATCCATTATATCTTCTGTAATAGATATATCTATTACCGCTTTCATTTTATTTAGCTTCTCCACAATAGAATGCCATACTTTACTATCTATAATTAAAAGATATATTTCTTGTTTAATGATCTTTTTTTCTTGTACTAATACTGCTTTTTTCAAAGTAATTCCTCGTATTTCCAGTAACTTTAATATATTACTTGCCGATTTTAAAGAAACTACTTCTAAATTCACACGAAGACTAAAATTAGTACTTTCATCATTCCATGTTAAAGGTATCATTGTTTTATTTGACTGAAGTTCACTCACATGAGCACAATTAGTTACATGTATAACAATATCACGACTTTGCCCTATAATCCCCATAATAGTATCGTTTTTATTTGGCTTACAACACTGAGCAAAACGAACGGGCATATTGTCTAGCTCTAGGATATCATTAACTGATAAAGGTTTTACATTATGAATTAAGCTTTCTTGCTCTTGATTTGGTCGTTTAAACTTAAAAAGCTTTTTAGGTGATGGAAAAGCGGCATAAGTTTCATCAAAATAACGAAGTATCGTTTTATTAGAAATACGTCCGTAAGCTATTTGTTGGTATAGTATTTCCTTATCTGCACAATGAACATCATCTAGTAAACGAACCATCTGTTGCGAACTTTCTGCCGTATGCAATGCTATTTGTAACTCTATAAGAATCTTTTGAAAAATAGCTCGCCCTTCCCTGATAGCTATATCCCTATTTTCAGATCGTAAGAAAGCCTTTATTTTTGATTTAGCACGTGACGTTTTTACAAATAAAAGCCAGTTAGCGTTTGGTTTTTGTTGCTTTGAAACAAGTACTTCTATTTGATCGCCATTTTGTAAAACAGTACGAATACTTTTATATTGCCCGTTAATCATAGCACCTGTTGTACACTTTCCTATATCGCTATGAATAGCATATGAAAAGTCTAATACTGTGCTACCTAATGCTAATTTAATTAACTTTCCTTTTGGCGTAAACGCATAAACAAATTCAGAAAATATTTCTTTTTTAAATAATGTAAAAATCTCTGTCGCGTCTTTGGCGGCAACTAGGTTCTCTGTTAATTCTTGCACCCAGAAAGGACTTTCTACACTAGTAAAAGATGAATTATTCACCGTTTTATATGACCAATGCGATGCCGTGCCATATTCGGATTCATAATCCATTTCTTTTGTTCTAATTTGTATTTCAAAGCCCATTCCACTTTGTGCATACAAAAAACTATGTAAAGAACGATATCCGTTTGCTTTAGGGTAGGTAATATAATCTTTAAACCGATCTTCTACAAATCTATATTTATGATGTAATAAACCAAGTACAACATAAATATCGTCTTCCTTTTCTAAAATACAACGCATTCCCAGAATATCATATAGTTTTTCATATGAAACTTGATAACGTATCGATTTTAAATATATCGAATAATTATGTTTAATACGTGCTTTTACCTCAAAATCTTGAATACCGGCATTGCTAATTAATTGCGTTACTTCTTGCTTGATCTCATCTAGGAAACTAGTATGCTCTTTTGCAAAAAGACGTTTATATTTTGCAATATCATTATATTCTTCCGGATATAAAATCCCAAACGATTTGTCTTCTAAATAAGTCTTAACATTAGCAAGACCAAAGCGTTCAGCTAAAGAAGCATAAATTTCAATACATTCTCTTGCTTCTACTTTAAGACGATTTTTATCTAAAATTTCTTTATTTAAAGGCAATCGTACAACACGAATAACCAGCACAATAAATAAAGATCGAAAATCAGTAGCTAGAACATATACTAATTTTCTAATATGCTCTGCTAAATGATTCACTACTTGCGTTTCATTGTAGCTTTCTAAAGGACGTATTTCACATAAAGAAACAACTAATTCTAATAGTCGTAACACTTCAACAGGAAACGTTTTTTGTATACTTTCTTGCAGCTCTTCGCTTATTTGCCAGCATTCGGCTAACATGCCAACAACTAAACTAAGCGAATCAAGACGCCCCCACGCGCTGCGATCTACGTATCTTTCTAAAAAGGTAAAGATTTGTTTATTTGCTTGCAATGCTACTTGGTTCTTGGAAAACCATTGCAACGTAGTTTGAAGCAATTCTTTGACAGAAGATGAATCTTCTTGATGAATTAAATTTTCTAGGCTAGATAAAAAGAGCATAGATTCCTAAAGGAAAAAGGAGATTATCTCTTCTTTGTGTTATATATATCGGTAATAATAGCTTCTAGCTTTATCAAGTCGGCAGGAATACTATCTGCTGTTCGTTTATACGTATATAAAAGCTTTGCTATTTCTTTTACGTCAAATTGACCAGCTTGCGGCCAAACAATAGATTGTTGTAAAATATAGCTAAGAAAGTCAATAACAGCGTTATCTAATGAATCATTAACAATGCTTACGTCATATAAAAAACGGTGGTTCATTTCTTCTTCCGCCGCTTTTAAGCGTATAGCAAGACTTTCTTTTGTTTCTGTATTACGCGCTACAAGTCTATGCTCTAAGGTTGCTAGACTTGGCGGCGTGATAAAGATAAAAAATACGTCGTCTATTTTTTTATCTTGTAATTGCAAAGCCCCTTGTACGTCTATATCAAGAATAAGCGTGTTTTTTTCTTCTTTCGCTTTTTGCAATTCTTGCCAAGAAGTACCGTAATAATTAGAATGTACCTTTGCCCACTCAATAAAAGCCTTTTCTTTAATTTGCCGTTCAAAAGCAGCAACAGAAATAAACCAATAATCAATACCGTTTTTCTCTTGCTCTCTTGCTTGCCGAGTCGTACAAGAAATGCTCCATGTAAGCGAAGGCACTAATCGTTTTGCTTCTTTAATAATCGTTGTTTTTCCCGTACCGCTAGGTGCTGAAATAACAAAGGCTTTAGGTTGGAAAAAATCCATTTGATGTATGACGACGTTAGCTTACTATAACTTCAATATCGTGATTTAAACTAGTACGCAATGTGTTTTCTATAAATCGTAAAGTTCCCGCACTTGCGCTTGGACAACCGTTACAAGCTCCTTGATAACTAACGTATAGTTTGTCACCTTGGATTTTTAACACTTCCATACCGCCGCCATCAGAAGCTAAAGCAGGTCTTACTTTAGAATCAAGAATTTCTTCAATCATAGCTTCCCATTTTGCCGGATCTTCATTAGATAAAACAACTTCACCAGATTTAAGAAGTTCTTCTTGGATACCACTATAGCCGCCACTAACAAAAGAAACCGTATCAAAACCATTTTCTATTAAAAGCAAAATCGCTTGGATACTTTCTTCATCACTATCGCCATAAAAAATAATATCGGCAAAAGGTGGAATTTGCATTAAATGCTCTTCTAAAAACAAAAGAGGTAAAGAGTAAGCACCGGCTAAATGATTAGCTTCATATGCCTCTACAATGCGAATATCAATAACCATAACATTAGATTCTTTTCTTTTAGTAAGAAACTCTTCTGCTGTTATTTCATATTTAGTAGCATCAAATTCATTTAAATTCACAAATTTCATATATCCCCAAATATGAGATTAATTAAAGCGTGTGACCACTACGAATGCAAGCAGCGCAAATTCGTACGCGTTTTGTATTGCCATTTTTCAAGACAACTCGAATTTTTTGCAAATTCGGCATAAATCGTTTTTTTGTTTTATTATGAGCATGGCTGACATTATTCCCAACTTGTGGACCTTTACCACAATTTTGACAAACTTTAGACATAAACGTTCCTAGAGTATAGTAATTAAATTTAAAAATATAGTATTAGGATAATAGAATTAAAATAAAAAGTCAACTAAACCATAGGCTATAATACAAAATAATAAAAGACGCCAGATATACGGCAAAGCCTTTTTGCCTGTGTTAATTAACGAAATTAATATAAATTTCTTACAGTTAACTTATAACATGGACGTTAATCCTTTTCTGATTTAAGAGAAAGCGGACCGGAATTGAGATTAGCATCAAATAGCATACTATGCGCTTCCTTGAGAATTGTCGGTATGGTATCAGCAAAACGACTTCCTTTTAAAGTTTGAATCAAGTCGGCTTCTTCTTCACTAGTCAATGCATTACCAGGGAAAAAGTGTTGCGAATTAGTAAGAAAGCTATATCTTTCTTTTGTAAATTCCTCAAAATCCCAGCCTTTACATAATGTCCAGAGACGTAATATTTCATGGATATTAATACGTTTTGGCGTAGTTGCTACAGAGGGGAGCCCTTCTTGCCAATGATCTACCCACTCTTTACCAAGACGGGAGCAAATTTCACTATATAAAGCTTCATGAATTGTATTTACAATATCTTTTGCTTTATCCCATAAAGAGAGCGTATTAACGTGGTATTCCAGCTCAGAAGGCACCGCCGGTCCTATGCTTAAAGTATCTACGTTTTCGCAGAGCAAAGAAAAAAGCACGTTAAATTGCATAGCTGTATAAGGTTTACAAAGCTCTTGCCAAATCCTTGGCGGGCGGTTTAATAAGCCGGATCTTGCAATAGGGCTAATAATAAAAACGCCCATATCTTGTTTCTTAGCTTCTACAATACTTGGCGTGTTATATTGGTAAATATAGGACCATAATAAGTTAACATAAGAGAACCAACCGGTTTTTAATAAGGGAATAACAATATTAGGTCCAGCATGGGTAGAAAAGCCAATATGCCTTACTCTGCCTTCTTTTTGCCACTGCCTTGCTTTTGCTAAGATTCCGTTTGGAGCTAGCATGGATTCTGTGTCTAATTCATTATCACTAGTTCTTTCATTATTGAGACAATGAATACTCAAAAAGTCAATATAATCAAGCTGTAAGTTATCCCATGACGTTTCTAATTTCTGTTCTACGTCGGCTAATGGAGCAGCTATCACCTTGGTTTGTATGTATAATTTACTTCTTGTTTTTCTGTCTAGATTCTTGAAAACCCCGCCAAGTTGCACCTCAGAACTACCGTAGCCTCTTGCAGTTTCAATATGGTTAATTCCCTTGTCAATAGCCAATTCTATGATATTCTCAACGTTTTTTTGGCAATCTCTTGGAACGTCACTTAGCTTCATATCTTGCCATTGATATTGAAGCCGCATCGTCCCGCAAGTTAACACAGATATATCTGCATTGGTCCTGCCAAATCTTCGGTACATCATAGTTTTTCTCCTTTTCATATACGTAATTTATGTACTACTTTTATCTTAGTACGAAAAACAAGACAACTTTTGTACTCTTTTAAAAACAGTACTTTTTCACACTAAAACCCAAGCGAATTTAGCATAATTATCTTGCAACAACAGGAAGATACAATTTATTTTTTATAAAAAACCATGACAGTTTTTGTCATCTTAAAAAAAAGAAGACAATCCGTTTTCCCCTTGTATTTATTAAAGAAAAGCGACCTATATAGACATAAAAGGGCAAACCATTTTGCCGTTAAAACGTCCTGTTTTAAAGACAAAAGTCCGTAACCGTGTTATCCGTTTGTTTTTACAAGTGTTTTTGTAAATATTTTATTTTTAAACAAGACGTTTTTGTCGTACTTTTCTTTTATTTATGTTTATATTTTCCTTTTAAAAAGGCAATTTTTCTTTAGAATTGTATAAATAGCACGCTTATACTTTAAAAAACAACTTCTTTCTTTTTTATTTCTTTAAAGTGCAAAAAAGTAAAATCAATTTATCACGTTTGCAATCTTGACTTTGCAAAAAGGGAAAACCTGCTATATAAAAAAGCAAAACTAGTTTATCACCTTTGCCGCACTAACCTTGCTAACCTAAAGTAAAAGCAACGCCTCTTCAAATAAAATTCACCACTAGCAAAAGCAATTTTTCTTTAGCCTTCAAAATATAAAACCAGTTTATCAAGATTTACCACCAGAAAAAGCAATTTTCTTTAGCCCTCACAAAAGCAATCCTAATTCACCACCTTTGCCATACTAACCTTGCCAACCAAAATAAAAACAACGCCCTTCCAATAAAACGCCTTCTATTCCCCCCTAATACGACTTATTCTGCTTCCATAGGAATCGCTAGCTCTTCTGTACCTGTTTTGTCTTTCTTGTCTGTCGCTTTTTCATTTTCCGGCGTTTTTGTTTTAGAAAAATACAAATGATATACTTGAGAATAAAAAACGTTTCCTACGACTGTCCTCCCCATAACTCGCCAATATAAAAAGTCAACTTTCTGCGTTTCCATTAATGTCTTAGCCAGCCGCAACAACTCACCGGAAAACGGATGCACCTCTTTAAGTGAAGTCCAACGATCCCCTTTTGGAATGTTTAATATTAACTTAGTATCAGCAAATGTTATAGTCGGTGAAATCTGTAATTTAAATTGATTAAATTTATTACTCCGCCAAGCAAACTTAGTTTGCCCAATATCAGCTAACGTAATTCGCCCTTCTTCGTCCGGTTCGGGCGTCACAAGAGATATATCGTCAAAAATAAAAGAATCAGTCGAATCCGCTCTATTATTATCTTTATCTATTTCTTTTATTTTATTTTCCGGATCTAACACGCCGTATATTTTATATTGCCCCACTATTTCCGTTTTAGGAATCAACACGGGAATAATAGTCCGTTTCACCTCGCCCGGCGCTAGAATGGGAATAGTAGCACTATAAAACTTAATCTTACGACTTGGATATTTTGAGAAATACCAATACAAAGTATAATCTATTTTTTGCGCGTTATCGCCGCCTTTATTTTGTATCCAAACATTAATGTACGCTATTTCTCCACGTAAAACAGACGCATCACGAACAGATAAACGATACCAAAAAACGTCCGCTTTCTTAAACCCTAGATCTAAACTGGCT
The DNA here is from genome assembly GCA_002995645.1 of SAR324 cluster bacterium. GTDB lineage: Bacteria > SAR324 > SAR324 > XYD2-FULL-50-16 > HCM1 > HCM1. The sequence goes on along the minus strand of PUHO01000012.1, from coordinate 142,578 downwards.
TTCTTGTCTTGATTCCCGTCTATGGTAGTCGGTTTTTTATTATCTCCAAAAGCAGTGCCTTTTAACAAAGAACTTTGCTTTTTACCGTTATTAGTCGCTCCTTTCTTACCTTTGCCGTTTCCTTCTTCAGGAAATAACACAGACGGCGAAACAAGCCCGCTTGCTTTGCCTTGCCACTGCGAAGAACCTCCGATCGATCCTTTACTATTTGTGTCACTATCTTTTTTACCGTTAGCATACCTAAGCCAATTTAAAGGCGGTTTTGTTTTATATACGTAAAATTGAGCAAACTGACTGTTTAAAGTTTTTGCAATTAACTTATTCTTTGCATCAAACACACGTACTCTTAACGTGTAGCGTCCTAAAGAAACGCCTTTCAAAGGATACTCTAGCAATACGCGTGTAAAACTACGATCTTCGGCAAGAGCTCTTTTTTTAGCGACTAAGACAATATTACGTGAAGGCAAGGTTGCCATAATGTGGACGTTCACAGGAATAGAATAATTAGATACGTTTTTTAACATAACTTGAATTAATTGCGTTTCCCCACGTCGTACCACGTCGTAACCAACAATAATTTGAGAAACAACAACCGGTTGCTCGGCATTACAAACTTGTATCCCCGTGTATAAACATACTAAAATAGCAAGTAATAATCTTATTTTTTTATTCATTATTCTACCGCCTCTTTTTGTATATAATCTTGTATTTCTTTGTCTGTTTTAGGTTTTTGCGCTTGGTTTTTAAAGAGTAAAACGCCTTCTCTTTCCGTTCCTATAATCAAATCTTGATCGCCGTCTTTATCAATATCCGCTAACACCGGTTTAACTGATTTTTGTAATTGAATATTAGATCCTAAACTAGAGAGTTTCCATTTTCCTTTTAACAAATCTTCCCCTGTGTTTTGATAAAATAAAACTTTGCCTTTATCTGTTCCAATAAGTAAATACGGTTTACCTCCATTATCAGGTATCCCAATAAAAGGCGAAGCATTATGCCCTACGTCTATAGCTTGGAAATCTTTTTGTATTAACTTAAAATGATTTACTCTATTTAATAATAAAGACATTCTTCCCCAAACAGAACCAACAAGCAAATCGGGATAACCGTCTTTATTAAAATCCCAAACAGCGGGGTGCGTATTTTTATATAACCAAATATCTTTTGTCCATTTTTTTTGTTCCACAAACAACGGTTTTTCTCTTGTGCCGTCATTGCGATACACTGTAATCGCGCCTTGCTTACTTCCTAAAATCAAATCATAATCGCCGTCTTTGTCTATATCGGCAAAAATAGGCGTTACGTTTTCTTTATCTTTTAATTTTATGTTAATAAAAGTAGAACTGCGAAACTTAGGGTTTTTATCATCACCTTCATTACTAAAGAAAAACAATTTGCCGTCTCTTGTGCCAACAAGCATATCTAGATCTTTATCACCGTCTATATCGGCAAGCGTGGGCGCCGCATTCAAAAGATTTTTATTATAGACTAATTGCTTACCTTTACTCTCATACACAGGGGCTTTCTTTTCTTCTGTATAATCTAAGTGGTAATGCGGTTTGACTTGACTGACCTCGCTGCCTTTAATTACTTTTTTTTCTTTATCCCCAACTGGGCGACTTATTTTTAAAATATGATCTTTTTGATATACAACTAAAGACCCGTCTTCCACATCAATAGAGTTATCAATTAAATAACGATTTTGATCGGCGCTTGTTGTTCCTAGGTTTTTAAAAAACAAAATATCGCCGTCACCGTTACCAATAATTAAATCTTGCAAGCCGTCTTGATCTAGATCGTAAAACAAAGGCGCACTATACGTGCCTGGATCAAGGTAAATAGTAAAAAACGAATTAGGATCCCAATTAGACATAGAGTTATACTTTGACGCACCGAATAAAATCTGTAAACTACCTTTACTATTACCAAGGATCATATCTTTTTTTCCGTCGTTATTCCAATCAAAAAACGAAGGAACAACATCAGACACGCCGGTCAGTTTAGCAAACTTAGGGTTAGTTAACACAAAAAAAGGTTTTGTTTTGCTTCCTGTGTTTTCATATAACACAACGCTACCCATTAAAGAACCAACAAGCAAATCAAGATCGCCGTCGCCGTCTATATCAACTAAACGAGGCACGGCATTATTCCCAACGTCAATTTGAAAAAAGGTTGTATCTTGTAATTCCCAATGCGGTTTTTTTGGCGTGCCAATATTTTTTGCATAATAAATAGATCCGTCTGCTTGCCCAATAAGCAAATCAAGATCGCCGTCACCGTCTAGATCGCCCAGCGCCGGGGCGCTATTATAAGAATGTTTAATATTCAGCAAGTTTTCCGTTTCTAAGTGCCAATTTAATTCGCCTTTTGTTTTTGCTTTATTAATATAATAATTTAAATTGCCGTCTTCTTCGCCAATAATGGCATCTGTATCGCCGTCGCCGTCAACGTCCCCAAAAGCGGGCATCGCTTTGTTGCCTCTTAAGATTAACTTGTAATAAGAAAAGAAATTATCGCTAATACTCCAAAACATCGTGTCATTTTCATCTTGTCGCATTTGATAGTATTGCACAATCGGTTGCGTACTAGTAACAATTAAATCAGGCGTTTTACTTGCGTCTAAATCACTAAAAACCGGACCGGCATTCCCGCCAACGTCAAGAAAGTTAAAATTCACTTTCGGGGTCTTCCAATCTAATTCGTCTATATTCGCTTTATTTTCATAGTATACTAAGGTTCCATCTTGCGTTCCTACAATTAAATCAACAAAACCGTCTTTATTCCAATCTAAAGCTTGCGGCACTGCATTTGTATTTAACGGAACAACGCCGACTAGTTTTCTTGTTTTTTGATCAAATCTTGGAAAAACAACAGTCCCTTGATTTTTGTAAAACCAAATTTCCCCTTTTGCATCACCTATAATTAAATCCGCTTTGCCGTCTATATCCATATCTCGCACAATAGGCGCGCTATTTTGCTTTACGTCTATATCCATAAGCTTTTTAGTAACAAGATAATATAAAGGGATTAAGTTATTCCCTCTATTTTCAAACAGCCATATAGTACCGTCATGATTACCAACTAACAAATCTAAATCTTGATCGCCGTCTATATCCATAAACGCAGGCACGGCATTTAACGGCAATTGAATAATTTTTTTAATCCTACGTTGTTTACTATCTTTCCCTCGTTCAAAAAAATAGCCTTTAAAGGAATCGGTTATTAATTCAAAATTAGGGACTTTGTTTGTTCCTTTGTTTTCCCAGTAGCCTAGTCTTCCGTTACGAAAGCCCATTATAGCGTCTTTATCACCGTCTGAGTCCAAATCGGCAAACGACAGCTTAGCAGACGCCATAGAATGAGAAAACATTAACTTTTTAGATCCGTCTATTTTGCCATAGTATATTTGTTGCCAATAAAATTTATTATATTTTTTAATAAACTTTTCTTCCGGCGTTATCGTTGTTGTTTGTGCATATACGCAGGAAGAAACCAACACCAAAAACAGGGATAGAACAAAAAATTTATTTCTATTTATAAATGTAAACATAACTTTTTTTCTTAAAACAATATACTTGAATCTATATGTAAACCATATGCTAGCGAACGTCGCTTTTTTATTTTATATAACAAACTTAATGATTAACTTTACTATATATAAAATATGCAAAAAATAAACAATTAACAAATTATTTTTTCTTTACTTATTACTTTACTCCTTGCTATAGTCTTGTAAAAACCTATTTTAATCAATTTTATTTTAGTAAAAGATTATATTATATCGCCACTAAAAAAATGAAAAACTTCCTACCTCAAGCAAAGCTTTTATATATTATTCTTGGAATTATATTTGCTATATTCGCTTTAGTAATAATTGGTTATTTTCTTTTAAAACCCGGGAACACAATGGAAGTCTCGCGAACAAATCAATTAACAAAAGAAACTAACAAACTCTATACGCCGGACGATTCGAAACTACCTTCGCCTTTCCAAGAAAACAAGGCGGAACAAAAAGAAACGCAAGCTTTACCAACAGAAAACAAAGTACCTGAAGTAACGGCAACAAAAGAGCCACTAAAAGAAAATAAAGTAACTACAGTCAAACCAACTGTAACATACAAAAGCAAACTTGCCATTATTATTGACGATTTAGGCTATAACTTATCTATAGCAAGGCAATTCATTAATCTACCGGCAACGTTAAACTATTCTGTTTTGCCACATACGCCTTTTGCAAAAAAAATAGCTTCTCTTTTACAAAAAAAACATAAAGAAACGTTACTACACTTGCCGCTTGAACCGTTACATATGGCGAAACATAATCCCGGTGAAGGCGCTATACTCGTTAACGATTCTTTGCAAACTATGGAAAGCAAATTAATAATAAATCTTTCTTTTGTTCCTAATGCCGTTGGTATTAATAATCATATGGGATCGGCTTTTTCACTAAACGAACCGGCTGTAAACAAATTAATGCAACTTCTTAACAAACGCGCCCTTTATTTTGTTGATAGTCGTACGATTGCGCACAGTTTATTTTCTAAAACCGCAAAAAAGCATAACGTCTCTTTTGCCTCTAGAAAATTATTTTTAGACGCAACCCAATCAGTTCCTATGGCAAAACAATGGGGGAAAATATTTACTTGTGTAAAACAAAAAAGTTATTGCATTATTATTGCACATCCCCATTCTAAGACCTATGATTTTCTTAAAAAACATTTGCCAGAGCTAGCACAAAGACATATATTACTTACTCGATTACACTCTGTTTTTCAATCAAAATAAAGTAATTTATTTCTTGAGCTTAACTAGGTTATTTGACAAATAGTCTTTCATATGTATAAAATAAACTTATTTACTTTAAAACCCCTATCTATATTAGTCCTATGAGCAAATTAACAATTGAACAATTAACGGACATAGAAAACAAAAAAATACTTCTTCGTGTTGATTTTAATGTCCCTATTAATGACCAAAAACAAGTTACTGATACTACGCGATTAAAAGCAGCGTTGCCAACTATTCGGTATCTGCTAAAAAGAAAAGCTAAAGTTATCTTACTATCTCATTTTGGACGACCTAAAGGACAACCTAATGATAAATATTCATTAAAACCGGTTGTTTCTGTATTAGAAGAATTACTCGGTCAAGAAGTTTCTTTTTCTCCTACTTTACTTGGCTCTGTTGCGGAAGTAGCTATTGCCAACTTAAAACCCGGCGGTTGTATTCTTATGGAAAACGTTCGGTTTTACCCGCAAGAAACAGATAATGAACAACAATTTGCAAAAGAATTAGCAGCTTTAGCCGATTACTATGTGAACGATGCTTTTGGAACAGCACACAGAGCGCACGCTTCTACTGAAGGAGTAACGCACTATTTCACAAAATCAGCTTGCGGTTTCTTAATGAAAAAAGAACTAGAATACCTCTTGCCTTTAGCAACAAGTCCGGAACCTCCTTTTGTTGCCATTGTTGGCGGTGCTAAAGTAAAAGATAAAATTCAATTACTTTCTAAACTACTAGACGTTGCTAACGCTTTACTCATTGGCGGCGGCATGGCTTATTCTTTCCTACACGTACAAGGATATAAAATTGGTAATTCTATTCTAGACGCAGATAATTTACATTTATGTGAAGAATTATTCGCTAAAGCAAAAAGTCAAAATAAAAAAATCTATTTGCCAATAGATCATGTGGTTGCTACTAGTTTCAGTAATGACGTTCCTACACAAATCGTGGAAGGCGATATTCCGGACGGTTCGCTTGGCATGGATATTGGACCTAAGACTATTGCTTTATATCAACAAGCGCTAGCAAATGTTAAAACTGTTTTCTGGAACGGTCCTATGGGCGTATTTGAAATGAGTAACTTTCAAAAAGGTACGTTCTCCATTGGCGAAACATTAGCTCAAAGCAACGCAAAAACAGTAGTTGGCGGCGGGGATTCAGTGAATGCAATTAACCAGGCCGGTTTAGGTGATAAAATTTCACATATATCAACTGGCGGCGGTGCTTCTCTAGAATTATTACAAGGTAATAAATTACCGGGCATTGAAGCCTTGACAGAGGTATAAAATGAACAGAAAAAAAATCATTGCCGGCAATTGGAAAATGAATCTTTTACCGCTAGAAGCGGAAACTTTAATTGATACATTACAAGCCAATTTGCAACCGCAATTGAATATTTCATATGCGATTATGCCGCAAGCACCTTTAATTGAAACTTGTATGCACTACCTACAAGGTGGCGGAACGATTTCTATAGGTGCGCAAGATTGCTCTGCTCATATAAGCGGGGCTTATACCGGTGAAATTTCACCTCAATTATTAAAAAGTTTAGGTTGTCGCTATACTATTGTTGGGCATTCTGAAAGACGAGAATACCACAATGAAAGTAATGAATTAGTTTCTCAAAAAGCTAATCTTTTACTTGGGCTAGACATACAACCTATTATTTGTATTGGTGAAACAGACCAAGAACGAAAAGATAATTTGCACTTTGAAAAAGTAAAAACACAAGTGCAATCTATCTGGCAGAACGCGGCTTTAACGCATCAATCTAAAATTGTTCTTGCTTATGAACCAATTTGGGCAATTGGAACGGGAAACGTTGCAACTGCCGAACAAGCTAATGAAATGCATACTTTCATTCGTAAAACGATTGCGGAAGTATCATCTCCCACATTAGCGAATACTATTTCTATTTTATATGGCGGTAGTGCTAAACCGGATAATGTCGCAAGCTTAGCTAAACAACCGGATATTGACGGTTTCTTAGTTGGCGGCGCTAGCTTATCTGCCGAATCATTTTTAACTATTTGTAACGCTTTTCCATCTTAAAACCTATGAACGGTCTTTTACTTACCTTACACCTTAGTGTGTCTATTCTTATTATTTTTATTGTTTTAAGCCAAGTGGGGCGCGGTGCCGAACTTGGGGCAGCTTTTGGAAGTGCCGGACAAGCTAATAGCCCAAGAACAGTTGGTAACTTTTTAACAAAATTAACAACTTGGCTTGCTACTATTTTCATGTTGACTTCTATTACCTTAAGTGTAATGACAGCTAGACAAGCTAATAATTCGGTACTTAATGCTGTTTCAGAAAAACAAGTAAAAACGGTAGAGACAACAAAAGATAAAAATACGGCTACGAAAGCTACCGACACAAAAGCTAAAGCTACTAAAGCAAAAGCAGCTACTGTTGACACAAAAGCTAAAGCTAAACCGGCTACTGTTGATACAAAAGCTAAGGCTACTAAAGAAACAAAACCTAAAAAGAAATAGTTCTAAAATAGCCACCTACTTAAAAACCTCTTTCACTTATGTAAAAGAGGTTTTTTATTTGCTTCCCTTTATTTCTTCACTCTGTTTTATCGCATTTCCCTTTACAAGAAAACGATACTAACAATATACCTTGCTGGCTATAACAAATCTGGAACAACAAGAAAAACTTACGCTTTTAGCTTTGAGTACGCCACATAAAGTTTTAAATTGAAATCTCTACTTCAACTTATAACAAGAAAGGATTGTTTCTTGCCCTGCCTTTGCTTGATTGCCTTCTATATTCTGTAATTAATGATTCTTACTAGCACAAAAAGGCAATAATAATATACTATTACTGGCTACAATAATTTCATGAATAATAGGCAGGATAAGAACAATATCATAACAAACGGGGCTATATAGCTCTGTTATGTTCTTGGGAAAACTTGCAACCTCTGGCGAAACTTGGCAATATTTCTACACAAGTTATATTTACAGCATGAAATTATTTACTTCAGTTTATAAAAAGAAAGGATTGTTTCACTGATTTCTTTTGTCGCATCTGTCTTGGCTAAGCTCTTCGCTTGCTTTGCCATCTCTTCTATATTCTGTAATTAATGATTCTTACTGGTGCAAGAAAAAGGCAATAATAATATACTATTACCGGCTACAAGCATTTCATGAATAATAGGCAGGATAAGAACAACAACATCATAACAAACGGGGCTATACAGCGCTGCTATGTTTTTAGGGGGAATTGGCAATCTCTGGCAAAACTTGGCAATATTTCTACACAAGTTATATTTATAGCATGAAATTGTTTACTTTAGCTTATAAAAAGAAAGGATTGTTTCACTAATTTCTTTTGTCGCCCTGTCTTTGCTTGGTTGGCTGGCTGGCTGGACGGCAGTAACAACATAGGTGGCTTTAATCCTGCGCCGGATAAGGGGTGGTTGGACGGCAGTAACAACATAACAAAAGGGGCTATATAGTTCTGCTATGTTCTTGGGAAAAATTGCAACCTCTGGCGAAACTTCACAACACTACTACACAAGTTATATTTACAGCATGAAATTATTTACTTCAGTTTATAAAAAGCAAGGATTGTTTCACTAATTTCTTTTGTCGCCCTGTCTTTGCTAAGCTCTTCTATATTCTGTAATTAATGATTCTCACTAGCACAATAAAAAGGCAATAACAACATACTCTTACCGGCTACAAACATTTCATGAATAATAGGCAGGATAAGAACAACATCATCATAACAAACGGGGCTATACAGCGCTGCTATGTTTTTAGGGGGAATTGGCAATCTCTGGCAAAACTTGGCAATATTTCTACACAAGTTATATTTATAGCATGAAATTGTTTACTTTAGCTTATAAAAAGAAAGGATTGTTTCTTGCTCTGCCTTTGCTTGGATCTCTTCTATCTGCTAGCACAAGGAAACAATACTAACGATATACTCTTGCTGGCTATGACAAAACTGGAACCACAACAAGAAAAACTTACGCTTCTAGCTTTGAGTACGTCACATAAAGTTTTAAATTGAATTATGTATGCAGACTTATGAAAAGAAAGGATTGTTTCACTAATTTCTTTTGTCGCCCTGTCTTTGCCATCTCTTCTATATTCTGTAATTAATGATTCTTACTAGCACAAAAAAGCAACAATAACATAATCTTAACGATTACAAGCATTTCATGGAGAATAGGCAGGATAAGAACAATATCATAATAAACGGCTTTGCTGTATAGCTCTGCTATGTTTTTAGGGAAAACTTGGCAAGCTTTAGCGAAACTTCACAACACTACTACACAAGTTATATTTACAGCATGAAATTGTTTACTTCAGCTTATAAAAAGAAAGGATTGTTTCTTGCCCTGCCTTTGCTTGGATCTCTTCTATCTGCTAGCACAAGAAAACAATACTAACGATATACTCTTGCTGGCTATGACAAAACTGGAACCACAACAAGAAAAACTTACGCTTCTAGCTTTGAGTACGTCACATAAAGTTTTAAATTTGAACTTGTTTACCTTAGCTTATAAAAAGAAATAATTGTTTCACTAATTTCTTTTATCGACCTGCCTTTGCTTGGATCTCTTCTATCTGCTAGCACAAGGAAACGATACTAACAATATACCCTTGATGGCTATGACAAAATCGGAACCATAACATGCCGGTTGTTGTTAAATTTTTTAAACATAGCTAAGCTCTTCGCTTGCTTTGCCATCTCTTCTACATTCTGTAATTAATGATTCTTACTAGCGAAAGAAAAAGGCAATAATAACATACTATTACTGGCTACATGCATTTCATGAATAATAGGTAGAATAAGAACAATATCACAGGGGCTATATAGCTCTGCTATGTTCTTAGAAAAAATTGGCAACCTCTGGCGAAAATTCACAACATTTCTACACAAGTTATATTTATAGCATGAAATTGTTTACTTCAGCTTATAAAAAGAAAGAATTGTTTCACTGATTTCTTTTGTCGCATCTGTCTTTGCTAAGCTCTTCGCTTGCTTTGCCATCTCTTCTATTTCATTCGTATTCTGCAACAATCTCTGTAAAACTTGTATCAGCTTTTCGCCTAATTGCTCGTCTTGTTCTAACAAAATACCTGCTTGCTTTTCTACAATATACTCAGCGTTTCGCAACTGATGATTCCCGCTCGCATTAGGAAACGGCACTAACAACATACCCCTACCGGCTACAATAATTTCATGAATAATAGAACCGGAACGGCACAATAGCAAATGACTTTGACTATATAATTCTGCCATGTTCTCAGCAAAAGGGAAAACTTGCGCTTCTAGCTTTGGATATTTTGCATAAGCGTCTTGCAAAATCTCATAATCTCGGTAGCCGCTTTGGTGTATAATACGAATCTGATCAGCTAAATCGGCAAGAATAGGCAAGGCTTCTATGCAAGCCATGTTAATAGCATGGCAACCTTGACTCCCGCCAACAATCAACAAATTGACCTTGTCTTGTGGCGTATATGCTTTAACTTGCAATATTTCTTTACGAATAGGATTGCCAACAACAACAGGATTAGGAAAAAACTTTTCCATACCGGAAAACGGCACAAAAGCTAGTTTGGCATACTTACCTAGAAAGCGATTTGTCATGCCCGGTGATGCGTTTTGTTCTTGAATAACTAAATTTCTACGTAGTAATAAACCGCACAACATAGCCGCACCGGACGCATAACCGCCAACGCCAATCACGACGTGAGGGCGTATATATAACGTCAAAAAAAAGGTATATACAACAGAATAAGCAAAGCGCAGTAAACCAAGCAGCTTACGTATAGCACCAACTTTGTATAATCCTGATATAGGTAATAAGAAACAGCGGTATTTTAAAGTAGGAAAAACGCGCGACTCAATGCCGTAACGTGAGCCAATAAAATAGATTATACTTGAATCCAACTGGGCTTCCAGTTCTTGCGCAATAGCAATGCCCGGGAATAAATGTCCGCCACTACCACCGCCGGCAATTATAATGCTAGTAGGTTTATTTTTGCGTTTCATTGCTAACAGCGATATTGAATAATATGCCGGATAATATCATCATAGTAATCAAAGAACTCCCTCCGTAACTAACAAAAGGAAACGGGATCCCTTTTGTTGGGAAAATACCAAGAACAACGCTCATATTAATAATAGCTTGGAAAGTGACTAGCGCGGCAATACCGCAAGCTAAGTTTCTACCAAATCTATCTTTACAATGACGAGCAATTTTTAAAGATTGTTGCAAAAAAAGCAACACAAGAAAAACAACAATACAAACACCAATAAAGCCTAGCTCTTCTGCAAGAATAGCAAAAATAAAATCAGTATGAGCTTCAGGCAAGAAAAATAGTTTTTGCGTTGAGTTTCCTAAATTTTTTCCAAAAATACCACCGGTTGCAACGGCAATGAGCGATTGAATTAATTGATAACCGCTTCCTGTTGGATCATTCCATGGGGTTAAAAACGATTCAATACGACGAAAACGATACGGGCTAAAAATCACTAACGCCGAGCCAATCGCACTAATAACAAGCCCACTAAAAAAGATATGCGTTTTTCTTCCGCCAGCAACAAAGAACATTATCATAAACGTAGTAACCAGCAAAACGGCAGTTCCAAAATCAGGTTGCGCCAATAAAAGAACGCAATAAACACCTAGGATAATAGAAGCCGGAAACAAGCTACGTGAAAATTGGGCAAGATAAGCATGTTTACGATCTAAGAAATCAGCGCCCCAAAGTAAAATAGCAATTTTGAGCAGTTCACTAGGTTGCAAACTAAAATGAGCAATACGAAACCAACGTTTTGCATGCCCGACTTCATGTCCAATACGTGGAATTAAAACAAGAATAAGCGCAACAAAACAGATGCCTAGTAAAACAGGAATCCAAGATCTATATTTTTGATAGGGATATTTTATAACGACAAAAAAAAGAAGGATACCAAGCCCAACAAAGCCAAGTTGTCTATTAAAGAAATAAAAATTACTTCGATTATAGGTATTAGCATAAATGGCACTAGAAGAATAGACCATTAAAATACCAATGCCAAGTAAACAAATAATGGAAAATAGGAGGAGATACGGCGTCGGTTTTTTTTTATAGGCTGTCATATAAAACGATTATTTACTTTTGAATAATTTTCGTAATATCTTCTGTTGCACGTTCAAGAATATCTTTAATTAAAGCTTGTTTGTCTAAAGACGGTTGCCTGTTTTCTTTTGCGTCTGCCTTGTCTTCATCTGGGATAATATCACTCATTGTAAGGTCATTTAACGCAAATACGTCTTTAGCTATGTGTGCGTGTATATCGTCACTAGGAATAGAAATACTAGACATATCAGTATGTCTTTTTGTTTCTAAATGCAAACCGGCTTCTTTCAATTTTTGAGAAAACGTATCACTTTCATTACTTTTATAATTCTCTAAAGAAAAAATAAAATTATCTTCTTCTTGCTCAACTTGGTCTTCTGTGTCAATAAAAGAAGGTTGTTGCAAAGTATTTATATTGTCTAATGCCGCTAGTTCTTCTTCGTTTGAATCTACAAATATATCGCTTTCCGTGGTATCTTCTTCAAAGGAAAAATCCGGGTCTAATTGTATTTCTTCGTTGCTGTCTTCTTCAACAATAAAATTAGGTTCTAATTGTAGTTCTTCGCTATCTTCTTCAATAGTAAAGTTAGGCTCTGGCACTAGTTCTTCATTACTGCTGTCTTGAAACAAAAAGTCTGATTCCTCTTCGTTTTCGCTCGTATCTTCTTCAAATAAAAAGTCTGATTCGTCTTCGTCTTCGCTTGTAACTTCTTCAAATAAAAAGTCCGATTCCTCTTCGTTGTCGCTCGTATTTTCTTCAAATAAAAAGTCTGATTCGTCTTCGCTCGTATTTTCTTCAAAGGTAAAATCTGGATCTAGATCTATTTCTGCGCTATCTTCTTCAAAGGTAAAATCTGGATCTAACTTTATTTCTTCGCTATCATCTTCTACAAAGATAAAACCGGGCTCTTCTTCGCTTGTATCGTTGTCACTAGTAAAATCGGTTTCAACTTCGCTCGTATCGTCTTCAAAAATAAAGTTCGACTCTAATGGTAGCAGGTCATCATTATATTCTCCAAAAAGAGAAACTGCTTCCGCTTCTTCTTCTTCAGCAGCAAATAAATCTCTATCATCTTGCGAATCCTCTTCTTCATATAGATTTAAGCTACTATCCGGCGTATCACTAACAACAGGGATTGCTAAAATGCCGTATTGATCCGGTGTTGCCGGTTTATTTTGAAAGTCATTTGATTCTTGCGTATCAGGTACATGAATGTTAATAGGCGAAGTTAGTTTTTCGTTATCTTCCTCGTCTAAAAGCAAAGTACGTTCTTCTTTGTTTATACTGCTAGCTGCTGTAATAGAGCTCTCTTCGTCATCTAAATCAGATAGGTTAAACTCGTTTGCTATATCGTCGTCTTGTTCTGTATCAAGAGGGTTATTAATATGAATAGGCGATTGTTGTTCTCTTTCTTCAATACTATCTTCTTGATTTTGCTTTGTTTGTTGTATCGCGTTACTTGCCGAAGCTAATAGTTCTGCCATAACGGGATCAACAATATTAATATGCGTAAGATCTTGCGAATAGGTTGTATTGGCATGAAAAAGATCTATTTTTTGCCTAACTTCTATAACTTCAAACGGTTTTTCAAGGATATCGTCCGCCCCTAGGTCTTTTGCAACAGAAAGTGAAAGTTGCTTCCTTCCGCCATAGGTTAAAATAATAATTAAATGAGAAAGTAACGCATCATCGCGAATAATAGAAATCAGTTCTTTAACCGAATCAGTATATTCTAAAAATACAATATCAACTGCCGCCTCTTTTAAAGTTGGCACAAGCATACTTGTATCTTTTAGATATATTAAATTTTGGGAACCTATATAAGAAACAAGCGCTTCTTTAAAGGAATCGTAAATCAGGTTATTTGTATCTGAAACTAAAACTATTTTACTCATTGTACCAACAGTAACAAAGAAATTATTATGTGATGTAAGGCATGCCTACAATCAAACTGAATATATTATGATAAAATTTAATAAAAAAAGCAAGTATTAAACCAATTAAAAAGAGATAATACAAGGATAAAAGCATTTTATCACATTTTGCTATAGGCGTTTACTTCCGCCCTTGTGAGTGTGTTCATTTCTATATTGTTAATCTTAACTTTTCTCGCTTGCATTCGTAACTTAACAACAAGCACGTCGGATATTCTTTTTTTACGTGCCTGTTCAATAGAAAGATATATACGATCGTCTGGATTAAAATTTAATTTTTTATACACTTTTTGCAAATTAATCCGCATTTTTGACGGGATTGCAATAAAAACGTAAGGCGTATAGTCCGGGACGATTTGGATTAAATGAATATTTTTTCTTAGTTTATAATATTTCGTTTCTTTTTGAATTTGCATATCATGAAAAAAATCGTCTATTTTCCAATAAGCCGGTTCATTATACGTAGACGACCAATTAACGCGTACTATATCCATACCTTTAACATGAAACAAACGGTAAAAAGAAAGAACGTGTAAAGGCGATATAAAAACGTGTGAAATCGTTTGATTTCTTTTCTTTTGCTTCAGCCTATCAAGGTAACAAGAATGTTGTTCCGTTTGATTGGCATCACAGTTAATTATTTCACTGTCTATTTTTTTAACTGCGTTTTTAACGTTCCCTTTAATCGTTACTAAAGAATAAAACAAAGCGGAAATAACTTTTGGATTATTCCGCAGAATCATATCAACACGGCTTAATTGCCAAAGATTCCCCGAATCAATAGGCGCAACCCAAGATTCCGGCGGTTCACTTGTAACAGGTGCTAACTTTAAATTGCGATCTATAGCAAACAAAGGTGAGATCATAAGAAAATATACTATAATCCAAACAGCCAAAAAAACGATCTTCTTTGTTTTATGTTTATTCATTTTCTTATATTAAAATACAAAGTGTAATAAAATATAAAAGAGCAAGCTTTGTTTACGTCCTTACTCTTTTATATAAGTATAGACTATACTTTATTTTTTATAGCTAACAACAATATTATTCATTCCTTGATCGCTTAAAGATTGACTAAGTTGCGACGCATCTTCAGTCGTAGCAAAAGCACTAGATTGAACGTAAAACAAGTTTTGTTTTTCTCTAATATAAAAGTTCTCCGCTGTTAAAGCCATAGCTTGCGATTTAATCTTTTCCGCATTATCTCTATTTTGTAGCACCCCTACTTGAACAACTTTCTTTTTATAGGCGTCTAGTCCTTCAGCATGAGAATAGCTATCAGGAAATTGTATTACTTTAACAACAACGTGCGCAACGCCTTTATCAATAAAACCAAGCTCTTTAGCCGCCGCATAGCTTAAGTCAATAATCCTTCCTTTTTTATAAGGACCTCTATCGTTAATACGAAGTTTGACCGTTTTGTTATTTTCCGTATTCGTAACAGACACTATTGTATTCATAGGAAATATTTTGTGCGCTGCCGTCATAGCGTCTTGATTATATATTTCACCGTTAGCCGTTTTTCTATTGTCAAAACCCGGACCATACCAAGAAGCAATTCCTTCAAATTTTGTTGCCATACGCGACGCAGAAACCGGCATTGGCGCTACTGTATCAGCTGGGATCTCTGCACTAACCGGAATTATATTTTCATTAGTTTGCGCCGGTTTAACTATATCTTCTTTTGCCGTTTGCGTTTCTTCTATCGGCATAGCATCGTTTTGCGTTAAAAGAGGCGTTAAATCCGGACGCCAATCGTCTGATTGGGAAGCAACAGGATCAACAACACTGCTATCAGTTGTTGCCATATCATTAGGAAGCTCCTCTTTTTGTGACGTTGCCGCTTCTGTGTTATACGTTCCGGACGGTTTGTATATTCCCGGCGTACTACTGCCAAAAATATTCGCCGACGCCGTAGAAAGTAAAAAAGCATAGCTAACGCCAAATAAAATAACGTTTTTCATTGGATGTATCATCGTTTTTTTCATGTTGACCTTTATAAACAAATGTTAATAAGCTTATACTAAACTTATTCATAAGTTGTTATATTAAACTTTAATCCTTCAATAAAAACTAATGCATCCTTGCATTCTAGAAGATTAAGCAAGAAAGAAGCCAAATTAATATTAACTAATAATTTTTTTACAAATACACCGGGAGCCTATGGATAATCATTTACAATTTAACTCAGATTCGAAAGTACTCGTACGTTTACCAAATTGGCTTGGCGACGTCCTTATTGCCAGCGGATTTTGTCTAGCTTTACTTGAAAGCTTACAAAAATGTAAGGGACAATTAGACTTGCTAACCATACCGGCTTTACAATCTATCCCACTAGCGCATAACGGCAAAACTCTTCTTTTTGACAAAACAAAAACATCGCCGTACAATTTTGGCAAAACTTTGCGAGATCAAGGCTATACTCACTTTTTTATTTTACCGCCTAGTTTTTCTTCGGCTTTAATGGCATATAGTTCAAAAATACCGTATCGTATTGGCTACGCTAACGACGGGCGATCTTTCTTGCTTAATCCGGCATGTAAATACCAAAACAAACAAAAAATACCGGCCTATATTGAGCATCTACATCTTATTGGCAAAGACAAGGAACACGAACAATATCAACCAAACATTCGTTTAACAACAGAAGAAATAGATCGTGTTTTACCGCAACGCTGGCAAGAAGAATATGCCAACGCTATTTTTATAGCACCGTTTACCGCCTATGGAAGAGCTAAAGAATGGTTTCCTCATCGTTTTATTGCTTTAGCAAAAAAATTAACCCAACAAGGAGAAAAGGTTGTTTTTGTTGGCATGCGAAACGATACCCTATCTTTACCAAGTAAAGTTTATAATCTTTGTGGGGAAACTAATATCATACAACTCATTGCTTTATTTCAAAGAGGGAAGCTTGCCATTACGAACGACTCCGGCGCCATGCACGTAGCAAGTGCGCTAGGTATTCCACAAATAGCTATTTACGGATCTACTTCAAGGACCTGGACGCCTCCACTTAACAAACAAGCAACGATCATACAACAGCCTATTTCTTGCAGCCCTTGTTTTCAAAGAACCTGTCCTTTAGGGCACTACCATTGTCTTACGCAAATTTCTGTTGACGAAGTATTCACTTCGGCAATGCAAATTTTAAATCAGAAGAACATGTTATAATTTTTTTTATTTATTTTCTTGTAAAAAAAATTTTACTTTGTTAAAATTAAGAGCACATTGTAACTTCTTATTTATTGTCTTGCCAAAAGGACTTTACTTTGTTAGGATAACTTATATTTTTTTTTAACTTCATTAATTGAGATACAATATGAAACTTTCTTCTTATATTAAATTCATTTTGTCCTTAAGCTGTATATTCTTCTTAGGAAGTACTGCTTTTGCGGCAAAAAAAACTAGCCCTATTGTTATTGGGATATTAGCTCCTTTAACAGGAGATTTTGCAAACTATGGTCTTCCTGTTAAAAACAGTGCTACTATAGCTGTAGAAAAAATTAACAAAGCCGGCGGCGTTAACGGTCATAAACTTGTTTTAGCTGCCGAAGATTCCCAATGTAAACCGGAATTAGCAATTAACATTGCACACAAATTCGCAGACATGCACCTTTCTATTGTCATTGGCGGCGTATGTAGCGGCTCAACACAAGCGGCTTTACCTGTTTTCAATAAAGCGCATATTGTTGTTATATCACCTTCTGCAACAGCAACTAACTTAACAGACGGATCTAATCCTAATTTTTTCCGCTTAATTCCACCGGATAACTTCCAAGGTGAGTTCCAAGCTGATTTCTTAATCAATAACCTTAAAGCTAAAACGATTGCTATTTTACATGATAAAGATGCTTATGGAAAAGGAATTGCCACTATCTTAAGAGATCAAGCTAAAGGCAAAATCAAAGTAGTAGCTTTTGAAGGAATCACTGTTGGCGCCGTAGATTATTCTGCCGTTGCTTCTAAACTTCGTCGTTTAAAACCAGATGCCGTTGCTTTTGAAGGATATATGCCGGAAGGAACTAAATTGTTAACTCAATTTTACAAAAAACGATTAAAAATGCCTGTTATTGTTCCGGAAAGCCACAAGTCAGACGTTCTCTTTAACTTAAAAGCAAAATACCGTGCTAATACGTATGTAAGTAGCCCGCTTGATCCAAGTTCACTAAAAACAGTGCAACCTATTTCAAAAATCTTAACACAAAGAAAACAACGTACTACTGCTTTCGGTATTTATGCCTATAGTATTACTCAAATTATAGCGCAAGTTTTAGAACAAACAAAAACTATAAACTATAAAAATATACATACAGCACTAGATAAAGGTAAATTCAAAACTATTATTGGCGAAGTACAATTCTCTCCTAAAGGCGATATTCTTAAAAAGAACTATGTTATGTATAAAGCCGGTGGAACTACTTTCGTACCAGCAAAATAACAACCTATTTCATTTGGCGTAACTATGAATTTTGATTTTTTTACAGACCTATTCTTTAGTGGCATCACAAAAGGAAGCATTTATGCGCTTGTTGCATTGGGGTACACTATGGTTTACGGTATTATTGGATTAATCAATTTTGCGCATGGTGAAATCTATATGATAGGCGCTTTTATCGCTATCAGTATGTGTAGCATACTAGCGCCTTTACATATTAGCGTTCCTATTCTGCTTTTAATTGCGATTTCAATTAGTATTGTTTTTACAGCATGCTACGCTTTTACAGTAGAAAAAATAGCTTATGAAAAACTAAGGAACAGCTCTCGCCTAGCACCGCTTATTAGTGCGATTGGTATGTCTTTACTACTACGCGAATACGTTCTTCTTTTTCAGACCTCTAATTTCATTAACTTCCCCGAACTTCTTCCGGAAGTATCGTGGCTAGATTTTATGTCTGACTATTTATTGCCGTCTCAATTCATTATTATTGCATCGGCGTTCACTTGCATGGTTGCTTTAATTTTATTTTTAAAATATACCCGATCCGGCATTGCCATGCGCGCTATTGCGGAAGACCAAGTAATGACGCGTCTTCTTGGAATAAATATTAATTCTACTATTTCATTAACTTTCATTATTGGATCCGCGCTTGCTGCTGTTGCCGCCGTATTAATCTCGTCTTATATTGGACAAGCTAACTATAATATGGGGTTTATTATTGGTATTAAAGCCTTTACTGCCGCCGTACTTGGTGGGATTGGCTCTGTTAGTGGCGCTATGCTTGGTGGCATTGTACTTGGTTTGTCTGAAAGCTTTGCAACAGGATATATTTCTAGTGATTATGAAGATATAGTTGCCTTTACCATTTTAATTCTTATTTTACTTTTTAAACCGTCTGGTTTACTTGGTAAAAAAGAAATAGAAAAAGTATAATTAACGTATTTTATATCGTATGAAAAAACATCTTATTATTACCGTCTGGTTTTGCCTTCTTCTCTTTCCTTTTGTTGTGTTAAAGTTACCTTTACATGCAACGGAAGTCGTAACCTATCGCTGGTTTAACCTGCCTCTTGTTGCGGTTATTGCGTTTGTCGCTTCTTTCTTGTGGGAAATACTGTTTAAATATAGGCAAAAAGCAAAAAAAGGGCATACTGATTTTATTAATAAAAAATTATTGTATTTACAAAATAAAAAACTCTTTCCTGTTTATTTGCTAATTGCTATTATTTTTCCTTTAATAACTAGCGATTACAACGTATCTATCTTTACTTCTACTTTCGTCTATATTGTGTTGGGGCTAGGGTTAAACATAGTCGTTGGACTTGCCGGGCTATTAGATCTTGGATACGTTGCGTTTTACGCTGTGGGGGCTTATAGCTATGCTTTATTAAATTTATACTTCCACCTTACTTTTTGGCAAATTTTCCCTATTGCCGGGTTACTTGCCTTTTGTCTTGGCGTGCTTCTTGGGTTTCCTGTTTTACGTCTTAAAGGCGATTACCTTGCTATTGTAACGCTAGGTTTTGGGGAAATTATACGGCTTATCTTGTATAACTGGACAGATTTAACAAAAGGCATACAAGGTATTGGCTCTATTCCTAAACCGAATCTGCCGGGTATACATTTAACTGAGGGAGGAAGCAACGTTTTTTTATACTATATATTACTCGCTTTAATTATTATTGCTTTACTTTGTTTTCACCGCCTACGCAACTCTCGTGTTGGGCGCGCTTGGGAAGCTTTTAGAGAAGATGAAATTGCTTGTATTTCTATGGGAATTCACCGCACAAAAACAAAATTAGCCGCCTTTGGTATTGGCGCAAGTTGGGCTGGTTTTGCCGGGATTATTTTTGCTAGCCATACAGGATATATTAATCCGGCTAGTTTTACTTTTTATGAATCTAGCGTTATCCTTACTATTGTAATTCTGGGCGGAATGGGCTCGCCTCTTGGTGTTATTATCGCCTCGGCTTTATTAATTTTACTTCCTGAATATTTTCGCTTTTTAAATGACTATCGTATGTTAATTTTTGCAATGTGTATGATTGGCATTATGCTTTTTAAGCCTAACGGTCTTTTACAAATAAAAAGAAAACAATTTGACCTTGATAAACTTAATAACGCTACTTTAGAATAGAGGTATATGTCTTTTATTGTTACCACTGAAAAAGTGAATAAATCTTTTGGAGGCATTAAAGCGCTTAAAGATATTAATATTACCTTGCCAAGAAAACAGATAACGGCATTAATTGGACCAAACGGCGCGGGAAAAACAACCTTATTCAACTGTCTAACCGGTATTTATAAACCAACAAACGGCAAGATTATATTTCATCAAGAAAACGGCAAAAACGTTGAAATACAAGGTAAAAAACCGAATCAAGTCGCCGAGCAAGGTATTGGGCGAACCTTCCAAAACATAAGGTTATTCTCCGGTATGAGTGCTTTAGAAAATATTATGGTAGGCTGTCATATTCGTTCGTCTTGCAATTTTGTTTCTGCTATTTTTAATACAAGATCTTTTAAAAGAGAAGAAAAAGCGATTTTAGAAAAATCATATCGTTTACTTAAATTAATAGGATTAGAAGAACAAGGCAATGCCCTTGCCGGAAGCTTACCTTATGCTTTCCAAAGAAAATTAGAAATTGCAAGAGCTTTAGCCATTAATCCGTCTTTACTCTTACTAGACGAACCTGCCGCCGGCATGAACGATCAAGAAACTTTAGGATTAAACGAACTTATCCTTGCTATACAAGAGCAATTTCCTATTACGATTCTATTAATTGAACATGATATGAAATTAGTAATGCAAATTTCAGAATCTATTATTGTAATGAATCAAGGCGCGCTTATTGCCACAGGAACACCGCATGAAATCCAAAACAACGAGCTTGTGATTTCAGCTTATCTAGGAACCTAAATTATGCTTAAAATAGACAATATAAAAGCGTCGTACGGTCCAATCCGGGCTTTGCACGGTATTAGCATAGAAATAAACGAAAGTGAAATTATCACCTTAATTGGTAACAATGGAAGTGGAAAAACAACAACTCTCATGGTTATTTCCGGCATTTTACCTTGTACAGAAGGGAAAATTACATTCCAAGATGAAGATATTACCAACCTTTCACCGCATAATATAGTACAAAAAGGAATCGTACACGTTCCGGAAGGGCGCCATATTTTCCCTAATTTCACAGTATTGGAAAACTTATTAATTGGCACGTACTTACGTAAAGACAAACATAATTTTTCAAAAGAATTAGATCATATTTATTCTTTCTTTCCTATTCTACAAGATAGAAGCAAACAAAAAGCCGGCACCTTAAGCGGCGGCGAGCAACAAATGCTAGCTATTGGGCGCGCTTTAATGGCAAAACCAAAGCTTTTACTACTAGACGAACCTTCTCTTGGGCTTGCTCCTATTATTATACAACAAATCTTTAACCTATTTGAGCAAATTCGCGTAGAATATAATATGAGTATTTTTCTAATCGAACAAAATGCCAACTTAGCTTTACAAAAAGCAACGCGAGCATACGTATTAGAAAACGGGGAAATTGTCATGCAAGGCGACGCAAAAGAACTAGCTAAGAGCGATGAAGTAAGAAAAGCTTACCTTGGGGCTATTTAAATCCAATTTTCAATAAAAAACTTGTGCTTACATTAAAGAATATTCCACGTCATGTTGGTGTTATTATGGACGGGAACGGCCGTTGGGCGAAGGGACATAAAAAAGAACGCACATTTGGACATACTAATGCTATAACAGCTATTAAAGAGACTTTACAAGCCTGCTTAACTTATAATATTAAAATAGTAACGCTGTTTGCTTTTTCCACAGAAAATTGGAAACGTTCACAAAAAGAAATTTCACTTCTTTTTGATTTGTTTTATAAATACCTCATAGAAAATCAATCTTTTTTTATAGAACAAGATATTTGCCTTAAACATATAGGTAAAAAAGATAAACTTTCACCTAAACTTATTTCGCTTTTACAAGAACGTATTGAAGAAACAAAAAACAACCGGACTTTGCAACTTAATCTTGCAGTAGACTATGGCGGGAAAAGTGAAATTATCCGTACTTGCCAAAAAATCATGCAAGCAAATATCCCGCAAGAAGAATTGACTGAAGACGTGTTTAATCGCTATTTAGACAATCCAGCGGCGGCTAACGTTGATTTGCTCATACGAACGTCCGGCGAGCAACGGCTTTCTAATTTTTTATTATGGCAATCTGCGTATGCTGAAATCTTTTTTTCTCCTACTTTATGGCCTGATTTTAAGCAAGCTGATTTTGAAAAGGCTTTGCTTTTTTACGACACAACAGAACAACGACAAGGAAAAGCATGAAAACTTCTAGCACGTCTCGTATTTTATTAATTCGTACTCTTGTAAGCATTGTCCTAGCTATTTTTGCTATTTGCTATTTATTTTTTGTTCCACTGTGGCTTTTCAAAGTAATTAGCTATTTGCTTTTTCTTGTATGTGTTTATGAATATACAAACGTGACTAAGCTAACGTTACCTTTATTATATCTTTTTTCTCTATCCGCTCTTATTAGTTTTGATTTATTCTTTACTAGTTGGACTTATGGACTTGGCATAATGCTCTTTACGCTTTGTGTTGGGCTTTTTCTTTTATTACAGAATAATACTATAACCTATAAGCATTTACTAACTATCTTATTATGGCTTGCTTTACCTTGGGGCATGTTATTACAAAGAGCAACAGATAGTCACTTACAATTATATTATACTATTCTTATCCTTGCGATGATTATAACAAGCGATTCAGCGGCTTACCTTGGCGGAACTTTTTTCGGCAAACACAAACTAGCGCCGTCCATTAGCCCTAATAAAACAATAGAAGGAAGCTTAATCGGCTTAAGTAGCGCTCTTGTTGTTACTTTACTTATTCGCTTTTTTCTTTCTCCTGCGCTTTCGTTCATTGCCCTTGCTCCTTTTATTATCATTGTAATTATAACGACTCTTGTGGGGCAAATGGGCGATTTATTTGAATCAAAATGGAAACGTATTTATAGCGTAAAAGATTCTGGCAAATTCCTTCCGGAACATGGCGGTATGCTAGATCGTATTGACGCTTACCTTTTTGCAGTTCCTGTATTTATGCTTCTTTTATATTTTTTCCGACTTCCGTTACACTAGTTTTTACGTATACATGAAAAAAAAAACTGTTTCCATTTTAGGTAGTACCGGCTCAATTGGACAAAGTACACTTAGCGTTATTCAACAAAACCAAGATAAATTTAAAGTCTGGGCATTAAGCGGACATAGCAACCTTGCTAAGCTTGCGGAGCAAACGCGTATATTTATGCCGCAACACGTTGTCTTGCCACAAGAAAATAAAGAGGCATTTTTAACGTATCTTGGTAAATATACCTTGCCTTTAGAAATACATGACGAAAAAGAGGGGCTCGTTTATATTAGCGAACACAAGGAAATAGATCTTGTTGTTGCCGCTATTGTTGGCAGTATTGGCGTTCTTCCTATTATGGCAGCGGCAAAAGCAGGCAAAACCATTGCTTTAGCCACAAAAGAAGCGATTGTCCTTGCCGGGGAATTACTAACAACAACTTGTCACAATACAGGTGCTACTTTACTTCCTGTTGACAGTGAACACAATGCTATTTTCCAATGTTTACAAACAGATAACAAAATAGAAAGCCTTACTTTAACCGCGTCAGGAGGTCCTTTTTATAGAACAGACCTTGCCGATTTTCCTTCTATTACACTAGAACAGGCATTAAAACACCCTAAGTGGAATATGGGGAAAAAAATTACTATTGATTCGGCAACGTTAATGAATAAAGCGCTAGAAGTTATTGAAGCAAAATGGCTTTTTAATATACAAGCAAATCAAGTGCAAGTAACGATTCACCCGCAAGCAGTAATACATTCTTTTGTCTCGTTTCAAGACGGATCGACACTAGCGCAACTTGGGCAAGCTGATATGCGTATACCTATATCCTATTGTCTAGGCTACCCTAAACGTATTCGTTCCGGTTGTGAACCTTTGAAACTAGACCAACTAGAAAACCTAAGCTTTCATTCTGTTGATCATAGCAAATTCCCAACTTTAAACATGGCATACCGCATGCTAGAACTAGGCGGCGGTTGTTGCGCTGCTTTTAACGGAGCTAACGAAGCGATTACAGAAGCTTTTCTTAATAAGCAAATTTCTTTTATTACTATTTTTTCTTTATTAGCAAAAGCGATTCAACATATTGAAGAACAACAAAAAATATTGCCTTACCTGCAAAAATTAGAGACTATAGAAGACGCGTTACAAGCAAATCACTGGGGAAGTGAGTATATACGCTCTATCTTGCAAAATAATTAGTTTAATATAATAATGATTGCCGTTCTTTCTTTTCTCGCTACATTAACTATTTTAATTTTCATACACGAACTGGGGCATTTTCTAGCGGCACGTTCAGTTGGCGTTAAAGTCTTAACTTTTTCTATTGGCTTACCTCCTAAGATTTTTACAAAAGTAATTAACTCAACAGAATATTGCCTTTCTTTGCTTCCTCTTGGTGGCTACGTTGAAATACTAGGGCAATCGGAAGCCACAGCAGACAAAACAGATCCGCAAAACTATGCTTCTAAAACAAAATTACAACAAGCTTGGATTATTATTGCCGGACCTTTGTTTAATTTATTATTTGCGTTTATTGCTTTCTCTATTGCCTATCAAATAGGAAGTAAACAACCGGCATATTTATTTAGCAAGCCCGTACTTGGTGCAATCCAAGCTACTACCCTTGCCGGTAAACTTGGGTTGCAAGAAGCAGATACGATTCTTAGTATAAACAAAAAGAAAGTAGCCACTTGGGAAGAAGCGTTCCCGCTCTTGGCTAATTTAAAAATAAAAAACAAACCTTATACCATTACAGTACAAAGAAAAACAGAGCAAAAAACTATTTTAGTTCCTAATTTAAAAAAGGATCAATTTCTTGATATACAACCGGCGATACCGCCTATTATTGGCGAAGTACTCCCTGATTCGCCGGCAAGTAAAGCAGGCTTGCAAAAGAACGACAAGATCACACAAATTGACGGCGTTACTATTACCTATTGGAATAGCATGACAAACCTAATCCAAGCGAATACCAATGAAGACGTAACGTTAACAATAATACGTAATAATAAAACTATACAAGTTAAGATAACCCCGGAAATACAAAATAAACGTAAAATCATAGGTATTATCTTACCTACGATACAAGTAAAGGAACCTATTGGCAAAGCAATTAAAAAAGGTTTTACTAACACCCTTTTAACTGTACAATTTGTTATCCACTTTATACAACATGCCTTAACGCACGGCGTTAAACAAGATGAATTAGCAGGACCTATTCGCATTGCCGTTACTGTGGGGCATGCGGCAAAGCAAGGCGTTAGCGTTTGGCTTTTTACATTAGCATTAATTAGCTTGCAACTAGCTATTTTTAATTTACTTCCTATTCCTGCACTAGATGGCGGGCATCTTTTCATTTTACTAATTGAGTTCGTAATTCGCCGTGATATTCCTATACAATGGAAAACAAAAATTCAATATCTAGGTATGTCCCTACTATTAATTATTATTATGTACGTTATTTTTAACGATATACACAGTTTGTTTAGATAAAAAACTTTTTCTAAAATATAATTATGGATTATTTTACGTTACCTTTTTACTTTCCGCTTGCCTCGCAAACAAATCATTTTTTACTACAAGGCGTTACTTATCCTTGGGATATGCTTTCTAAGATTATCCCGGCAATTACTTCGTTTATAAATCAAAACGAAACGGCATCAACAGCATTGCAAGAAGGAATGCAACGTAATCACATTAAAACTGCTGATTTAACTAATAGTAGTTATTTTTTTACAAAAGACGTTTTCTTTACAAAACCTTTTATAGACAAAGAACTAGCTATTTTCATTGACGCACATACCCTTGTTGAAGCAGGCGCCACCATTAAAAGTAACGTTGTAATCCAAGAACGTTGCCAAATTCGGCAAGGAGCGTATCTTAGAGAAGATTGCTGGATTAGCTCGCATTGTACTGTTGGACACACAACAGAAGTGAAACATAGTTTTTTCTTTCCCCACTCAGAAGCCGGGCACTTTGCTT
This sequence comes from SAR324 cluster bacterium, assembly GCA_002995645.1. GTDB lineage: Bacteria > SAR324 > SAR324 > XYD2-FULL-50-16 > HCM1 > HCM1. The sequence continues at coordinate 116,178 of PUHO01000012.1, read as the reverse complement.
ATATTGGCGATAGCATTCTTGGAAGCTATACTAACCTAGGTGCCGGAACAAAGCTTTCTAATCTTGCTTTTCGTAGTTTAGAAGAAAAACAAAAACAAGCATTCCCACCTTTATTTTTATCTACGTCTACGTCTAAAATAAAACTACCTAATAAAGTCGGAGCTATTCTTGGCGAAGGTTTTGAATCCGGTTGTAATAGCGTGCTTTCGCCTGTTGCTTTAATTGGACACAGCTCTATAGTATTTCCTTGTATGTGCGTGCTTAAAGGAATATATCCGCCAAATAGTCTTTTACGTGATTTTGAGACTATAAAAAATACTAAACTATTCTAGTTTTATATGTTATTTTCTATTTTCTTATTTTTTCTTTTTGCGCTATCTATTATCCTTCTTTACTATAGCTCTACCTTGTTCATTCATGGAGCTGCTAAAATGGCACAATATTTTCATTTACCTGAAATTACAATTGGGTTAACTTTTGTTGCTATTGGCACTTCTACGCCGGAATTCATTGTAAGTGTGCTTGCTTCTTTGCAACATCATCACAATCTTGCTTTTAGCAACTCCCTTGGCTCGAATATTTTTAATACTTCTTTTTTACTTGGTATTGCCGCTTTAATCTTGCCTATTAGCGTTAAAAAAGAATACGTATATCGCGACGGTCTTTTTCTTTGGAGCATGACCGGCATTGCCACTTTACTTGCCTTTGCTTTTGCAACAAAAGAAGCAACTTATACTTTCTTTTTTGAAGGCGTGTTCTTTCTTGCTTCTCTTATCATTTATCTTTACTATCTTATTAAGACAAGTAAACAAACTATATTGAATAGCCTAGATCCGGAAGAATGGCAAACAAAACCAACAAAAAGCTTATTTGTCTACGTCTTTTATTTTACACTAGGGCTTTCTTGTTTAATCGGAAGTTCCTATTTGCTTATTTACAGCGTAAAAAATATAGCGTATACTTTCGGTATATCAAACTGGATTATTGGCTTAACTATAACCGCATTTGGCACATCGGCTCCAGAATTATTTTCTATGTTAGTCTGTAGCCTTAAAAAGCAAAATGAAATGGCTTTTGGCATGATATTAGGAAGTAATCTTTTTAATTTGCTTGCCGTATTTGGCTTTATTTCAACGTTTCAAATGAAAACCGGATTAACGCCGGCATTACTACCAACATTATGGCTTTTGTGGGGAGTAACTACAGTTACGCTTATTTTTATGCGTATACATTGGAAACTTACGCGCATCAAAGGCTTTGTTTTACTATCCATTGGAATACTATATTGGAGTTATTCTTTTATATAAACTAACAACAATCATTAATTATGACAGACAATAAAAAATCATTTTTAAAGAAACATACTGTTTTACCGGCTATTATCATTTTCTTGATTTTACTATGGATTAGCAGTTTAACTTCTAGTAAACTTTTACATAAATCAAATCCTAAAATTGGCGTATTATATATTAACGGCGTTATTTCAGACGTAACCACTCCCAAAATATTAAACACGCTAGATAAATTTAATAAAGCAGATAATGTAAAAGGCATTATTGTTAGAATTAACTCGCCAGGCGGTGGCGTAACGGCATCAGAAAAAATATATAACGCACTTAAACGAACTAAAAAACCGGTATACGTAGCAATGGAAAGTGTTGCTGCGTCCGGCGGCTATTATAGTGCAGTCGGAGGCGATCGTCTTTTTGCCAATCAAAGCACTGTGACCGGAAGTATTGGCGTGATTATGCACACAATCAAATATAAAAAATTACTAGATAAAATAGGCATTGACTCTAATGTTATTAAATCAGGGGCTATGAAAGATATCGGCTCGCCAACACGTGATATGACAGCAGAAGAAAAAGCGTTGCTTCAATCCGTTATAAGCGATATGTATGATCAATTCATTACGGCTATTGCAAATAATAGAAAAAAGCTATCTAAAGAACAAGTAAGAAAAATAGCGGACGGACGTATTTTCACCGGAAGGCAAGCTTTAGAAGCCAGCTTAATTGATGAAATTAGAGATTTTCACGGCGTTGTTTTAGCAATGAAACATAAACTTAACTTAACTAATGAAAAAGTTACTTTATGGGAACCGCAAAAACACAAAAAATGGTGGGCAGAGCTATCTGCTAAATCTATATTAAACATGGCGTTTCATAGCCTTAGTAGTGATATAATTCATAGCGATGCGGCAAAACAAAATTCCCAATTTCTTTTAATGATGTCGTAAACGTAAGACTAATGAAATCAGGACAAACAGATATAAAAGTTGAATTACTTGGCGTTTCTAATAATCCTATTGCGATTATATACTCCGCTTTTCGTATTTGCTACTCTCGAATCAGCGCAAGCGAACTTTGGCAGCAAATTAATAACGGAGATATTAGCGAACAGCAAATGGAAGACTTTATCGCGGAAAAGCTACAAACCGGACATAGTAGCCCACTTCGGCAAAGCCATTTCATTTTTGTTGTAGACGGGATTTCACGTGCGGCAACAGCGCAATTTAATCGCCACCATATCGGCGTAGAACGCGAAGAAATGTCGCAACGATATGTTAACTTTACAAAAGGAATAGGTGCTTTTGTAACGCCTCCATCGTTTAAAGAAAATCCTGCTATTCTAGAAGAATGGACGCAACTACAACAAGCATGTATTAACTTTTATACTAAATGTACTAACGCCGGTATTAAACAAGAAGACGCTCGTTTTGCTTTGCCAATGGCGACCGTTTCAAGAGAACAATTTGCTATGAATTTGCAATCAATGCAAAATTTTCTTGCCGTTCGTATGTGTGAAAGAGCACAATGGGAAATTCGCGATATGGCATGGCAAATGTACCGCCTTATGAAAAAACACCACCCTATATTAGCTCGTACTAAACTAGGTATTAAATGCTGGGAAAATCAAAATGCGTTTTGTGATGAAGACCTGCAAGCCTATAGAAAATGCCGTTGGAGTCAATCACGACCTCATAAAACCGATATGATAAACTTATGGAATCAAAATAAAAAGCAACCCGATTCCTTGTCTAACCCTTCTTGACTTCTTCTCGTTTATATAGCAACTGTTGCAAGAAAACAATTTGCAATCAATGCAAAATTTTCTTGCCGTTCGTATGTGTGAAAGAGCACAATAGGAAATTCGCGATATGACATGACAAATGTACCAAAGGCACCACCCTATATTAGCTAGTACTAAACATAGAAAATGCCGTTGGAGTCAATCACGACCTCATAAAACCGATATGATAAACTTATGGAATCAAAATAAAAAGCACCCAGATTCCTTGCCTAACCCTTCTTAATTTCTTCTCGTTTATATAGCAACTGTTTCAAGAAAACAATTTGCAATCAATGCAAAATTTTCTTGCCGTTCGTATGTGTGAAAAAGCACAATGGGAAATTCGCGATATGACATGACAAATGTACCACCTCATAAAAAACACCGTTCCTATATTAGCTAGTTGGCGTCAATCACGCCCCCATAAAATCGATATGATAAACTTATGGAATCAAAATAAAAAGCAACTAGATTCCTTGCCTAACCCTTCTTAACTTCTTCTCGTTTATATAACACCTGTTTCAAGAAAACAATTTGCAATCAATGCAAAATTTTCTTGCCGTTCGTATGTGTGAAAAAGCACAATAGGAAATTCGCGATATGACATGACAAATGTACCACCTCATAAAAAAACACCGTTCCTATATTAGCTCGTACTAAACATAGAAAAGGCCGTTGGAGTCAATCACGACCTCATAAAACCGATATGATAAACCTATGGAATCAAAATAAAAAGCAACTAGATTCCTCGTCTAACCTTTCTTAATTTCTTCTCGTTTATATAGCAACTGTTGCAAGAAAACAATTTGCAATCAATGCAAAATTTTTTGCTGTATATATGATGACAAATGTACCACCTCATAAAAAAACACCGCCCCTATATTAGCTCGTACTAAACATAGAAAATGCCATTGACGTCAATCACGACCTCATAAAACCTATATGATAAACTTATGGAATCAAAATAAAAAGCAACTAGATTCCTCGTCTAACCCTTCTTAACTTCTTCTCGTTCGTAAAGTATGGCATGGTAATTGTATATAAGTTGTAATCTAAAATATATTAATTACTTTTTGATATTATACTTATGGAACGTATTTTACATGATCTTACTAAAGAGCTAATTTTATTAATTCAACATAATATGCCTTTAAATAAAGCTTTTGACATACTAGAAAGTAATATTAAAGACCCAAAACAATTACTTTTAGTTAATTGTATGCGCGAAATCTCGCTAGAAAACGATAACGCTCAAATTATCGTTATGCCAGATAATAAAAACAGTAAGGATATAGAAAAAGAAGTATCAGCATAAGTTTTGCGTTTTGTATAGACAAGCTTGCCTATTTTTCCTATTTGCATTAAAATAATCTAATATTTATTTATACGCTTATTGCGTCTATATGCTCTAGGAGTTTTATGCAAATACAAGTCAATACAAATAACCAAGTAAAGCACCATATTGCTTTTTTAAACGAAGAAAAGCAACTTTTGGTCTCGCAAAAATGGCAAGAAGATAATCCTTATCTTTTTACTTGCGCCGCTAGCTATATTAAATTAACGCCTTTACCAGATGATACGATTCATACCTTTCATGGCAATGAAGGACAAACTTTATACGTTATTAGTTTAACTAAAACAAGCCCTTCTTTTCTTGCTTTAGGAAGTCGTATTGGAAAACTATTATTAAAAGAAAGCATCACAGACGTATCGCTGTGCCTCCCGGCAACAACAGATAACGTTATCGTTGTTAATATAGAAGCGATTATAGAAGGTATCCTACTTGGTAATTACTACTATGATACATTCCAATCTAAGCCAAAATATAAAAAAATAGAATCGTTATTTCTCTATAGTGAGCTTACAACGGAACATTTCACAGAGCCACTTAAACAAGCGCAAATTCATGCCAATGCCGTTTACCTTGCTCGTAATCTTGGCAATACGCCGGCTAATTTGCTAACTCCTTCTTTATTTCACAAACAAGCTAAAGAGATAGCTAAAAATCAGCAACTAAACTTTTTCAGTTTATCACTAGATCAAATTAAAAAAGAAGGACTTAATTTACTTCATGCCGTAGGCAAAGGCTCAGTAGAAGATCCTGTTGTTGTTGGGTTACGCTATTCTTATAAAAAAGATGCGCCTACGTTGCTTCTTGTTGGCAAAGGCGTTACTTTTGATTCTGGCGGTATCTCTTTAAAGCCGGCAGCTAAAATGCATGAAATGAAAACAGATATGTGCGGGGCAGCCGCTGTATTAGGAGCTATGCAAATTATTAGCGAAAAAAAACCTAAAATTAATATTATCGCTTTAATTGGATTAGCTGAGAATTTACCTAGCGGAAGTGCAACCAAGCCTGGCGACGTTGTTACGTCCTATGACGGCAAAACTGTGGAAATTTTAAACACAGATGCAGAAGGGCGCTTAATTTTAGCAGATTGTATTTCTTATGGTATTGCTACGTTCCAACCGGACGCGATTATTGATATTGCAACTTTAACCGGTGCTTGTATTATTGCACTTGGAAAAGAGCATACCGGCGCTATGACAAATGATCAACATTTATACGAACAGCTTGAAAAAATTGGTACTAATCTAGAAGAACCGATTTGGCAATTACCTTTATCTAAACGCTACAGAGATGCCGTTAAAGGAACTGTTGGCGATCTGAAAAATATGGGAACTCCAGCAGAAGGATCTAGTATTTGCGGAGCTACTTTTTTAGAAGCGTTCGTTAAAGATACCCCTTGGGTACACCTTGATATTGCCGGAACATCTGCTGAAGTGCCAGATAAAGATATATATCCAAGTAACGGAGCAACTGGCGTTGGCGTAAAAATGCTTGCTCAATTTGCTCAATCTTGGAATAAATAACCTTCACAAAACAAGCTTTTTCCTGTAATAGCAATAACTTGCTTGATAGGAGAAAGCTATCTATATCAAGTAATTACTTTTCTTTAAGACAGGACTTTATATTCTTGCTCTTGCAAGAGTACATAATATGAGTATCTTTTTAAAGTTATATACTAACTTTGGCACGGTATTAGATTCAATCTTTTTTATTGTAGGCTACTAACTTGGCACGATCTTAGATTCAATCTTTTTTATTGCTTATCTGCTAACTTGGCACAATATTAGATTCAAGATTTTTTTTATTGTAAGCTACTAACTTGGCACAATATTAGATTCAAGATTTTTTTTATTGTAAGCTACTAACTTGGCACGATTTTAGATTCAAATAACTATTTATATTAAGCTTTTGATTTTAACAACTTATTTTGCAAAAGAAAAAGACAATCTATATAAAATAATTACTTTGTTTTAAGGGAAGGGCTTTGTATTCTTGCATATATCTTCTTAAAAGAATACAAAATATGAACACTTTTTCAAAGTTACATAACCAATTTGGCACAATCTTAGATTTAAATTTTTATTGCTTACCTGCCAACTTGGCACGATCTTAGATTCAATCTTTTTTATTGTTTGCTACTCACTTTGGCACGATCTTAGATTCAATCTTTTTTATTACCTTCTTGCAAACTTGGCACGATCTTAGATTCAAATAACTATTTATATTAACCTGTTGTTTTCAATGATTTATTTTGCAAAAGAAAAAGACAATCTATATAAAATAATTACTTTGTTTTAAGACAGGGCTTTATATTCTCGCTCTTGCAAGAGTACATAATATGAGTATCTTTTTAAAGTTATATACTAACTTTGGCACGATATTAGTTTCAAGTTTTTTTCTTGTTTGCTCCTAACTTGGCACGATCTTAGATTCAATCTTTTTCTTACTTACCTGCCAGCTTTGGCACGATATTAGATTCAAGTTTTTTCAAAGTTACATAACCAACTTGGCACGATATTAGATTCAATCTTTTTCTTGTTTGCCTTCTAATCTGGCACGATCTTAGATTCAAATTTTTATTACCCGCCTGCTAACTTTGGCACGATCTTAGATTTAAATAACTATTTAAACTAAGCTTTTGCCTTTAATGGTAACTTAACTTGCGTTGCTGGGAAAAGGTAATCTAAATATAAACCTATCTCGGATTTAAGACGATTACGCTCTATAACTGCGTCAATCGCTCCTTTTTCTTGTAAGAACTCAGAACGCTGAAACCCTTCCGGTAAAGCTTGCCCTATAGTCTGTTGAATAACACGAGGACCGGCAAAGCCAATTAAAGCTTTTGGTTCGGCAATAATTAAATCGCCTAACATAGCCACACTAGCTGAAACGCCGCCAGTTGTCGGATCAGTTAAAACAGAAATAAAAGGAAGTTTTGCTTTCGCTAATTTCGCTAATGCCGCGCTTGTTTTCGCCATTTGCATTAAAGACAAAGTGCCTTCTTGCATTCTTGCCCCACCGGAAGCACTAACAAGAATAAACGGGTATTTATGTTCTAAAGAATATTCAATGGCACGTGTAATTTTTTCACCGGCAACCGAGCCCATAGATCCGCCCATAAAGCTAAAATTAAAAACAGTAAGACAAACAAAATGCTGTTGCAAAAGACCGCTAAACACGCTAATTGATTCGTTTACACCTGCTTTTGCGACAGTTTGCTTAATTCTATCTTTATATTTTTTTGTATCTTGAAACTTTAACGGATCGGCAGTTGTTATATTAGTAAATAACTCTTTATATCCTTCTTCAAGTAATAAACGCACTCTTTCTTTTGTATTTAAACGAAAATGATACCCACAATTATTGCAGACCTTATTATTCGTTTCTAAATCCTTGCTATATAAAGTTTCTCCGCAAGACGTACATTTAACCCAAACTCCAGCTGGCACAGCTGTTTTCTTTTCTGTCGAAAGTATTTTTTGAATCCAAGAGGACATAAAAAAGCTCCCTATTAAAATATATTAAATAATTTAGGAACAACCTTGACTTGTTCCACAAGTTAGACATACGGCACAAGTGCCTGTACGCATAAAATCAATTCCGCCACATTCACCGCAAGGCGCATGTATAATATTATTTTGTGGCGCCGTTTTTTTTGGCGAATCCACGCTTTCTATTCTAAATTGACCTTCTGTATTTGATTTTGTACTTGCCTCTTCCGGAAGGACTTGCAAAAAATCAACGCGACCAAGATAGGCATGCCCTAGTATTCTAAAAATAGCATCAACTAAAGACGTTGCCATTTTTAAGTAAGCATGTCCTCTAACCATACCATGCGGTTCAAATTTAGTAAAAGAAAATTTATCTACTAACGTTGCTAACGGAACGCCACGTTGTAAGCTAAAAGAAACGCTAATAGCAAATTGATTCATTAACGCTCTTGTTGTGGATCCTTCTTTGTAACCTAGATCAATAAAGATCTCACGTAAGTTGCCGTTACTATCTTCACCAGTACGTAAAAATACTTTTGTTCCACCAACAGAAAACTCCCATGTAATACCCCTTCTTTCCGAAGCTAGAGGCATAGCTTGCCCCCATTGTAAGCCACTTGTGATATCTGTTGTATCTTCATTAATGCTTACAGTGGCAAGCTTGGCTTTGAGCTCTTCATTTTCTTTTTTTAACCTATTAATAAGCTCTTGCGATTCTTGTATGGTTCCTGTTTCGTCCTCGTCTAACGTAGTGTTAAGCGGTTGCGATGCTTTAGAACTATCACGGTATATTGTTATTGCTTTTACCCCTTGCTTCCATGATTCCATAAAAACGTCACTCACATCTTGCACAGTTGCATAAGACGGCAGGTTTACTGTTTTACTAATAGCACCGGTAATGAAAGGTTGTACTGCCGCCATCATTTTCACATGTCCCATTGGATCAATAAAACGAACGCCACTTCCACCGGCAACGGCACAATCAAATAAAGGCAAATGCTCTTCTTTTACGCTAGATCCTTCAATCGTCAAGTTCTCTTGAATATAGTCGGCAATCTCTTGGATTTGGGATTTCTCATAACCTAAGTTTTTCAATGCTTCTTCTGTTGCTTGGTTAACCATAGGAATAACGCCGCCGCCAACAAGTTTTTTCCACATTACTAAAGAGAAAGGCGGTTCTACGCCGGTTGTGGCACAATCCATTAAAAGACCAATCGTTCCAGTTGGTGCTAAGACTGTTGTTTGCGCATTTCTAAAGCCTTGCTCTGCCCCTTTCGCAAGCACGTTCTCCCAAACTTGCGTAGCTTGTTTGCGTAGTATTTCAGTTACGTTATTACTATAAGCATAGCTAGGTAAGCTTAGCGAGTCGGCATGTTGTTTAATCACACGTTGCATTATATTTTTATTTTCAGCATACCCTTCAAAGGCACCTAGTTCAGCGGCAACGTCGCTACTCATTTCATAAGCTGCCCCTGTCATTACGGCTGTAATTAATCCGCTAATAGCTCTGCCTTCTTCACTATCGTAAGCCACGCCAAGATACATTAACAAACTACCTAAATTAGCATAACCTAAACCAACAGTACGATAGGTATGCGTATTTTTAGCAATTTGTTTACTTGGATAACTCGCAAAATCAACAATAATTTCTAGAGCTAAATAAAACGTACGGCAAGCTTGATCAAAAGCTTCTACGTTAAACGAACCGCTTTCATAAAAAGGAGCTAAATTAATACTAGCTAAATTACAAGCGGTATCATCTAAAAACATATATTCAGAACAAGGATTAGACGCGTAAATTCTATCTGTATTTAAGCAAGTATGCCACCTATTAATAGTCGTATCAAATTGTACGCCTGGATCCGCACATTTCCAAGCGGCTTCGCAAATTTCATTGAATAATTCCCTTGCTTTATATGTGTCTATTATTTCGCCTGTTGTTCTTGCCGTTGTATGCCAATCTTCATCTCGTAATACAGCGTGCATAAACTCATCTGTTAAGCGAATAGAATTATTACTATTTTGCCCGCTTACTGTTCCGTATGCTTCGCCGTCAAAATCGCTACTATAACCAAGAGAGATTAACCCGCGTACTTTCTCTTCTTCCTTTTCTTTCCATTGAATAAAATCAAGTACTTCCGGATGATCTATATCCAAACAACGCATAACAGCAGCGCGCCTTGTTGTCCCGCCACTTTTAATAGCACCGGCAGCACTATCAAATACTTTAAGAAAGCTTAGCAAGCCGGAGCTTTTACCGCCGCCGGTTAGTTCTTCTTGCGCCGAACGTAAACGACTCATATTCGAACCGGTACCACTCCCATATTTAAATAAAGAAGCTTCTTTTTTCAACAAATTAAAAATACCTTGCAAACTATCGTCTATACTTTGAATAAAGCACGCGCTAGATTGTGGTCTTTCATATTGGTTTCCAACGAGTTCATAATCGTTAGATTGCTTATTATAGGCATAATTAGCACCTGTTCCATAAGCATTGTATTCATCATATAAACCAACGTTAAACCATACGGGACTATTAAAAGCACCGTATTGATGTAGAAGCAACCATATTAAGTCATTTTCAAAAGCTACTTTTGATTCCATTGTGGTAAAGTGCCCTTGTTTATATCCGGCATTCGCAAGGGTATGCGCTATACGATAAATTACTTGTTTAGCACTATATTCACAACCGCGATCATTGGGAACGCCACGTCTTCTAAAATATTTTGAAGCTATAATTTCAGTGGCAAGTTGAGAGAAATTTTTGGGGACTTCTACTTCTTCTAAAGAGAAAAAGACTTGTCCGGTATGATCTTTTATAGTGGCGTCTCGGATCTCCCATTCTACGGTATCCCATACGGAAGTATTACCCACGTGAAAATAAGCTTTATAGTCCATTTTTAATATATAATAATTTGGTAAGTAAGATAATTCAGATACTTTTTATTCTATTTTGAATAAAAGTCGTTTTTAAACTATATGTTAATTATTTATTCATGTCAAACGTTCCGCAAACTCGTATACTTACAAGGTTTCCCCTTGTGTCAACTTTTATTTATCAATAATTACAATATAATAGAACGTACTATTTTTTCTATTTCACTTAAACAATTTGCTACTTCTTCTTGCTCTTTTCCAACTATCCATATACTTAAAAAGCATTTATTTTTATATTGTAACATATGTAAAAGAAAAATATTTCTGCTTGCTAATGTATTTATAATTTTCTTTAAATGCACATTTGTAATTTCTTGCGAACAAGTAAACGTATGAAGTAAAAATAATTGCGTTTCTTGTTGCTTATCTAAACAAATCGTTTTTTTTAATTTCTCATGCCATGCTAAAGCTAGGCGTCCCATTGTGTAACGTGGATTGATTTCAATTAAATAAGCTCTTTCCTCTGTAAGCAATAAATCAAACCCAATAGCGCCAATATAACCTTGCTCTTTAATTCGTTTTAGTATCCTGTTTAAAAAGGGGACAATTTTTGTTATAAAAGAAGGCATGTTTTCCACGATAAAAGAACCTTTATACGCGGTTGTCTCTAGATAATTTGCAAGACATCCTTCGTATATAATTTGCCCTTCTTCTGTAATCGTAAATTGTACGCTCCAATCCTTCCCTTGTAGCTGTTTTTCTAGCAAAATACCACTTTGCTTTGCCCAAGTGCTATATCGCTCTATTTTGTCCTGGTTTAATAAAATCTCCTTTTCTTTTGCTAAAAAACGTCCTGACACACCGTAAGCATGTTTAACAAAAAACCCTTGTTGTTCCTTGGCAAACTGCTTTATTTCGGCTTGGATTTGTTCTGTTTTTAAATCGGACGTTAAGGTCCTAGATGGAATCCGAAAAGCTGGCGGGAAAAAATGATTTCTTAATTCATTGCTGTATAGCTTAGAATAAAGAGCTTGCAGGTTTTCCTTTTGTATTAGCATTTTCGTATATCTTAGCGCTTCTATTAAACTAGGAACCCACCCCCACAAACAAGGAATATATTGCTTTTCTTTTGTTTCTATTTGCTTTTGACAACGTAGAATACTTAACGGCGTATAGGAAACCGCTTGCGAATCACTATCCCATATATATGGGAGCTCGCCAAGCAATGCTTGCCAATAATCTAACCAAAAGGCGCCGGGCTTGGTTTTAACAATAAGCGAGTCTTCTTTTGTACATAAAGGTAAAAGCAAAACAGAAGCATGAATTAAAAAGTGCCAGCTATCTTTTGGCGTTTTGTTTGTTAAAACTGCCTTGCCTTGCAAAACCGCTTCACAATCAAAGTTAAAAAAATATAACCTAGCCAACCTTCTTTCTCTTTTGCACAGCTTGTCTAACCTGTTCTGCGGTAATTAACTTCATACAATAATAATACGGACAAGCTTCACCGGCGCACTTATATTTTGGTTTACAAGGAACGGTAGGGCTAAAAATAGTTCCTTCATATAAATACGGCGCCCATCTTATTTCTGTTGTAACATGTAAAGGCGAATATATCCCTATAATTGGCGTACCCACACTAGCGGCAAGGTGTGTTGGTCCAGTAGACGAACCAATATACAGCTGACTAAAGTGCATTAACGAAGCAAGCTCTCTTAACTTTAATTTACTTGTTAAATCTACTATCTGTTCAGGAAAATGTTTTTCATATTTTAATTTAAGTTCAGCATGCCACTGTTGTTCTTCTTCTAAAAAACCAACAAGCACAACTCTATTCCCGTCTAATAAAAGTTTATACACTGTATCGGCATATTGTTGTTTTAGCCATGTTGGCGAAGATCCGGCAAATCTATAATGCATTACAATTGTAAATACTTTTTTCTCTAAAAAAGGAAATTTTTCTTTTTGTTTTTCAAGTTCTCCTGCTTGCCAAATTAGACGCGGTTTCTTTATACTAATATCAAAAATAAAGGTAAAAGCATTAAGTAATTCTGCATTATACAAAGCTTCATTTTTTAAGTTCATAGAACGACTTTGTAAAACCGGATAATTCCACTGACGTAACATAGCTAAGTTTTTAATAGCGCCAATCCGTTTTGGAATCGTACGTAGTGCTTTTTTAATAGTTGTCGGCAAAGGAAAAGAAGAGTAAAAACTTAATACAACGTCAAACTTACCTTGTATAATCTCGTTTTTTGCAACTGGGCAATCCCAAGTAATAATTTGATTAACGGCACTATTTGCTTCTAAAAGGGAAACGTTCCTAGAATGAATTAACACCGCAACATGGGCGTGGATTTGTTTGCTAAGCGCTTCTATTGCCGGTAAAGTTTGCAATAAGTCGCCAAGCGCATCAGGGCGTACTAATAAAATTCTATTAGGGGGCGTTTTAATTTTACGTAAAAAAATAGCCATGTTAAAATCTATACAATCAATATTAATTATACGTTTTTCCGCTCTTGGTGATATTATCTTGCTATCTCCTTTATTTCGAGAAGCAAGAAGAATGTATCCTTCAGCAAGAATTGATTTTCTTACTTTATCCACTCACTGGCAAGTACACGAAAATAGTCCCTATATTAATACCATTTACAGACTAGAAAAAGCAAGTCAAACTAGCTTTACCCAAATTGTTAAACAATTAAAAAAGAATCAATACGACCTTGTACTAGACGCACATAACTCGCTACGATCTAACTTAATTACATGGAAGCTTGCTCCTCTTTTTAACACAGTGCCACAAATCAGAAAACTAAACCGCTTTTCTTTACTTCGTATGGCACAAGTTAAATGGCATCTGTTTTCAGATAACAAAATACCGCCAAGAAGGGAAACTTACCTTGCTTTATTAAAATCAAAAAAACTTTTAGCAAGCTACACTGAATTATTTCCTTCTTCGCAAGATCAAGACTTAATTAATAAATTAATGGTAAATACAACAAAACCAATCATTGCTTTAGCGCCTGGTGCAGCGCATATGCCTAAGTGTTGGCATGAAGATTATTTTGTTAGCTTAATCCACATGCTTGCAAAAGCCGGATACCAACCGTATCTTGTTGGTGGGCAAAGCGATGTGCCAACCTTTCGTATACATGAAAAAACAAAAGCTATTTCTACTAACCTTGCCGGTAAATTAAGTATTATGCAAACAGCGGCTTTTTTGCAAAATGCATTACTCACTGTTTGCAATGATTCGGCAATAACTCATTGTTCCGAAGCAGTGGGGACTCCTTGCTTTACTATCTTTGGACCTACTAAAAACATGGGGTTCAGCCCCTTTTTACCTTCTAGTCGTATTTTCTCCACCAATTTACCTTGCCGACCTTGTAGTCATCATGGTAAAATACCTTGTAAATTAAAAGATCCAGACACCTATGCTTGCCTTAATCGCATTACGCCGGACTTTATTTTTCAATCTATTTGTACATGGCATTCTTCTCTAGCACAAAATACTTAGTTTTTTATATTGGAATCATATCCCTTGCTCTTGTATATAGCTCTTCACTATATGCCGATCAACCTATGCGTAAAATTAAAGCGAATATATGGCGCGCCACTTGTTTTAAACCTTTATTTGAAGAAGTGATTATTAAAAAAGTAGGATTACGTGAATATTATATTTTAACTTCCAAATTTCAAGGCTTTATTTTTGCCGACACCCTTAAAGAAGCAAAACAACAAGCTTGTTTAGAAAGAAAAAGAAAACTAAACTCTTAATATAATTAAAAATTTTTTACTACGTATTTATTGCTATATATAAAATCTATGTTAATAGCCTATATTTTTAAAGAATTTATTTTCCCTTTTCTCTTAGCTTTTATGGTGATCACGCTTCTTTTAGCGTTAACACAAATTTACCGTTTTTTGCCTAATTTAAAAGCTATTGATTCACCGTGGCGGATTCTCTTTACTGCAACTGCCTATATGTTGCCTCCTGTTTGGCGATCTATTACTTTATTATGTAGTCCTCTTGCTATATATCTTGGCATAAGTCGCCTTTCCTCCGATAGTGAAATTATTTCTATGTTAACTAGCGGCGCTTCTATTATCACTGTTATTAAAGCGGCTTTCTTGTTTTCTTTAGTTACCGGAACTTTTTTATTCCTGCAAAATTTTTATCTTGCACCTAAAGCTAACGTTGGATTAACACAATTAAAAAATAAGCTTATTACTAGCTCAGTTTCTCTTAAATTTGAAAACAATAAAATTAATAACGTTTTTCAAACAAATATGGTTTTTGTTAAAGGAAAAACTGACAACTCTTTACAAAATCTTATTATTGCAAACTGGATCGACCCTTTATCTAATCCTATTATAGAAGCAAAGCAAGGATCGCTTATGGTTAATAAAAAAGAACGTCTCTTTGCTATTACACTAGAAAAAGGATCGCTATATCAATTACTAGATCGCTTCAAAACGCTTAACCTAGTTAGTTTTGATTCCCTTCTATACCAAATCCCTTTATTAGAAATTGACACGACAAGTAAGAATACAGACGCTAGATATAGCTCTTTAAACGATCTGGCAAGGTATATTATTCATAATCAAGAACCGCAAAATCGCTTTCTTTACGTCTATACTATTTTTGCGCGGCTTACCACTGTTCTTGCGTTAATATCTCTTGGTATTTTCGCTTCTTTACTTGGCATTACAAATCCACGTATGGAAAAGAACAAAAACAAAAAGTTATTACTCCTTATTGCTTCTATATGGATCTTTTTCTTAATTTATACTATGATTCGCTCTTATTGTGATAGTATTTATGAAACACAGCCACCTAGCTATTATGGTTTTCTCTTTTTTATATCACTTATTCCGTCCATAGGATTTAGTGTTATTAATTATTTATGTATTACACGCAATCTTTCTCTGTTACAATTATTTAAACTTAAAAAAATCTAACTCTATACACCGCCTAGTTTATGTCTGCCGTTACTTTTAACACTAAAAATACAATTGCTAAAAAAAAATACTCTTATTCTGTCTTCATGCGGCTTGTATTCGCATTTTCTTTGTTTTTAATATATAACCTTTACTATTACTTTTTAAGCATAGGTGACGCGTCTATACTGCAAGCTATCTATATTCTTTTCACTACGCTTGTGAATACGGCTATTTTATTTTTTCTTGCGCTTGCTATTGTTTTAATTATATATCACAGTCTCATGTCGTGGCTTAGTGCTATATTATACTATCTAAGTATTTTTATATGCGTTTTATGGGGTATGATTGCATATCGGCTTTTTACCATGTTTCATATACAAATGCACGTATATGCTCTGCACTTCCTTTGGAATTGGCGAGACCTGCTTAGCTTACAACTCTCAACCGGCTTTTGGGTTCTTTACGTTGTTTTAGTTATTCTTATTTGGGGCGTGCTTGCTATTATCAAAGCCTATACCGGTATTTATAAAAAAAATCTTCCTTTTAATTTACAACGCGTTTTATTATCTTCTATTCTTTTTTACGTTAGTTCTTGCACGCTTATTTTTATTATCCACCTTTCTTTATTTGAGTGGTTTATTTCGCAACAAAACCCCGCTATTTTACAAGCTAAAATGCGGCTTCCTTTTTTAATTACAAGCCCTTTTCATTTTCCGTGCCATAATAATAGCGATACCTGTGCTAAGCAAAACGCGTTATATAATTACTTACCTAATACAGAGCAACGCATTTTAACAAGCTCAACCGGCACAGTAATGAAAACAACAAATCCGCCGAATATTATTTTATTAATAGCCGATCAAGCGTCTATCCCTCTTACAAATCAAAACATGCCTTTAGTTACACAACTAACGAACAACTGGCAACACCTTTTACATCACTATACTTCTAACCACGATTCCGAACAGGCACTTAACGACCTATTATTTTCCGTTCCGTTTATTTCGCCTTCTAGCTCGCTTCCTATACGCGATTGGTTAATACAAAATAATTATGACGTACGCATTCTTAGCTCGCTAGCTTTGCACAAAGATTTACCTATTAATAAATATATACAAGTTGCTAGCACGCAATCCTCTTGGAGCGCAAATAAGCAACTATCAGAAAAAATCATTCATATCTTAAAGCACAAAAAACAAAATAAATCTTTATTTTTAGTAGCTTATTACAATCAAAAAAAACAACCTAAAGATATACAACAACAGTACTTACGTCTAGATAAAACGTGGGGGAAAATTATCATCTCAATGGAAACGCTTGGCTACGCTAATAATAGTCTGATTGGATTAACAGCAGGAAATCAAACGAACTCACCTTCTAAGTTAACTGATTTACAAGTTCCGTTTGTTGTTCGTTGCTCTTTTTGTATTAGTGGCTATTTAGCAACAAAAAGAATTACTTCTCACTGGCAATTTCTCCCTTCTTTTCTTACTTTAGTTGGCGGACCTAAGATCCCTTCAGCGCAAATTTCGTGGCTTGATCATAAAAATACAAATTTTGCTTATACAAAAAGAACGTTATTTTGGTTTAACAAAAGTTATCAACTTGAAATTACGCCGTTAGCATTGTGGGATCCAATTACTTTAAAGAGTAATAAAACAATTTCGCAAACACAAGAAAAAAAGACGATCTTATATGCATTCAAACAATTTCATGATTGGGAAAATACAGTTTTTGCAAAATAATATAAATACAGTTCTATTTTTAGCATACTATGAGTAAAATTTTATCTTTTGAAACCATTGCCGAAGTCACTAAAGGAACATGGCTAAAAACACCGTCTAATTTACAAGAAAAATTGCAAGGCGCTGCTTTTGACACGCGCAAACTAGATAAGGAAGATATATTTTTTGCTTTTAAAAATGTGACGCCTTTTCTCTCTCAATTAAACGGATCGTCTGTTAAATTACTTGTTATAGACGAAGATTTTAACGGCGACTTGGAAAACGTAGCTATTTTGAAAGTAGGAAACGCGCTTGCCGCACTGCAACAAATCAGCCACTTTTTAGCAACGCAAACAACAATCCCTATTATTGCTATTACCGGATCTAATGGCAAAACAACAGTAAAAGAAACGCTAGTTCATTTACTTAGCGATCAAAAACGTTGCCTAGCAACAAAAGGAAACTTTAATAATGAAATAGGTTGCCCTGTTACTATGCTTAACTTAGACTCGTCTCATGAAGTGGCACTGCTAGAAATGGGAGCTTCTCACATAGGCGATCTGGCATTACTAACTAAATTGATTCCGGCATCAATACGAATTGTTTTGAACGTAGGACACGCTCATGTTGCTAAATTTGGCTCTTTAGAAAATACCTATAGTGCTAAACTAGAATTATTTGAACAAGCTAAAGAAACAGACACTTTACTTGTCCCTTATGACGAGCAAATTCAAAAACGATTAAGTAATACAAAATATCAACAATTCGGCAATACAACCGAATGCGGCTACCAATGGAAAATAGAAAAGCAAGATAAACAAAATAAAACGCAAACGTTAAGCTTTACTTTTCCAAATAAAACAAAACTAACAGCAAATATACGT
The DNA here is from genome assembly GCA_002995645.1 of SAR324 cluster bacterium. GTDB lineage: Bacteria > SAR324 > SAR324 > XYD2-FULL-50-16 > HCM1 > HCM1. The sequence continues at coordinate 97,838 of PUHO01000012.1, read as the reverse complement.
TCACTCAACCCGGTAATAGGTTCTCTTATTTGTGCAAGCTTAAGTGTCTGCGATCAATTATCATTAGACCTAAACAAATTGCAACAAAGATTAACAACCTTGCCTTTACTACGTGGTCGCGGTGCTTACCTAACAGGAATAAACCAAACGTTTTTACTAGACGAATGTTACAACGCCAATCCGGAATCTGTTTTAGCAACAGCACAACACCTTGCTAACTTAGATTATGAAAAAAAAGTATATGTTATTGGTAATTTAGCCGAACTAGAAGAGAAGTTAACCAACTCAGCGCCGTTTATTGCCGAATCGTTTACACAAGGAATAGACGAAGTAATTGTAACCGGGGAAAGTGGGCAATGGCTTTATCCCATATTACAAGCTAAGCTAACTAACACAAAAGTAAGCTATATTAAAGACTTAGCAACACTCTTTACAAAACTAACAACACTCGCCACAGCAAATACGGCTTTTGCATTTAAAGGATCGCGTTCGGCACATATGGAAAGAGGGCTACTCCTTCTTAGCCAAAACATACAAACACAATGCCATAAAACAGCGTGCCCTAAACTCATACATTGTAAAGAATGTGATGAATTTTAGTTTGTAATATACAATTCTTTTTCTTGGTAATAGGACTTCCCGTTCGTTTGCCATGTTAAACGAAGTAATTGTAACCGGGGAAAGTGGGCAATGGCTTTATCCCATATTACAAGCTAAGCTAACTAACACAAAAGTAAGCTATATTAAAGACTTGGCAACACTCTTTACAAAACTAACAGCACTCGCCACGGCAAATACGGCTTTTGCATTTAAAGGATCGCGTTCGGCACATATGGAAAGAGGGCTACTCCGTCTTAGCCAAAACATACAAACACAATGTCATAAAACAGCGTGCCCTAAACTCATACATTGTAAAGAATGTGATGAATTTTAGTTTGTAATATACAATTCTTTTTCTTGGTAATACGACTTCCCGTTTGTTTGCCATGTTAGTTGCATTTTCCACTTGCCTTTACTATAGTCTTGTACAGAAAAGACTTGCGTCGCTTGATTTGAAAGTACTTGACTCCTATCTTGCTTGTGATCGTTTGGTCTATAAAAAAACAATTTGCCACTTGTAAAAGTAACCGGTATCTCTAACGTTATATTCTGTTCTTTTGCATTATATATTAGAGTCGGTTTTTCTGCTAAGCTCTGCGCTCGCTGTCTTGCCATAATATGCTTTTGATAGTTCACGCTATCTTTATAATAATCAGGCGTAACAAATTGAAATCCAAGATGAGTACTATATATAGCAAATCCTGCAAAAACAAGAACAAACGAGGTATAAAATAAACCGATCCCCCATGCCCATACAGGTATAGATTTTTTTTCTTGTTTTATATTCATAACTTAAGGTGCTAAAAAGGTTGTCTTTAAAGTTTGCAATTTCGTATTGTGCTCATATATCCCGATTAATACAGAAATATAATGATTATTGCCTTGTTTTTTACGTATTACTTCTTTTGGTAATTCGATAAATAAAATACCGTCTGTTAAGCCTTCTGCTTTTGCCAATATATTTTCTTTTCCGATTAGCTTCACTGTAGCCCCGTTTATATTTTCCACTTTCCAAGTAAGGGACATAACACGGTTAGCTTTATTAATTACATGGTATTGATATATATTACGATAATTTCCATTTTTCTGTGCATATACTAAACTGCCTTTTGTCCGCACAATACTAGAAGAAATCACCGGTTGTTGACGTAACAAGAACAGTAAAGCAACTAAAACAAGACTAGTTACCGTAAAATAAGCAACGCTACGAACAGTAATAAAAGAACTTTTTGTCTTGTTAATAATCGCTTCTTTAGAGGCATGTCGAATTAAACCGGGCTCTTTACCGTAACGAGACATTATTTTATTACAAGCATCAATGCAAGCAGTGCAGTTAATACACTCTAGTTGCGTTCCGTTACGAATATCTATACCAGTAGGGCAAACTTGCACGCAAGAAAGGCAATCAACACAATCTCCTTTTGCTTCTTCGTTTTTGCTTTTCCTTCCTCGTGGTTCGCCACGAACAAAATCATAATTTACAATCAATGATTTATCATCTAGCAATACGTCTTGTATCCGTCCATAAGGACAAATTAAAGTACAAACTTGCTCCCGTAAGCGAACAAACAAAATAAATAAAACAAGAGCAATAGCAAAATTAAAACCTAAAAGGACAAAATGCGCAGTATAATTATAAAAGGCATCAACAAGCGTGTCCCACGTATTAAAGAAGCGTAATAATAAAAAAGCAAGACCATAACTAATAAGAAAAAATACTATATACTTAATCGTTTTTTTTGTTGCTTTATAAAACCCAAACGGCATAGCGTTAAGTTTCTTTTGCTGGGCTGGCGTGCCTTCAATCAGGCGTTCTATAGGGCGAAAGATATGTTCTAAAAAAATAGTTTGCGGACAAATCCAACCACAAAACAAACGACCAAAAGCAACGGTCAACACAAAAACAAGAACAATACAAAAAAACAGTAAAATACTGAGAATATAAAAATCGTGCGGCCAAAAGACTTTGCCAAAAATATAAAATCTTTGCTTAGCTAAAAGGAATAAGAAAAAAGGGTGCCCTTGAATACGAATAAACGGCGCAAGAACAAAAAAGGCAAGAGCAAGAAAAGCAACAACTTTTCTTTTTCGCATCATAGCACCGCGCACGGCTTTAGGGTAAAGCCAAACACGTTTACCTGTTTGATCCATTGTAGTTAACGAATCTCTAAAACTAGTCGTCATAGTCACAAAATAAAAGAAGAAGTAACAAAGAAGTAGCGTGTCTATGCCATTTCTTCGTTACTTCTCAAATAAGGAAATTTATTTAATTAATTTACCTTCTGCGGCTTTAGGTTTTGCCGGCTTTGTTCCTTGTAAAGACTGTACGTAGTGTGTAAGGTCAACAATATCTTGTTGTTTCAAAGGTAAGCCACCTTTAGGAAGCATGCCTTTAGCCGGGACCCCGTGTAATATAACGTTCATAATAGAATTGAAATCTCCATTACCATGAATCCAATATTTATCTGTTAAATTAGGACCAATAGTTCCACCACCGTCAATGGCATGGCAAGTCATACAAATTTTACCATATACTTTTTTACCGTTAGCAATAGACTTTGGCGTTGCTTTCGCTACGGTCTTACTAGGAACCGATTTAGACGTCCCTTTTGTCAACTTAGATTTAGCTATCCCCATGTTGGCAAAAGCTAGTATAAATACACTAGCAACGATAGCAACCATGATTGCTTTTTTTTGATTAGATTGTATTATCATTTGCTTCCTTTTTATTGAAATTTATTGAACGTTACTGATCAATATAAGTTAAGTTAGTAAAACAAAGATTCGTTTATACGTCTCGTTTGCCTTCCTGTTCCTCTTCACAGACTGCCAAGGCGATTCTTTGCGCCTCGTCTTTACTGAGATTAAAATACGCCCAAATAACAACGAATATAAAAAATATAAAAAATATAAATATCCCTATCATCGGGTATATAGTAATGTTATGAATAGAAGATAGTATTTCTGTATACATTGCGTTATTCTACTATATTGCCTTCTGCAGCTTTAGGCTGTTTTGGCGTTGTGTTTTGTAGTGATTTTACAAAATATATAAGATCGTCTACTTGTGCTTCACTTAAAGAAAGTCCACCTTTAGGCGGCATTCCTTTTTCAATGACACCTTTAACTACAATATCTCGAATAGCGGTAAACGAACCGTCACCATGAATCCAATATTTGTCTGTTAAATTAGGACCAATACCGCCGCCGCCATCAGCCGCATGGCATGTAAAACAATTAGAGTGAAATGTTTTTGCCCCTCTTGCCGCTGCTGCTTCTTTATCTACCGGCACGTCTGTTTGCTCGCTTTTGCTGGCTAACGTCGTTACGTGTTTACTGTCTTTATACTTTGCTATTTGCGTTTGTGCTTGCTTCATTTCTACATTATAAGCTTCTTGGCTGTTTAAACCTACTTTCAAAACTTCAAAATAAGCAAGGTAAACAATCGCTATAACAATAGTAAGATAAAATAATAACAGCCACCATTTTGGAAGCTTGTTGTCATATTCTTGAATCCCGTCGTATTCATGTGGTAATAATTTATCTGTATCTTGACTCATATATTCCTTTGTAAATTGGCAATTAGATTAAATAGACTTTTACCTTGTTTGTTTTTGATTTTTAATATCCTTTCCTAGTCTTTGCAAGTAGGCAATAAGCGCTACTATTTCCGTATCCGGTTGTGCGTTTGTAATAGACGCCTTTTGCAAAGAATCAGCAATCACTTGCGCTTGTTCGCGTAATGTTTGCGGAGCTTGATCTATATCCGTATTTGTATATGGAATGCCAAAGTTTCGCATAATTTTGAGTTTATCTTTAATTAAAGAACTATCAAGTTTATGCGATGCTAACCAAGGGTAAGGAGGCATAATAGATCCCGGCGACGTACTATTAGGCGCTACTAAATGTTGGTAATGCCAGCCGTCCGGATATTTTCCACCAATACGTTGTAAATCCGGACCAATACGTTTAGATCCAAATACAAAAGGATGATCGTATACAAATTCTCCCGGTTTTGAATATTCGCCGTATCTTTCTGTTTCTGATCTAAAAGGGCGAATCATTTGAGAATGACAAACACTGCAACCTTCACGAATATATATATCGCGACCTTCTAGCTCTAGAGGCGTATAAGGTTTAACAGCAGCAATCGTTGGCGTATTAGAAGCTACGCTAAACATAGGAATAATTTCCACAGCACCGCCAATAACTAAAGCAACAACAATTAAAACGCTAAACACGCCAATACGACCTTCTAATAATCTGTGACCTTGCTCTGTTGCTTGTTTTTTCCACGTAGATTGAGAAGGAGCGCTTGCTTCTGTTACAATAGCAAGTTTTCCTACTTTCATAGTAGCAAATAAGTTATATATACCGATTAAGCTTCCTAATAGATATAAACTTCCGCCAACAGCTCTAAAAACTAATAGAGGGTGAATTTGTTGTACTGTTTCAAGAAAATTAGGATAAGTTAACGTACCGTCTACATTAAATGCTTTCCACATTAAACCTTGAATCACACCGGAACTATACATAGAAATAGCATATACAAGAATGCCTAGCGTAGCCGTCCAAAAGTGAATATTAGCTAATTTTTTAGAATATAGCTTAGTTTGATATAAACGAGGCGCAAGCCAGTAAAGTATACCAAAAGTTAAAAAGCCATTCCAACCCATACCGCCAATGTGAACGTGTCCAATTGTCCAATCAGTGTAATGAGAAAGAGCATTAACACTTTTAATTGACATCATAGGACCTTCAAAAGTCGCCATACCGTAAGCGGTAACAGCAACAACCATGAATTTCAAAACCGGATCGGTTCGTACTTTGTCCCAAGCGCCGCGTAATGTTAATAAACCGTTTAACATACCGCCCCAAGAAGGAGCTATAAGCATAAGAGAGAAAACAACGCCAAGCGATTGTAACCAATCAGGAAGCGCCGTATTAAGTAAATGATGCGGACCAGCCCAAATATAAATGAAAATTAAAGCCCAAAAATGAATAATAGATAGTCTATAAGAATAAACCGGTCTTTGCGCCGCTTTAGGCAAGAAATAATACATAGCGCCAAGATAAGGCGTTGTAAGAAAAAAGGCAACCGCATTATGTCCGTACCACCATTGCACAAGCGCATCTTGCACCCCGGCATATACAGGATAACTTTTCATTAAAGAAACAGGTATTTCTATACTTTCCACTATATGCAAAATAGCAACGGCAAAAAAGCTAGCTAAATAGAACCAAATAGCAACGTACATGTGCTTTTCTCTTCTTTTTATGATCGTTAAGATCATATTAAGACCAAAAACAACCCAAACTAACGTAATTAAAATATCAATTGGCCATTCTAGTTCAGCATATTCTTTTCCCGTTGTATATCCTAGTAACAAGGTAACGGCAGCAAGTAAAATAATTAGTTGCCATCCCCAAAAGTGAATACTTCCTAAACGTCGAGAAAACATAGGTGTTTTACATAAACGTGGTAAAGAATAGTAAATTGACATAAAGATACCGTTCCCAACAAAAGCAAAAATAATTGCATTTGTGTGGACAGGTCGTAAACGACCGAACGAAGTAAAAGGGATACCAAAATTTAATTGAGGGTAAGCTAGCTGGAAAGCAATAACAAGTCCGGCTAACATGCCGACGATGGCAAAAACAATAGTTGCCAGCATAAAGTTTCGAACAATACGATTATCGTACGCAAACGTTTCTATATACTCATTTTGTGTATTCATTAAGTTGACCGTAAAATATAATTCCGATTAAGGAGAATTCTTTGTATTTTTTTCTATGGTGCCATCTGAAAAAATACGCATAGCAGGCGTATGCATATCGTCCAACTGTCCGGAACGAACGCACCATAAAAAAGCAAATAAAAAACAAAGTGCAAGCACCACACTTGCACAAACTAATAACATAATAATTAGCATTTATATTTTTTTCTATAAAAAAAAGAACATAGGTAGCTACTACCTGTAGTAAATAACACTATGCTAATAGAACTTATAGGCATAAACAAGGCGGCAGCTAAAGGCGTAACCCAACCTTGAAAAGCCAAATACATGCCTATTCCATTATAGATTAAAGCATAAACAAAACTAGTTTTTATTATTTTAATGCTATCTTTTGCTAATTGTAAAGCGTATTTTAATTTTTTTAGATTCTGTGATTGTACAATAATATCACTAGTTGGCGTAAAGTGTGTTTGCGAATCAGAAACGGCAATACTAACGTAACTTGATTGTAAAGAAAACGTATCGTTTAAGCCGTCGCCAATCATAAGCGTTTGCTTTGTTTTATTTAGCTTAGTAATATATTTTTGCTTGTCTTCCGGCGTTTGAGAAAATAAAGTAGCTTCTTCTTGGAAAATAGGTGCTAATACCTTGGTTATTTCTTCTCTCTTTTTATCACCTGAAAGCAAAGACATACTGTATTTTTCTTTAAGCGATTCCAAGGTAGAGTCTATTTGTTCTCGCCATGTTTCTTCTAAAATAAAACTGCCAATTTGTTCTTCGTTTATAACAAGTATAGCTCGTGTATTTAGTGTGTTTTCTTTTTGTTTTACTTTCACAAATTGAGACGCCCAACTGGCTTCGCCTAGCTGTATTTGCGTTTTTCCTAAATACCCAATTACGCCTTTACCTGTTACCTCTTCCATATGATCTAAAAGCGCGCTTGAATCTTCCCACAGTGAACGTAGTGCAATACATACCGGATGATTAGAATATAACGCCATTGATTTAATCATGCTTTTTTCTTGGCTAGTTAGCTCTCTTGTTAATGGAATATACGACGCTTTCAAATAGGTTAAGGTCCCGGTTTTATCCCATACAATATGATTTACTTGTGCTAATTTTTCTAAAACCGCCGCTTTTTTAATAAAAAAATCATTCTTTGCTAAAATACGCATAATCGTTCCTGTCGTAAAAGGAACAGATAAAGCAAAAGCACAAGGACAAGCTATAATTAAAATAGAAGTAAACGCAAATAACGCTTTAGACGGATCATGACAAAGCCAATAAACGCCGTTTATACTTGCTAACATTAATACAAGCGGCGTAAAAATAGCACTCATATAACTTTCTAGACGGCTAAATTGTTTTGTTTGAGTTGATTCTTTTTCTTTATAATTACGCCATAAATTAATTAAATAACCGGCAGAAAAAGGCTTGCGGACTTGAACAAGCGCATTAGAATCAAGGAGCTTACCACCGGCATATAAATAATCCCCTTTTTTATATTGGATTGCTTTTGATTCACCACTAACAAAAGAGTAATCAAAATAAGCACTATTAGAAGAAAGAATGCTATCACAAGTTAATATATCAGCAAAACGTAAATAAAGCGTATCATTAACAGCAACGTCTTTAAGAGGTACGTTTTCATAACCGTTTTGTTTTTGCAGTAATGCACTTAACGGGAAAAACGATTCATACTCTCTAGAAAAAGAAAATTGACGGTACGTCTTCTCTTGAAACAAGCGACCAATAAGAAGTAAAAAAATTAGTCCTGCCATAGAATCTAAATACCCTTCCCCAACATGACCTAAGATTTCATATATACTTTGCAAAAAAAGAGCAGCCACACCAATAACAATCGGCACGTCAATAGACAACTTCTTTTGCTTGAAGCCTTGCCAAGCTGATTCTATGTATTCTTGAAAACTTCCTAATAGTAAGAGAACAGATAAAGCAAGCCGTACTATAGCAAAAAATCGCAATAGAACAGGAGGAATAAACTGTATGTCAAAGTAAATTGGGAGTTGTAACAACATAATATTACTTGCACAAAAAGCGGCAATCCCAATACGCATATATAAACGTTGTTTATGCTCTTTGTTATCTTCTTGATTTTGTTCCTGCTTTTTTTGTGGTGGATACCCCAACTTCGCTAGTAAAACAACTAGTTCATATAAAGACAATTGCTTTTCATTAAACGTAATATACGCTTCTTGCTTATCAAAATGCACTTGCGTTTTATATATAGCACTATGAATAGAATGCAAATTTTCTAAAAGCCAGACGCAAGCACTGCAATGTATTTGTGGAAGAAGAAAGGTAACGTTAGCAACGGTACCGTCTGAAAAACTAAGGACTTCCCTTGCTACAGTTGGATTTTTAACACCTTCCCACATCTGCATATCAAATGCACTAGTTACGGGGACCGCGTTTTTTTCTACTAAATCGTAGTAGGTGGCAAGATTACAAGAAGAGAGGATTTCAAAAACATGAGAACAACCAAGACAGCAAAACGCTTTGCCGTTAGAAAATATCGTATCTTTTACACGACATCTATCACCGCAATGATAGCAAATTTCTTGGTTTTCTTGAGTAGTTTGCATGTGTGCAAAAGAGATTGGACGCGGGGGCTAGATTTGAACTAACGACCTTTGGGTTATGAGCCCAACGAGCTACCAGACTGCTCCACCCCGCAATATCTATATACTTTAGCAAATGCTTAGTTTTTTGTCAAGCAGTATTTTAGGGATTATCTCCTTATATAATAAAACCGGCAAAATGTCTTGTTCTTATCTTGATTTGTACTTTAACTATTCCTTGTTAACATAAGACTAATTTAATTAATATTTATCTGTATTTATTTAACTTTAACAGGTGTTTATTATGAAAAAAATTTTATTACTTATATATTTCTTGTCAATTTCTAGTTTCTTATTAGCTAATAGTGCGTATGCCAAAACCCACGTACAAAAATCTAATAGCCAGTGTAATTCCGGCGAAGTTTACGTTAGAGGCTATACAAGAAAGAATGGAACGCACGTGCATAGTTACTGTAGAACCGCACCTAATCATACAACATGTGATAATTATTCAACAAAAGGAAATATAAACCCACATACAAATAAAAGAGGCACTAAGCGACGTAATCGCAACTGCGCTACAAAATCATAAAATACAAAAGAAATGCCAGATCGTTTATTGTATGGTCAAAAAATTGAAAAATATAATAATTAACTTATAGCAACAATTTAATTAATAATAATTTCTCGTGTCTTATCTGTTTCTCGTAAATTAGAAAGATCTATAGTCCACCATATTTGCCAACTCATAGACGGTCTTAAGGAAAACGTAACGTTATCTGCATTTGTATAACTATACGTTTTTCCTGCTTCTTTCCAATTATGAAAATCTTCTATTTTTAATATACTACTATCAATATAGTATATTTGATATGTATGCGTTTTTCCACATGTACTTTCAATTGCATTATAAGGGGCAGAAATTATCGTGTATCTATTAGCATTAAGAAAATCCGTTATGTTTGCAAGATTCCCTTTAAATCTCCCTAGTCTATGCCCTGAAAGAATTAAATTATTTTTCTTTATCGTTCCTGATTTAATTTGTATTTTATGCTGTTAATCAATTCCTCTAGCTGCCAAGCTTGGCATCTTCCACCTTGAAATAATTTGTGAAATTCTGCCACGTTTTTTCTAGATTTTGTAACATGACACCTATTAATCTGTACATATTTCTAACCATTTTTTAGCACATTCAACATATTCCGGGTTTAACTCAAAACCTAGATACGCAATGCCTAATTCCTTTGCAACTACACACTCTGATCCACTGCCAACAAAAGGAATTAAAACGCGCCCATTATTTCTTTTTATCCTTGATTGTATAAGTTTTTTTGTCAATTTCATGGGTTTTTGTGTTGGATGTTTTACAATATCGTGATTTGTATGCTCTGCGATTTTCTTACTGCTAAATAGATTATTATTACAAGTTCTACACATAAAATACCGCTCTTTATAACCTGCCCCTCCAGCAAGCGCCGGTATTTTAATAACATCTCTCGGTAATGCCCCGTTTTTATTAACTTTATAGGTAGTCGTTTTGTTTCCAAACCGTCCTTGCGTTTGCCTCCTTTTCTTGCCTTCACATTTCATATAACTATCTGTATAAGGTTCTCTAATTTGATCAATTTCTAAAGACGGACGATCTTTATTCCATAGACAAAGGATAGCCTCATATGAACGTTGCCAAAAAGTAGAGCTAGGCGTTGTTTTATTCGTATAATGCCACACCAATATACGCTGTTTATCTATAGGATAGCGAACGGCTATTCTTGCTAATATTTCAGGGAAGCCATATACATAAATTAATCCGTTATCAGCCAACACTTCAAAGCACAAATCAAGCCATTCTTTTGACCATGTAATATAGGATTCTAGCTCCATCAAATCTTTATTATTGCCAAAATCTTTACCTATATTGTAAGGCGGATCTATTATAATAACATCAAATTTTTCTTGTTTATTCAAGTCATTAAGCTTTTCCAACACATCGCCGCATAATATCCTAGAAGTAAACGACGAAGTTTCTTTTTCAGCTATAAAACCTTGCTCCTTACAAGGCAAAAACGTATCTCTTACTATTTGTTCCGTTATTCTTTCGCTCATAGCTAATCTATTTTTTATACAATGTTAATTTCAGTATTCCCAAGTCTGGGAACTTATCCTTGTCTTGTATAGCCAAATTCTTCTAGAGCACCACCACGATTTACCCAATCACGTTTAATTTTAACGTGCAAACCAAGATAAACAGGCATACCAACAACACGTGCAATACTTTTGCGTGCTGCTGTGCCTATTTCTTTAAGCATGCTACCTTTTGCCCCAATAACAATAGCTTTATGGCTATCCTTAGAAAGAAAAATAGTAGCGTATACTTCTAGCTTTCTACCTTGATTCACCTCTTTCATCTGGTCAATCATCACCGCCGCACCATAAGGTATTTCTTTATGTGTACAACGAATCACCTGCTCACGTATTAACTCACCAATAAGCTTATTCTCGCTTACGTCAGTATACCTATCTTCAGGAAATAAAAATTCATTTTCCGGCAAGGCTTCTTGCATATACTTTTTTACTTTATCAGTACCTTTACTTTTTAAGGCACTAATAAAAAAGATTTCTTGCGCAGCATATAATTCACTATATACTTTAGCCGTATATAAAAGCTCTTCATCTGTTGCTTGGTCTATTTTGTTAATTAATAAAAATAAAGGTATTTGGGTAAACTTATTTTTCAAAGACTCAAGAATATGCTGATCTCCCATAGGAATAGGCGAATCAACACGAATCGGCGTAATTAACCAACAAACTAAATCGGCACTTAACGCCGCTTTTTTAGCATAACCAACAATACGTTCATGTAATGCCGTACTTGGCGTATGTAATCCGGGCGTATCAAGTAAAATAAGCTGTCTTTGTTCTTCTGTAAGCACAGCTCGAATTTGGTTTCTTGTTGTTTGCGGTTTATACGATGTAATTGCTAGTTTTTGCTTCATCAAACAATTAAGCAGTGTTGACTTCCCCACGCTAGGGCGTCCTATTAAAGCAACAAAGCCGGCATAGGTTTTTTCCATAGATTTCCTAAAATAAATACTAATATTTTTAAATATCTATATTTTATACCATAAATTAATTCAAAAATACACAATATACTTATTTAGTTTAATTCTAAATTAATAACTAAATTAATTTAAATTTAAAATACTTTGCATTATACTTTATAAAAAATGTGTTATAAAATGAGAAAAAATATAATTAATAAAAAGGGTAAACATGGTCAGTATAGCAAATGATATAAAAGAAGTAGTGAATATCATAAAGACAGTAAGGCGTATCATATTAATTATTAGAGTATCCAAAATTACTTTTAATTACCTTGCCGCAATATAAAGTAATATCACCGTATATCGTAGATAATACACCTACTAAAAAGCGAAAATAAAAGCGCGTTTTGCAAGCAAAATTAAGCAAATAAAAAAGTAATTTTATAAAAAAGTAAAAAACATTTGACAAAATAAAATTAATATGAGAAATTTTATAAATATGCTGGCTTAGCTCAGTTGGTAGAGCGGCTGATTTGTAATCAGTAGGTCAGGAGTTCGAATCCTCTAGCCAGCACCAGATTACCGCTTAAATCATTTTAAAGAATACTTGGTATGAAGGGGAGATTCCCGAGTGGCCAAAGGGGGCAGACTGTAAATCTGTTGGCTACGCCTTCGAAGGTTCGAATCCTTCTCTCCCCACCAGGATTATACGCCTGGGTAGCTCAGTGGCAGAGCGTTTCCTTGGTAAGGAAGAGGTCGGCAGTTCAATCCTGCTTCCAGGCTCCATTTGCTATCCGGTCATTGCGTTTACCATTTAACCTACAGGTCATTTTTATGCGCGACATTATACATTTACAATGCACAGAATGCAAAGAAAAAAATTACACGACAACACGTAATAAAAAAACTAAACCAGCTAAACTTGAAGTTAAAAAATTCTGTAATCGTGATAGAAAGCATACTTTGCACAAAGAAGCAAAGTAGGTCAGTAGCTCTAACGGTAGAGCATCGGTCTCCAAAACCGAGTGTTGGGGGTTCGAATCCCTCCTGACCTGCCATTTATCCGAATTTATTGACTTTTACAAAAGAAATTACATGTTTAATAATACTAGAATTTTTCTATCTAACGTACGTAGCGAATTTAAAAAAGTAACTTGGCCAACTCGTAATGCCGTTAAAAAGCATACTGGTGTTGTGCTTTATTTTTCTTGTTTAATTGCCATTATACTTGGTGCTGTTGACTACGGTCTTGCTTCTATTGTTCAGACCATTTTCGGCGGTTAACTTATGAGTGAGCAATCTTCTGAAAAAAAATGGTATATTCTGCAAACATCAGCAGGATACGAAGCTAGAGTCAAACTTCTAATAGAAAAAGAATTAAAACTACAAGGACAAGACGCCTTTGTTGAAGAAATTTTTATTCCTTCTGAAGAAGTAACAAGCAAGAAAAACGATAAAACACGTAAAGTCACCTATTATCCCGGTTATATCTTTATTAAAATGATAATTTCTCCGGATTTAATTTCTTTATTAAGAGGAATTAACCGTGTTTCCGGATTTATAGGCGGGACAAAAGAAAATCCTGTGTTTGTGCCGGAAAGTGAAATTAATAAAATATTAGATCAAATCCAAAACGGCATAAAACAAACAGAAGCAGATTCAACTTTTCAAGTTGGTGATAAAATTATCGTTATTGAAGGTCCCTTTGCTGAATTTAACGGCACCATTGACAATGTTGACAAAGAACATAGCAAGCTAAGCGTTCTTGTAAATATATTTGGGCGTCCAACCCCTTTAGAACTTAGCTTCGACAAAGTAAAACCTATAGAATAAAAGAACATTACCTTGCATTATTTAAGAGGATATTATGGCAAAAAAAATTACAGGCTATATTAAACTACAAATTGCCGCTGGCGCAGCTTCTCCATCACCACCTATTGGACCGGCTTTAGGTCAACATGGTGTTAATATTATGGAGTTTTGCAAAAGTTTCAACTCAAAAACAGAAGCACAAAAAGGAATGATTATTCCTGTTGTTATTACTGTATACGCAGATCGGTCTTTTTCTTTTATCACAAAAACACCGCCTGTTCCTGTGTTACTTAAAAAAGCACTTGGCATTGATAAAGGTTCTTCTACTCCTAATATGGAAAAAGTAGGGAATGTGACGCAAGAACAATTAGAAGAGATTGCTAAAATTAAATTGCCTGATCTTAATTGTTACGATATTACTTCTGCTGTGGAACTTGTTAAAGGAACAGCAAAAAGTATGGGAATTGAAGTTCCTAGCTAAATTAAAGCAAACTGTTTTCTTTTATTTTGCAGGGAAAAGAAAGCTGTATTTATTAAGTCGTACCTGCTAACTACAAGGAATTATAATGAAAAATGTAAGTAAACGCAGTAAAGCGTGGTTAGGTGAAATTGACTCTACTAAAAAATACGACATTTTAGAAGCAGTTGAATTACTTAAAAAATTTACTTTATCTAGTTTTGCTGAAAAATTAGACGTTTGTATACGTCTTGGTATTGATCCAAGAAAAACAGATCAAATGATTCGATCTAGCTGTTCTTTACCAAATGGAACGGGAAAAGAAGTACGTATCTTAGTTATTGCCAACGGGGAAAAAGAAAAAGAAGCGCTTGACGCAGGTGCTGATTTTGCCGGTGGCGATAGTATGATTGAAAAAATACAAGGCGGTTGGCTTGAGTTTGATCGTGTAATTGCTACACCTGACGCAATGGGACTTGTTGGTAAAATTGGACGTATTCTTGGACCAAGGGGCTTAATGCCTAACCCTAAAGTAGGGACTGTAACCATGAATATTGCCGACACAGTTACAGAAATTAAAAAAGGACAAATCCAATTCCGTACTGATAAAAGTGCAAACGTACATGCTAGCATTGGTTTAGTATCGTTTGAACCGGAAAAAATAAAAGAAAATTTAGTTGCCTTATATGATACTTTAATTAAATTAAAGCCGGCATCTGCTAAAGGATCGTATATCCGTGGTGTTAATATAACCTCCACAATGGGACCGGGTATTAAAATTGACGAAAATTCATTACGTTAAGTAATACATTATTTATCTTAGTTATCGAAGAAAGCAGGTGCTTTTCGCTTAATTTCCTGCCGAGATAACGTAGTGCTTCTTAGACCTACCTATCTTGCTTACCTTCTTTCTCTGATAATTTTTTATTCACCTAATCAAACTAGAGTGAGATTATGAATCGAAAAGAAAAAGAAATTCTTATTGAAGAATTAAAAGGCATATTTCAATCTTCAGCTGCCGGTGTTTTAGTCGACTTCAGTGGCTTGACAGTGGAAGAATTAACTAACTTAAGAAAAAAGCTTTACGAACAACAAGCTTCGTTTCGCGTTCTTAAGAATACGTTAGCTCGCATTGCCGCAAAAGGAACTCCTTTTGAAGATTTAATTTCTTCTTTTAAAGAAAACAGAGCGCTTGTATATAGCCAAGAGAATCCTATTTCTCCAGCAAAAACGATTGTTGAAGGCGCCAAAGACAATGAAAAACTTAAACTTATTAACGGTATGTTGGTTACAGACGGAACAGGGAAAGTACTTTCCAGTAGTGAAGTTGCGTCTTTAGCTGCCCTTCCTTCAAAAGAAGAATTGATTGTTAAGTTACTATTCTTACTTAACTCACCAATTACTCAATTTGTACGAACTATTAATGAAGTTCCAAGCAAATTTGCTCGCACACTACAAGCTGTTGTAGAGAGCAAAAAGTAAAACTATATATAAACCATATAATACATAACATAGGAGTTTCCCATGGCTGAAATCACAAAAGATCAATTAATTGAAGCAATTTCAAGTATGTCTGTACTTGAGCTTTCTGAGCTAGTAAAAGAATTAGAAGATAAATTTGGCGTAAGTGCTGCTGCGGCAACAGTAGCTGTTGCTGGCGGTGCTGCTGGCGGTGCTGCTGAAGCTGCTGAAGAAAAAACAGAATTTGACGTTGTTTTAACTGCTAGTGGTGATAAAAAAATCAACGTAATTAAAGAAGTTCGTGCTATTACTAGTCTTGGACTAAAAGAAGCAAAAGACTTAGTTGAAAGTGCCGGCGCTGATTGTAAAGTCAAAGAAGGCATCAGTAAAGCTGAAGCTGACGAGATTGTTAAAAAACTAGCTGAAGCAGGCGCTACTGCCGAAGTTAAGTAATAATCGTAGTAATTCTTATTTACTTTTATCCTATTGAGAGTAAATAAGAATTATGTATTTTTTTATTTAAGCTTGAAAAAATTATATTTTTTTTATAAACTAGATATATATTTTTAATTTATCTACTTTTCAAAAGGAAATATATGAGCTTTACCCTTCCACCTTTACCATACCAAGAAGCAGCTTTAGAGCCTACTATATCTAGTAACACTGTAGCTGTGCATTACGGAAAACATCATCAAACGTACGTTACTAACTTAAACAAGCTAACAGAAGGTACGCCATACGCTACTATGTCTCTAGAAGAGGTCATTAAAAAAGCGGCTACTAATCCGGATCATGTTGGCATTTTCAACAATGCAGCACAAGTTTTTAATCATACTTTCTATTGGAATTCGATAACAGACAAAGGAGCATCAGCAAAACCAACTGGAAAAATAGCACAAAAAATTGATGCTGATTTTGGTTCTTTTGACAAATTCCGTGAAGCTTTCGTTGCAGCGGCAACTACTCAATTTGGTAGCGGTTGGGCATGGCTTGTATTAAATAATGGTAAGCTTGAAATTATAAAGACCTCCAATGCGGCAACTCCCCTTACTGAAAACAAAACGCCAATACTTACAATTGACGTTTGGGAACATGCATATTACTTAGATTATAAAAATCTTCGTGTTGATTATATTAATAACTTTTTGGATAAACTTATTAACTGGGATTTTGCTAATCAAAATCTAGGTTAATATCTTATTGTGTTGTTAACCTATGAAGCAATATATTTTTCGCCGTTTGTTTTTGCTCATTCCGACTCTCATTGGCATTACTTTTTTGACCTTTTTTATTACAAGGTTTGTGCCTGGCGGTCCAATTGAGCAAACTTTAATGGAAATGCAGTTTTCTTCACAATCATCGACAAGCCAACAATCGACAGCGCAAGAAGGGCTTTCTGAAGAAGAATTACAAAATTTAAAAAAATTCTACGGTTTAGATAAACCCATACTAGTAGCTTATATACAGTGGCTAGGCAAAGTCGTACAATTTGACTTTGGCACATCTTATAGATATAACGAATCAGTTTGGAAAATTATACGTGGTCGTTTACCTGTATCTTTATTCTACGGTATTATAACTACGTTACTAGCTTACTTTATTGCTATTCCTTTAGGAATCTACAAAGCATTAAAACACAATACATGGATAGACTCGTTCTCTTCTATGCTAATCTTTAGTGGTTACGCTATCCCAGCATTCTTACTTGGCTTGCTACTCCTTTCTTTTGTAAGTCAATATATGCCTTCTATTCCTATTAACGGTTTTACTAGCGATGAATTTGATAGCCTCAGCACCATAGGTAAAATTATAGATATCTTACATCATTCTATTTTACCTTTAATCTGTTATACTGTCGGTTCGTTTGCTGCTATGACCTTATTAATGAAAAACTCGCTCCTAGATAACCTCCATACTAATTATATACGTACTGCCTTTGCGAAAGGGCTGCCTAAAAGACGGATTATCTACGTTCATGCTTTACGAAACTCTCTCATTCCTTTGGCCGCTACTTTTGGTCATAATATTAGTCTTGTTTTTACCGGGTCTTATCTTATTGAAACCGTATTTAATATTAATGGGCTAGGCTTACTAGGCTACCAAGCTGTAACAGAACGTGATTATCCTGTGGTACTTGGTTCATTACTTTTTTCTAGCTTTCTATTTCTTTTTGGCAATTTACTATCTGATCTATGCCTTGCCACAGTGGATCCACGAATTCGTTTTAATTAATTTTTACGTTATTATATGTATCTTACTAGCTTAGCTGAGTTTGAACGTAAGTTTATTAAAAAGTTTTTCCCTTCCATTACAGAACAACAATGGATTAATCCATTGTGGCAAATGCAAAATCGTTTCACAAAACTAACGGATATAGAGCCGTTTATATCTTTACCAAATAAGCAAAATATAAACGAACTAGAACAAAGACTCCCTTTTGCAGTAACTCCGTATTACCTAGCGTTAACCTATGCTGATAATATAAACTTACAACCTATTTTCATTCCAACAAAGCAAGAATTACAAAAAGATAGCTATACTTTTACTGATCCACTTTCTGAAGAAGTACATACAAAAGACACGGCAATTGTACATAAATATCCGAATCGTGTTTTATTTTTGTTAACCAATCAATGCCCCGTATATTGTAGGTATTGTACAAGAGCGCGTTTTAGTGGCAAAGATACAATTATTACAAAAGAGAAACAAGCAACCGCCTTAGCTTATATCCAAGATCATACAGAAATAGAAGAAGTCATTCTTAGCGGTGGCGATCCTTTGTTCTTGCCGGATACGCTGTTACTTTCTATTTTACAAGAAATAGAAAAAATAGAACATATACGCTATATTCGCATACATACAAGAACGCCTATTGTTTTACCTTATCGTATTACAGAAAAACTCGGCTCTATTTTAGCAAAGATAAATAAACCGCTTTGGATACATATACATGTTATTCATACTAATGAGATTACTCCGGCTTTTCAAAAAGCCGCTAAACTATTACGCCAAGCCGGTATAGGTTTATTTTCACAAACGGTCTTACTAAACCAGATTAATAATACCCATACTGAGTTACATACATTAATACAAGCGCTTTTATCTAGTGGAATTCGCCCGTACGCTTTATATCAATGCGACTTAATACAAGGAACAAAGCATTTTAGAACGCCATTAAAACAAGGCATAGAACTTATTCAATCATTGAAAAAAAATACAAGTGGAATTGGAATCCCTCATTTTGTGGTAGAACCACCGGAGGGCAAAGTTACCTTAGCACCTAATAATATTATAGATGAAACAAACGAATCGTTTATACTTCGTGCTTGGAATGACAAACAAACGAGCTATCCAAAAGAAAAAAACTAGTACTTTGCTAATTTTGCAAATACATTTCTTTTTTCCTCTATCGGCATATAAGACGCGTTAACAGCATTGGCAATAAGTGCTTTTACTTGGTTTGGGGTATAATGAAATTGATTGACTAATATACTAAGCTCATTTGACAAGTTAGTTTGAAAGAAACCGGGATCATCTGTATTAATAGTAATAGGCAAACCTTGTTGACTATATTCTTTAACCGGATGATCTGTTATGTTTTCAATTAGATTTGTACGTTTATTACTAGTTAAACATAAATCTAACGTTATTTCATTTTGTTTAATATAATCTTGTAGTTCATCATGTTGAGAAAGCCCTAAAGCATGTCCAATACGATTCGCATGTAAAAGATAAACTGCATCTGCTATGGATTCCACCGGTGCCGTTTCGCCTGCATGAATGATACGCGCTAAGCCGAGCGATTTAGCATAAGCAAATGGTTGAATAAAATCTTTTGCCGGGAAATTAGCTTCATCACCACCTAAACCAACACCGATAACAAGCCCGCTTGTCGTATTCGCCGCTTGTCGCACTGTTTCCGTTACGGCTTCTATACCACAATTACGAGGCGCATCAAAAATTAATCGCATGTCTACGTTCTTTTCTTGCTTCATTTTCTTTACCCCTTGCTCTATAGCCTCTAAGACAGCGGCTAATGGCAAATCATCGCGAATACTACACAAAAAAGGAGTAAAAAACACTTCACTATATACAATATTATGCTCTGCTGCTTGCGCTAGAAACTGGCACGTAATATCATAAAAATCTTCTACTTGTAATAGTCTCATTGTTTGAATTAAAGCTTGCAAGAAGCCGTTAAAATCATTAAAACTATATAATTTATCTATAAAAGAAGTAGTAACTTGCTTATCTTGCCTTTGCCAAATTTGCAAGGCTTTTTCTTTTGTAATACTGCCTTCTAAATGAACGTGGAGTTCTACTTTAGGTAGGTTTTGTATCCATTGAGAAGTAATTATTTTATGCTGCGCCATGACTATATGCTTTCAGTGTTAAATATAAACCTTCATAAGTTTGCGGGGTAGCTATCACTTTAGCACGTATCCCTTTTTGTTCTAATGCCTTTGCTGTTGTTTTACCAATAGCGGCAAACGAAATATGATTATATAAATCAAAATTGCCGGCAAAAAAAGAAAAACAAGTTTCCACAACTGACGGGGCAGTTACAACAATCCAGTTTGCTGTTTTACATAAAGCAACAAATCTATCTTTATTATCTAAATTTGCCTTATTACAATATACTATACAAGAAGAAACAACCGCTTTTCTTTCTTCTAAAACAGAACTTAGTAAAGGAGAGACTAAATTACCACAAGGAAACCATATTTTTTCTTTTTTATGAAAAACCAAGGGGAATTGTTGCAACAAACCTTGCGCCGATGCGGGCGAGCCTATTAAACTAGCTTTCAAATTATAGGCAAGCAAGCAAGCCGCTGTTTTTTCACCAACAGCCGCAATAGGTGGCAATTGATGTAAAGGCAAAGATAAAGCTATATATCGCCGTAACGTAGCTTGAACCGCACGAGGCGACGTAAACACAAGGTATGAAAAACTAGCGGCTTGTTTTGCTTGTTGATCAAAAACTTCCCATGACAAAGGCGGTGAAAAGACACGTAGCGGAACCATATGACAATTAGCTTTTTCTTGCTTTAATTGTTTTGCTAGCTGAGAGATACCCTTATTTTCTATTGTTAAAATAAAAGTTTGATTTGCAAGGGACATAGACAAAAGAACAAGTTATATATCAATCCCTACTTCTTTTAAAAAAGCAGCTCCGCCTTGTTCTAACAAATGTTGTGCCGCCGCTATACCAAGATCCTGTCCTTCGTCACGCGTTCCTTTTTGTGTAGTATACAAAGCTTGCTTATATTGTAATGAACCAATAAATCCGTATAATGTTAAACTATTGCCTTGCACGACACAATGACAACCTAAAGGGACTTGGCAACCACCTTGTAAAGTTGCTAAAAAGGCGCGCTCTGCTATAGCACTTACATACGATTCCGTTGTTGTTAGTTTTTTTGCTATTTCTTGAGCTAAGGGATTGGACTCATACGTTTCTAAAGCAACAATACCTTGTCCCACAGCAGGAATCCAAGTTTCGATTGGCAAATAGCCGGCAATACGATCTTGCAAACCTAGCCTATGCAGCCCAGCAGACGCAAGTATAATTGCATCATAAGCACCGCTATCTAATTTGGCAAGTCTTGTTTGAACGTTCCCTCTTAATTCACGAATTTCTATATTTGGGTTAACTTGTTGCAATAAAACTTGCCTACGTAAAGAGCTCGTCCCTACTACCGCATTTTTTGGCAAATCAGCGATACGTTTATATTTATTTGAAACAAAAGCATCACTTGCATTTTCCCTTGTCATATATCCGGTTAACGCCAATCCACTAGGCAAGGCTACAGGCACGTCTTTCAAAGAATGTACTGCAATATCCGCCCTGTTTTCACATAAGGCAACTTCTAATTCTTTAGTAAAAAGACCTTTCCCGCCGATCTTGGATAAAGCAACGTCTAGAATTTTATCGCCTTTTGTTTTCATTTTATGAATACTAATATAGCTAGAAGGAAATAAAACTTCTAATTCCTGCGCTACTTTTGTTGTTTGTGCTAAAGCTAAGGCACTTTCTCTTGTTGCTAATCTAATTTCTTGTTTCATGGAAGTAACCTTAATGGGGGAGAAACTTCCCCTTCTCTTGTATTTTTTGCTTGTTCTTTTTTCTCTTCCGGCAAAGACAAGGAAAATAAATCACAAAGCAAATCAACAGCTTGCCATTTTTCTTCTAATGCTTCGCGATTACTGGCATACTCTTTTAATTTCACACTTGGCGAATGTAAAATTTTATTCACACTACGAGTCAACATAGTTGTAACAACCTGTTTATCTTCAGGGCTTAAATGAGAAAGTTGTTTTAAAGCATGTTTTAATTCTTCATTTGCCGTGTCTTTAACTTGCGTACGAAATGCTTTTAACACAGGCAAAGCAGACAAAGAGCGTGTCCATTTTTTCCATGCTTCCACCGATTCTTGTACAAATAAATCAGCTTCTTGCGCCGCTTGGCGACGTAAATCTAGATTACCGTCTACTACTGTTTGTAAATCGTCTATATCATATAAATAAACGTCTTCTATATGATGACAAGCATTTTCTATATTACGTGGCACACTAATATCAATTAAAAATAGCGGTCTATACTTTCTTCTAGGCATACAAGGTTCTAGCATATCCGCCGTAATAATAGCTTTATCCGCGCCTGTTGAAGCAATAATAATATCAGCTTCTTCAATATTTTTTTCTAACGTGGCATATGGTAAAACAATCCCGTTAAATTTTTCAGCTAACGTAACGGCACTAGCCAAGGTTCTATTTGTTACCATTAAACGCTGGCAACCGGCCTTTTGCAAATGTAACGCCGCTAATTCAGCAACCTCACCGGCACCAATTAATAATACTTTTTGTTTAGCAAGATCGCTAAAAATCTTTTGAGCTAATTCAACTGCCGCAAAAGAAACAGACACGGCAAAACGAGAAATATTTGTGTTTGTTCGGATTTTCTTTGCCGTTACTAAAGCAAGTTGGAATGCTTTATGTAAGACAAAACCAACTACTTTTGCTTTATTCGCTAGATTAAACGCATTTTTTAATTGTCCTGTAATTTGTGTTTCACCAAGTATCATAGACTCTAAACCGGCACTTACACATAATAAATGAGATAAAGCCTGTTCATCTTGTTTGACAATAAACAAGTTTTGTAATGGCAAATTTTTATAGGTAAAAAAAGCTTGTATAACTTTATTAGCTATATCTTTTTGCACTGTAACAATAAAGTATATTTCTATACGATTACAAGTTGAAAGAATTAAAACTTCATCTAGCTCGCAAGTATTACGAAGATACGTGCTAAGCGAACTTATATCGCTGTCGTTAACAGCAATCGTTTCTCTTTGTGAAACTGGCGTAGTTTTATAGTCACTACTTAAAACAATAAACTGTTTACCTTGTAAAAAAGCTTTTATTGTTTCCATTGCTCTAACCATTCTGCAAACGCAGTAACAGCAATTTGCGTTTGTTCGCCTGTTTCCATATTTTTAATAGACAAAGTTTGTTCTTGCGTTTCCCTTTCTCCTTGAATAATAACAAAACGTGCTTTTACTTTATTTGCTTGCCTCATTTGACTTTTAATAGAATTACCTTCAAAGGAACTTAGCGCGCTAAATCCGCTATTTCTTGCTTGCTTAATTAATTGCAAGTTAGCAAGTTGATCATCGTTAATAAAAAATAAATCTATAGGCGTGCCTTCTTGACTATCTAAAAGCAAAGCTAGTCTATCCATACCTAAAGCAAAACCAACGGCAGGCGTTTCTTTCTCACCATATACGGAAAAAAGATAATCAAAACGACCGCCACCGCCAACGGCACTTTGCGATCCTAGATTATTTGACGTTACTTCAAACACAGTACGGCTATAATAGTCTAAACCTCGTACTAAAGTTGCTTTTAATTCGTATTGAATACCTTGCGCCTGTAAACCGGCTTGAACGGCATCAAAATGCTCAAAACAAGCTTGGCAAAGGTTTTCATAAGTCTTAGGCGCCTCCGCACTCAGAGCACGACAACTTTCCTTTTTACAATCTAAAAGGCGTAATGGATTTGTTGTTAATCGTCTTTGGCAATCTTCGCAAAGCAAATCTTGTTTATCTGTAAAAAAAGCTTGTAATTTTTTTTGATAAGCAGGGCGACACTCTCCGCAACCTATAGAATTTACTTCTAAAGTAATATCAGGCAAGCCAATTTCTTCTATATAATTTATCAACATAGAAATTACTTCTACGTCGGCATAAGGCGAGGCTTCGCCAAAGAACTCGGCACCGATTTGATAAAATTGACGATATCTTCCTTTTTGCGGGCGTTCCTTACGGAACATAGGACCTGTATAGTAGGCACGGAAGGTTTTATTTTGCTTTAATACGGCATTTTGTATGCTTAATCTTACTGCTGACGCCGTTCCTTCCGGTCTTAAAACGATCATATCGTCGTTAGAATCCGGAAACGAATACATTTCTTTACCGACTATATCCGTTTCTTCGCCAATAGCCTTAGCAAATAAAGATTGATATTCTAATATAGGAAAGCGTATTTCTTGAAACCCGTATTTTTGGAATAGCATATGCATTTTTTTTTCAAGAAATTGAAAAGGAAGCAGTTTTTCTCCAAAAAAATCACGTGTACCTTTAACTATTTTTAATTGCATAATATAGTCTGTTTTTATAATGTTATATTAGCTGAATCGTAGCTATAATATAGCACTTTTATTTTAAAAATACAAGCAAACAGCATAACCTAAATACCATTCTCTCGTTTATATTTATATAAAAATAAGATTGCAACCTATCGTATATTGCTTTTTCACTTTATCATAGTTATGATAAGAAAAGCGTCTAAACACATTTATAGTAGATTTATGCAACAAATTTTCAAATCTTGTTTTCTTTTACTTTTAGTTTGCTTCATATTAATTGGCACTCGCCAGCGTTTATATGCGCAAGATACGGGAACGCCTTTTTTTGAAGTTGTAACTTATGGTACACTTATTGGCTCGCTAGGCGGCGCTATTATCGGTTCGTCCATTTGGTTACTCGATCCACTTAATCCACATTCAGGGCTTAACCGTAAGCTAATCAAAGGATTTGGACTCGGTGCTGTTATCGGGGCTATTGGAGGCATTGTCTATATGCAAATGCATGCCATTATTCCTATAAAAAGCAATCCGGACGATTCATATGACGATATGGCAGATCCGCAATCTATGTCTTTTTTATTCCCTAAATCTACTACTAATACATTAGTGGCACAAAGGCAACTTCATTCTTTACATCAGAAGTCGCTTTCGCCGATCCCTCTCTTTGCCGTGCGTTTACGTTTCTAATTATTTACGATAGCCAAAGAATAAGTAACCTTTACCGCACTTCACCTTGTTTCACTGTTTGCGTTGTAACTGCTTGTCCTTCTATATGACAAACTTGCGTATCCATTGTTAGCTTAAAATCCTTAATAGCAAACGGTATTTCACAAAATCGATCTATTGTAATTTGTTTACTCGCGTCGTTCTTGTCGCTTTCCCCTTCTAAAGTTAACAAGCTACCAATAGGCGCATTAGGTTCTAATACTTCCACTACGTCGCCTTTTTCTGCGGTTAACAACATACCTTCTGATTTCACTTTACGAAGCATCGCCGGCGCAAGATTAGCAACAACAAGTACTCGTTTACCAATTAATTCTTCTGCTGTATAAAAGTCTACTAATCCGGAGACAACAGTACGCATTTCTTGTTCGCCTAGATCAATTTTTTCAACAAAAAGTTTATCTGCATTAGGATGCCTTGTTATCTCTTTAATTTCACCAACACGAATTTCTACTTCTTCCCAAGCATTGCCTTGCTCTGTTTCTTTCTCGCCGTCAAATTTATCTTTATAACTAAGAATTGTCTTTTTATCTAATTTAGGATATAAAATCTGCGGTTCTTCCCAAGTAGTATTATATAATGTATCCCATTGGTTCAAATCAGCAAAACTAACTTCTTTTTTATTAAAAAAAGCAAGTATAGACTCGCTTGTTTCCGGCATATAAGGAGCAAGTAAAATACCTATATTATATAAAGCGCTAGCTAAGGTCATTACTGTTGCTTTAGCTAAAGAAACGTCTTGTTTAATTTGTTCCCATGGCTTTTGCTCTTGAAAGAAACCGTTTCCTTTACGTCCTAAAGCTAAAATAGCTTGGAGAGCTTCTCGCAAACGCACTTCTTCAAATAAGTTCACTACCTGTTTCGTGTCTTCTTTTACTTCATTAAGAAAATCTT
This sequence comes from SAR324 cluster bacterium, assembly GCA_002995645.1. GTDB lineage: Bacteria > SAR324 > SAR324 > XYD2-FULL-50-16 > HCM1 > HCM1. The sequence continues at coordinate 71,883 of PUHO01000012.1, read as the reverse complement.
GTTGCTCTTGGGAAAAAGAAAAAGCTAATGCTTCTTGTGCAAAATACTTTTTAAAGAAAACTAAAATACGATTTAGCAAGTTACCTATATTATCAATAAAATTAGAATTAATATCTTCTACAAACGTTTCCCAATAAAATTGACTATCACTTTTTTCAGGGCGATTAAAAAGCAAATAAAAACGCCATAAATCTATTGGCAAGCCTATATTTTTAACGTCTGTTCCAAAAATACCCCGTCCTTGCGACTTAGAAAACTTTTGATTTTCATAATTCAAATATTCAGTTGAATTAATATGATGCAAAGTAGTCCAATTTTCTTTACTAGCCATTTGAATAGCCGGAAAAATAATTGTATGAAACGGAATATTATCTTTCGCCATAAATTGATATAATTGCGTTGTTTCCTTCGGTTGCCACCAATCTTTCCAATGATCCGGCAGGTATTCTTTTGTCATAGAAATATAACCAAGCACAGCGTCAAACCAAACGTAAAAAACTTTATTTTCATACCCTTCTTTTGGAACGGGAACACCCCATTTTAAGTCACGCGTTATTGGTCTTGGTTTTAGTTTATGATCTAACCAGCCTTGCGTTGTTTTAACGGCGTTAGCACTCCATTTACTTGTTGTTTCTCCTTTTGCAAGTAAACTGCGTAATTGTTCTTGCAGTTTAGGCAAATCAAGATATAAATGTTTTGTTTGTTTTTTAACCGGGGGATTCTGACAAATAGAACAAAGCGGTTCTTTTAACTCTAACGGCGTTAGTAATTTACTACATTGATCGCATTGATCGCCTCTTGCCGCATCATAACCACAATGGGGGCAAGTTCCTAAAACGTATCGATCAGCTAAATACATAGAATCTACATTACAATACATTTGCTGTGTTTCTTGTTCAAAGATCATTCCTTGCTTATCTAAGCTTTTAAAGAATGATTGCACTATTTCCGTATGTATTGGTGAAGTAGTTCTTCCAAAAAAATCAAAACTAATATTAAATAACTGATATACTGATTTATGTACGCTATGAAAATGATCACAAATTTCTTTTGGAGTCATATTAGCAGCTAACGCTTTTGTTTCCGTTGCGGTTCCATATTCATCATTACCGCATATATATAGCGTTTCATATTTTTGTAAACGACAAAACCGAGCGTATACGTCAGCAGACAACACAGAACCGATAATATTCCCTAGATGCGGTTCGTTATTAACGTAAGGTAAAGCTGAAGTAATAAGTTTTTTAACCATAATATTTGCGCTCCTTTAAGAAAAAGTAGTATAGGTTATTTTAATACACATATAATATAATTGTAATGATAATTAAAGCGTATTGTCTATGATAAAACAAACTTTCTTATTTCCGTTCCCTTTCCCTTTTTTTCAAAACGAGGCAAGTTACCTTGCAATAATACCTTTTACTAATAAAGTAAACTTACTTTTTAAAGAAGAACAAATATATGCAAATACTATTACAGCAGAAAAAAGAAAAGCTAGATTTATCACAGGACGTTTAGCAGCACGTTACGCCATACAAGCATTACAGTTAGAAGCAAAACCGATCTTAAAAAAAGAGAACGGCGCGCCATTGTGGCAAGATTCTATTTTAGGATCTATTAGTTTTAGCGATCAATACGCTATTGCTTGGGTTGTTAAAAAAACAGACTCGATTCTTTCCATAGGAATCGACATAGAATCAAAAAATAGAAAACTTCCTTTCAACTTAACTAACCGCGTTTGCCATTTAGAAGAACAGGGAACTATAGACACAACAGAAAAGTTAATACAACTTTGCACTTGGAAAGAAAGCTGTTTTAAAGCGCTATCCAGCTTAAGCGATTTGTCTTTATTAAAAAAATCGCCAACATGGAGACAAACTTATTTTAAAAAGCTAACTGCCTCTAGCTTTACGCTTGCTAATCAATCTAGTTTCTTACCTCGTACAATCTATAGTCAAGGCTACTCTTTTCCTTGCCTTATTCCAAACTGTTTTATTAGTTGCTACTTTACTTGGCAATAATAAGGATAACAATACTTTCTATCTAGATTAGAATCGATTTAATATTTTGTCATCTTGACAAAGATAAGAATCCTATGCGATAGTTAAACTTAATTTATTAACCTTATTCATTTATGGAATTATGAAAAAATTATTGATTTTATTATGCGCAAGCATTACTTTATCTTTCACTGCATTCGCTGACACTGGAAACGCTGGATGCGGTCTTGGTTATGTTGTTTTCTCTGGAAGTCACGGTCTTATCCAACAACTAGTATCTGCAACTCTTAACGGAACCTCTATAAATCAATCATTTGCTATGACTTTTGGAACTTCTGGTTGCGCTAGTATGAGTGGTATTGTTTCTGTTGATAAACAAGAAACAACATTCGTAGCTCAAAACAATGAAGTTCTTTCAGAACAAATGAGCCAAGGTAAAGGCGAAACTCTTGCTGCTTACGGTGAAGTTCTTGGTTGTAGTGCTGCTAGCATTAATGCTTTTAATAAAGCTACACAAGCTCATTACAATGAAATTTTTACTGCTAACGCAAAAACAGCACAAGCTATTTTAGCTAATACTCATAAAGTAATTGCTAACAATGCTAATCTTGCTCAAAGCTGTGTAAAAGCTTCGTAATTTATTCTAAAATTACAATAAGAGCTATTTTTAATTAAGTAGCTCTTTTTTTTATTTCTTCTCTTGTAATGATTTTATTACAAATATTGCTTTCTTTATACTTAACACAACTATACTACAAATTTAATATCGCACTTTACGCACCTTAGCCAGTGAAATATAACCCCTCTTTGTCCTTGCCTTGTCCTAAATTGTTGTTACAAAAAAATAAATTTTATATACCGTCAATTTTATTTTTCTTTCTTTGCTTTTCGTTTCTACCAAACGTAGGCATTGCCGCTAATACAAACCCACAATATACACAAGAATTAATTCAACAAGCACGTGCTAAAAAACTATGGAATGATCCGTATTGGCATTTATTAGTACGCTACCAATCTAATTTGATAAGCGGTTTTACTAGCTACATAACAACACCAAGCTTTTTTCTAGCAAAAGACGGAAAAATAAATCCGCAAGCTGAATTAGAAGCAACAATCCAAGCTTTTTTTGCTGAAGCAAAAAAAATTCGCCTTAAAGATGATATTTCCGCAGACGCACAATGTCGCTTTCCTGCTCGTTTACATTGGTTAACAAAACAACTTAATATTAATACAAAAAAATTACCTATAAACGATTGCCATATTTTACACAAATGGGAAGAAGCTATTGCTCCTAAAAGTGTATCCATTATTTTCCCGGGCTATGACGTATCGCGACCGGGCAGTATGTTCGGGCATATTTCACTACGATTTAATGCAAAAAATACACATAATACACTTCTTAATTTTGCTATCACTTATAGCGCGGCAGTAGATCAATCAAAGGAATTACCTTTCTTACTTGCTATTGAAGGATTATTTGGCGGCTATAACGGTGCGTTTCAAATCATGCCGTATTATAAAATTATCCAAGAATACACTGATATGGATTTGCGCGACGTTTGGGAATATGAACTGCGCTTAAACAAAGAAGAATTACAACGCTTGCTTTGGGCAATTTGGGAAGTACGAACCAGCACGTCTGATTACTATTTTACCTCTCGCAATTGTGCTAGTGCTATTTTAATGATACTAGACACAGCTAACGAAAATTGGCATTTACATGCAAATAAAGGGCTATGGCGTACTCCAAAAGAAGCAACTAGAATTATCTTGAAAAATTTTCCTGAAGCAATAGTAACCTATAAACCTTCAAGGTACAGTTTATTACGTAATAAACTACACTACATGAATAGTACAGAAAAAGATTGGTTCTATAAACAATTTAAAGATAATAACATAAGAGAAAGCCAAGAATTCAATCAATTACCTAAAACGTCAAAAGCACGCATTTTTGATGCACAAATTGATGCTTATATGTTGCAACAAAAACAGAAAGTGTTGCCTAAAAAACGTATGTTACAACGTAAAAGAGCATCTTTAGGCGTGATTCTCCCGGAAGAAAAACAAATTCAATATAGTACGGATCCTTCAATAGGACATGATTCGCAAAAAATTTCATTAGGCTTCGGGAAGGATAGTTATAAAGAAAACTTTATTTCTCTATTTTATCGCCCTGCTTTTCATGATCTTTTAGAAGATCCTACCGGTTTCTCTAAAATTTCACAACTTACCTTTTTCGGTGCTTACTTAAGAATACAATCAAAAGCAAGACCGGCTATACGCTTACAAAAACTAAATATTGTTGACGCTTCTAAATTAAGACCATATGACACAATCATTCCTTCTATAATATGGGATTTAAATCTAAAATTACAAACAGATATAAGTCTTGCAAAAAAAAGACTTGCACCACAAGCACAAGGAGCTGTGGGATATAGTTACATGACTGGAAATATTCTTTGGGCAGCTTTATTACAAGGCAGAGGCTCTTATAATTGTTTATATAAATACTGTCATCAAATAGGCGCCGGTGCTAAGTTCCAAGCTTTATATCGCTCAACCTATATGAGTCTCTTAATTAATACGCAAAACGGGTACTATTTTTTAGGTGATAAAAAAGCGTATCATCAAATTGATTTAGGGGTTGCTATGTTTATTTCCTCTTTCTCAGAAGTACGATTTACTTACACAAGATATAATAAAAAACAAGAATTTATAGGAAGATGGGGCTTTTATTTCTAAAACAAGTAAAAAAAAATAAACTTTTCTTTTTATTATTTTCTTTTTATATTCTATCATCTTGTGATTCCTTATTTTTTCAACCTTCCCGTTTTTTATATCTTGAACCAAGACTTGTTGGGTTTCAACAAAAATTAATTTCTTTTCACGGCTATAAAAATCATAAATTATACGGCTGGTTTTTCAAAACCACGATAAAAACAAAGGCAAAAGCAACTTTAGTCGTATATCACGGAAACGCACAAAATATTTCTGCTTTTTTCCCCTTATTTGTATGGACATTAAAACACGGATATAATGTATTTTTATTTGATTATAGCGGGTATGGTGGGTCTGAAGGGACGCCGTCTCGCACGGCTTTAATAGCTGATAGTATTGCCGCCTATCACTGGGCAAAGAAAAATACAACAACACCGTTAGTACTTGTTGGGCAAAGTCTGGGAAGTGCGATTATAACAGCCTCTCTGCCGCAGATTAAAGATAAAAAAGCTATTGGCGCCGTAATCTTAGATAGTGGTTTTGTAACCTATAGACAAGCAGCTAACGACGTTTTAGCGAAACATTGGTTTACTTGGGCGCTGCAACCGCTTACCTACTTACTCATTTCTAACGAGTATTCGCCAAAAGATTTATTTGAAAAAATTAGCCCTATTCCCTTATTAATTATTCATGGAACTAAAGATAGCGTTATTCCATTTGCAAGAGGGCAAAAGATTTTTGAACTTGCAAAACAACCAAAGACGTTTATACAAGCAACCGGAATAGATCATATTCAAGCTTTCAAAAATCCAATATATCAAAAAAAGATTCTTGCTTTTTTAAAACAAACTTTACCCGCTATGTAAACATAGCGGGCAGAGAAACAAATCCATTTTCTATTAAGAAAAGATTTGCAAAGAACTTATACAGTGAGTCCAGCAAGTAAATACGTACTAATTGGCATTGATTCTTTAATCGTCTCTCTATGCTCTAAAAATGCTTGTGCGTATAAATCAATTTTCCGCTTTGTAACCGCTTTCGTAGTACCGTTTGGCAAAACTATATAAGCCGTTTTATTTTTAATTGTAACTAAACCTATTTCATCTAGTTCAAAACTATGCGGACGGGAAGAAGCACTAGCTAACAGTAAGGCAGTCGTTAAATTTTCTTTAATTTGCGCTATTTCCATTTTTCTCTATAAGTAAGAAAGTAAGTAATCTCTTTGTACTTATATAGCGGCGAAAAAACGTAAAACTAAAATGAAAAATAAAACGTTCTTAGAACTATAAAAACAATTTTTGTTTTATTCTTTGTTCTTGCTCCCTAAATCGCGATGGGGTCGTATTGTCAAAAGTAAGACATTCATGCCAATGGTAAAGCGCTTTTGCAAAACAAGCGATCTTTTCCCAAGCAAGAGCTAAGTTCTCGCAAACGTATATCTTCAAATTAGCGGGGATCCTATCAAGCAAGCTATACGCACAGGTTAGATAGAAAATAGCTTTTTCTGTTTCTTGTAAAGACAAACACAACTTAGCTTTAAATACTAAAGTAAGCACGCTATTTTGCAAGTCGTCTAGTTCTTCATATAATACTAAAGCACGCGATAAAGCAAGTATAGCGGCATGATGTTTGTTAGCCTTATTATAAAAATAACCTTGTTGATAATAATAAAAAGCTCTTTGCGAGGTTTCCATTTGTTTTGAATCGGCAAGTATTTGGTCTATCATTGCCACGCTAGCAAGCCATTCTTCTTTTGCAGCAAGTTCTTGCACTTTATTATATAAAGACATAATATTATTTTTCGTATTTCTGTAATTAAAGCTGTTAATTGACTATAATTATACATAACCTTGCCAATTCTTCCAATATAAAATAAGTATTATCATTGCTTTTTTTAGTGTAATCCGCTATTAATAAGTATATTTATATTACCACTATTTACATAAAAATCATGGAACAACTAGAGCAAAAGATTTATGCTACTTTGGGAGAAATCAATTTCCCAGAAACACAAACTAGCCTTTTAGATACGGACATAATAGAAAAGTTTACGTTAAACGGAACAACAGCAAGAGTACAATTACAAGAAGCAAAAGACCTAGAACCGTTTCTAGAAGAAATCAAACAACAGATTAAAGACGGCTTAACCGCTTTAAATGAAATTGATGAAGTTATCTTTGACTCGCCTTTAATACAAAAAGCAAGCGAAGAAGCACCAAGTTATTTAAAAAACTATACTAACGTTATTTTAGTAGCAAGTGGCAAAGGAGGCGTAGGTAAATCAACGGTAGCAACTAATTTAGCTTTAGCATTACAAGCAAACAACAAGAAAGTTTCTTTACTAGACGCCGATATTTTTGGTCCTTCTATTCCCGCTATGTTGGGACAAAGCAAAGAACAAGCAACCTTTATTGGAGATCAGATTCAACCGTTAACTAGCTATAACATCGAATTCATGTCTATTGGAAATTTGCTTAACGAACGGGAAACCGCTATTTTACGCGGTCCTATGGTGCATCAAATCTTAGAGCAAATTTTACGCGATACTATATGGCCTGGTGGGGACTACATGATTATTGACCTGCCGCCAGGTACCGGGGACGTGCAAATCTCACTAGCACAACTAACAAAACCAACAGGAAGTATTATTGTTTCTACTCCACAAGATATTGCACTTTTAGACGCTAAAAAAGCAATTGCTATGTTTCAAAAAACAGATATTCCTATACTAGGTATGATTGAAAACATGAGCTCTTTTATTTGCCCTCATTGTCAAGAAGAAACGGCAATTTTTGGCGAAAAAGGCGTTGAAAAAGAAAGTAAATATCAAAAAGTACCTCTTCTTGGAAAAATTCCCCTTGCCCTTGCTATCCGTGAAGGTGGCGATTCAGGCACGCCGTTTATTTTAGAAGAAAAAACGCCTATACAAGAAGCTTTCCTAGATATAGTAAAAACCTTTGAACGTACTTTAGCCTAATTATGTTATCCTTTAATTTAGAAACAAAAGACGAACGCGCTCGCGCCGGTATATTAGATCTTAACGGTATACGCATTCCGACGCCAATTTTTATGCCTGTTGGCACTAATGCAACAGTTAAAGCATTAACTGTAAACGATTTAACTAACATAGGATATAAATTAATACTAGGCAACACGTATCATTTACATTTACGCCCCGGTGATGACGTTATTCATCAACTAGGAGGATTACATAAATTTATGAATTGGTCTAATGCTATTTTAACAGATAGCGGGGGCTTTCAAGTTTTTTCTTTAACAAAATTACGTAAAATTACAGATGAAGGCGTAACCTTCCAAAGCCACTTAGACGGCAAACCTATTTTCTTAACACCAGAAAAAGCAATTGCTATCCAAGAAAATTTAAATTCTAATATTATGATGGTACTAGACGAATGCGTTGGCATTCCAAGTACGACGGAAGCTATTATACAGGCAGTTAAAAGGACAACCCTTTGGGCAGAACGTTGTTTACAAGCACGAAAAAGTAAAAATGCGCTTTTTGGTATTGTACAAGGAGCAGATAACCTTGCCTTACGTAGTCAATCAGCAAAAGAATTAACACAAATGGATTTTGACGGTTTTGCTATTGGTGGCTTAAGTGTAGGTGAAGAAAAAGATATTATGCAAACCGTAACAAGACACACTGCCGATTTATTACCGGAAAATAAACCGCGTTACTTAATGGGAGTTGGCGATCCTGTTGATCTAATTTGTGCTATAGAAAACGGCATTGATATGCTAGATTGCGTTTTACCAACAAGGAACGCAAGAAACGGAAGCTTACTAACGTCTATCGGCAAAATTAGCATTAAACAAGCAAAATACAAGCTAGATGATTCCCCATTAGATCCCCATTGTGATTGCCCTGTTTGTACAAATTATTCTCGTGCTTATTTACGTCATCTTTACATGGCGAATGAAATCTTATCAGCACAATTGAATAGTTATCATAATTTATACTTTATGAAATCATTAGTAACTAATATACGGCAAGCTATTATAGAAAAACGATTTGCTACTTTTAAAAATGATTTTTTATCCGTATATACTCAAAATACATAATCTTACTAAAAAAACCTATGCATTCATATAAGTTAATTATCTTTGATGTAGACGGAACTTTACTTCCAGACGATTATATTTTAAGAAAAGATACTATCCAAGCTATGCACAACATACAAAAGCTAGGTTACCGCGTTTCTCTTGCAACAGGACGTTATTTTGAAAGTGTAGAACCGTATGTAAAAGCACTAGGCATTGCTGATTCAGAAAAACTTATATTAGGCAACGGAACCATTATCCACGATTTAAAAACGCACCAAGAAGAAATTCTTTCTTCCGTCCCGCTTGATATAGCGCAACGTATTATGCAAGACTCATTGCAAACTAGTTTAGATACGCATATATTCATGCCGCATAATCAATATTATATAGCCACAATGGCACCCATACCAGAGGAAGGTCTTGCCTTACATGGCGATCGTTTTCTTGGACGTATGCAACAGGCAAACGAATTAAAGCAAGCTCCGTTAAAAATAGCGTTAAGCGGCGATAAGCAAATGCGAAACAAACTTCGCAACCAATGGGAATCCAATCCAAATTTAAACTCTATAATTCGTTGCTATGATTCAGGGCAAGATTTCTTAGAAGTCTCAGAAAAACATACGTCTAAAGGAAACGCTTTAACTAAGCTATTACAAAAAAGTAACCTTTCTCATGATGATGTTATTGCCGTTGGCAATGCAGAAAACGATTTAGAAATGATACGTGAAGCCGGCGTTGGACTCTATATTGAAGAACCTTCGTCTGTGCTAACAAATATCACAAAATACCATATTCCTAAACCGGAAAATCATGGTATAGAAAAATTTTATCAAATGCTTGTAAGCCAAAAATTACCTTAATTTTTTCAATCTTATTTTACTATGGAAACAAAATATAATTTTTCTGCCGGACCGGCTATGTTGCCTGTTGAAGTCATGCAAAAGGTACAACAATCTTTATTAAATTATAAAAATACCGGCTTTTCTATTATTGAAATTAGTCACCGCTCTTCTGTCTTTATAGACTTACTAGAAGAAACAAATCATTTATTTCGAACTATCACTAACTTGCCGGATAACTATTCTATTTTATATATGCCCGGTGGCGCACAAATGCAATTCTCTGCTATTCCATTGAATTTATTACCGACTCAAGAATCCATTGCCACCTATTACGAAACAGGATACTTTGCAAAAGTAGCAAACCAAGAAGCCAGTAAATACGGAACTATTAACGTCATAGGGCAAGCCAATGCTAAGACAAAATACAAAACAATGCCGTCTTATAATGCAAGTGATATTGAAAATAGTGAATACGTTTATATTACTAGTAACAACACGATCTTTGGCACAAAGTGGGCAAGTTTCCCCGCAACTCAAACAACACCGTTAGTTGTAGACGCGACTTCGGATATACTAAGCCAACCTTTAAATATGCAATCTGTTGGTATTTTGTTTGCTAGTATGCAAAAAAATCTTGGACCGGCTGGGTTAACACTTGTACTATGTCGTAAAGATTTATTACAGAAAACAAAACGTACTATACCAAAACTACTAAATTATTCTATTTATGATGAACAACAATCTATGCCGAATACGATTAACACGTTTGCCATATATGTATTTAACCTAGTTTTACAGTGGTTACAAGAAAGAGGCGGGCTTGAAGAAGTAGCTAAATATAACACAAAAAAAGCACAATTATTGTATCAATATATAGATCAAACTAATTTTTATCAAAATACTATCCCGTCTTCTAATCGATCCACAATGAACGTCGTATTTACAACAGGCGATCAAGAAAAAGATACGCTGTTTATACGTGAAGCAGAACAAAACGGTCTTTATTTTTTAAAAGGACATCGCGTTGTCGGCGGAGTCCGTGCTTCTATATATAATGCAATGCCACTAGAAGCATGCCAAAAGCTACTTACTTTTATGGAAGCCTTTGAAAATAAATATACGTCTATTTCTTAATTTTAATATAAACACTATATGAAACGAATACTAGTATACGGTTGTGGTAATATGGGCGGGGCTATTGCTAAAGCTTTAGCTCGTAATACAACAGATTGGCAATTGTCTTTATTTGACTTACAACAAACGCAAACAGTACTTGCTTTACAAAAGCAAAACGTACCTTTTTATAACGATATACAAGTAGCTTTCCAACAATCGTACGATCTTGTTTTACTAGCAGTCAAACCGCAACAAGCAAAAGATATCTTAGCTTCGCTTGTTCCCTATGCTAAGCAATTCAAACTTCTTGTTTCTATTATGGCAGGCATTTCCTTTCGTACTATAGAAGATTTTTTTCCTACTAAAGCCCTTATTCGCGCTATGCCTAATACACCTTGTTCGCTTGGAAACGGGGTAACCGGTTTTTATGGAAACAAGCAAGTTAACCAAGAAGAATATCAACTTGTTGACTCTATTTTTCAAGAGCTAGGGTTAAGTGTAAAACTAAATTCAGAAGATCAAGTCAATAGCATTACCGCTATTGCCGGTAGTGGTCCTGCTTATATTTTTTATCTTGCCGAAATGTTGGAAAAGGGAGCACTAAAACTTGGGTTGCCTAAAGAAATAGCCGGCACCTTAGCAAAGCAAACTGTATTTGGTAGTGCTAACCTTTTACATCAGAGCGAACAAGACGCCGCTAGGTTAAGGCAAAACGTAACTTCGGCAAAAGGAACAACAGACGCAGCTTTAACTAGTTTACAAGAAAACAACGTAGAACAAAGCTTCCTTACGGCGTTTCAAAAAGCATATGAACGAGCACAAGAATTAAGTAACGAATAAAGCACTTTCACAATAAAAGCGATTCCTATATATCTCCGCCATATTAAGCAATAATAACAATATTTATAATAAAATTATGGATTCTTTTCTAGTTTTTGATTTAGAAACCCAACGAGGCGCCCAAGACGTTGGTGGCTGGGACTATGTGCAACAAATGCGCATGTCCGTAGGCTGTGTATGGGATAATACAAAACAAAGCTTTTTCACGTACTATGAAGATCAAGTACATGAAATGATTGACCACCTTACTTCGGGAGCGCTTGTTATTGGGTATAATCACCTATTTTTTGATTATACTGTCTTAAGTGGTTATGCAAAGGACGGCGACTGGAAAAAGCAACTTACCTTTTTTCAAGATGAATTGCCTAACTTTGATTTACTCGTTGCTATTCGTAATCAACTGAAAAAACGTCTTAAATTAGATTCGCTTGCTCGCCCAACGTTACAAGTAGGAAAATCAGCAGACGGTTTACTTGCCCTTCAATGGTGGAAAGAATATTGTGAAGGTGATAAGAAAAAACTAGACATGATTACTGAATATTGTATGCAAGACGTTGCAGTTACACGCGATTTATACCTTTTTGGCAAACAAAATGAATACGTCTTATATGAAGATTTAAAACATAATATTCAGCAATTGCAAGTAGATTGGAGTAATCCTTTACAAGCTAAAAAAGAAAAACAAGATCAACTTTCTTTATTTTAAAAAAATATTTTTATAATTACTATGGCAATAGTATATCCTATACTTTTTTGGCTAATAAAAAATTTAAGCTAGCTTTCTTCTTAGAATCCTAAAGAGTACTATACCTTGCCACAGTAATACACACAAAGCAAAAAACCAACGCCACCTATAATAATAGGCAATAGTAGGTATTATTACTAAATCCCCTTCCCAATGAACTTGGCTATATTTGTGTAATAAACTAGGTTGATGAGAAAAAGAAAAAACAGCGCTCTTACCTTCGCCAGCCCAACGTAATACAGTTTTGCCTGATTGCCAAGCATAAGCTTTGCCCGCTGCATAAAGCTTCTTTTTCCCCCAATTAGAAAAATCGCTCTCTCTTTGCATGGTAATATAGAAATCTGCTTTTTCTTGATACGGTACATACCAAGAAGGAACGTAACTATCCATACAAATAGCAATCCCAACTAATAACTTAGCAAGAGGAAGTATTTTAGTTTTTCCAGCAAGATAACTATGTTTTCTTGGCAATGCCATACCAAGCCAAGATCCCCAATGTGGCAAATATTCGGCAAAAGGCACAAGATATTCTTTATTTTTAACTATAAAGCGAAACGGCTTATTCTTCACTAAATACGCACTATTATAATATTCATATTGCGTTGGTGAAATCATTCTTTTATTACTTCCTACAATTAAAGTTTGTCGTTTATATAATAAAGAAGCAAATTGTTCAATTAATCGTTTATCTTCTATAACGCCGCTAACTGCCGTTTCCGGCATAATAATAATATCAATATCCTTTCTATTGTATTTTTTAAGTTGATTTAGTAAAAAATGAGTATGATCTATTTCTTGCACAGCACTTACACTGCGTATAGCTAAAAAAGAAAGTCTTTTTTTAGGGACTGGTGTTTCTCGCCAAGATAAACTCATACAGATCATAAAGACAATTACAAGAAAGCTAACTGTTCTTTTAGGAAAATACACAATACTAACTATACAATAAAAAACAATAAAACTAATAACGTTTATACCGAGTATAGGATAAAGATATTGAATATAAGGCAAATGCAAAACAAAAGGTTGTTCTGCTAACGTAAAAGAAGGAATATGAAGAGACGGAAGGTAAAAAAGAATAAAACTTTCTATATAGGCAATAAAAGGAAGAGTCAACAAAGTTGCTTTCCAAGATAGCCGCGTTTGTCTTGTAATTTGAATCCAAATCCAAAACAGCAAACAAAATATAAAAGAACAAAAAACAGCAAATAGCACAAACCAAACGCTAGCATGCCAAAAAGTAAGTTGCTTACGTAGCGTCTGGAATACCCAAAAAAACTGAATAAGATGACGCACAAAAAGAAGTAAAGCTAGTTGCGTCAAAGAAAAGTAATTTTGTCTATCTTGTTTTTGATAATAAAGGACAAAAAGGAATAAACATAGGGCAGTATACGAAACCAGCAAAAAAGGAGAAAATAAAGCCCCCCAGACGCCTCCTAGAACCAAAGCTTGCCAAGTTTGTTTCATAAAACAAGTAACAAAGTAAACTATACTTTAGGCGCAAGAATATATTCAATACTACGATCATTCGCCTTTTTTATAACAATATTGACACCTTCAATTGTAAGCTCTTTCGCCGGTTTAGGAATATAACCAAGTATATGAGAAATATACCCGCCAATAGTTTCCACTCCTTCTTCAGATAAATTAAGATTATATAGTTTATTAAAGTGTTCTAATGAATATTGCGCGTCCATATATAAACCGGTCGGTTGCACTTCATACCATGCATTATCTTGAAAATCTCCATTATGCCCTTTACGTCCGGCAAAAACGGCAACTAAATCTTGCATAGTAATCATGCCGTCTACGCCACCGTGTTCATCAACTACAATAGCAATATTAGTTTCACTTTGTAAAAAAGAAAAGAATAAGTCTATTACAGGGTGGCTAAAAGAAACAAAAAAAGCTTCTTTAATAAACTGATATACTGGCTGTGTTAAAGCTTGTGGAAAGCTTTGCATAAGCTTTTTTATCTCTAAAATACCAATAATATTATCTATCTTTTCTTCATATATAGGTATTTTTGTATAGTTTGTATCGTTCAAGATAGGGATAATATCGGAAACAAGTTTGTTTTTTTCTAAGGTGACCATTTGTGTACGAGGCACAATCACATCTCTTGCCGACATAGAAAGAAAACGCTCTGCATTCTGCAATATAGTGTATTCCGGTGTATATTTAAGTTCGGGGTTATCTTCCCCTTGTTTTTCTAAAAATAAATTAAATTGCTTAACAAATTGACGCATCGAATCGTCCAAAAGACCTCTCCATAAAGTGAACCGAAAAGTAAAAACGTAAGTATCTCAAATCATATTATACTTGCATAATTACTCATATATTTATATGATAAATCATACTTTATTTATATATACTTATCAAGTATTTTATCTGCTCTTATGCAATCTACTATTAAGTCTATTAGCTTAGTTTTAACAAAACTTTGGAAAATACGAAACCATACGGATCCTAGCACGCCTTTAAAAAAGGAAGAATTATATAAAAAATATAAAGAGCTTTGCCATATTCTTGCTGATGAATATAAAGAAGAATCAGACTGGGCAACTTTAGTAAGAGACGTGCATAATCTTTCTTTTCCTCTTACAGATAAAGAAAACAAAGAAGCTTTGCAAGTGCGATTTCGTAAGCAGTTAATACAAGATTTAGAAGTCTACTTTGTAACAAAATACGTTCCTTCTCATTTACAAGCGCCGTCTGTTGAAGAAGAAAAATTACGTTTATTAAAAAAGAAACAACGTAGCCAAGTAAAAAAAGAAAAACAAGAAACTTACACTACGAGTCATATTTTATCTATGGCAAAAGAATTGCGACTACGTCAAAACGCAAGCTATCAATTACAAGCGGTTATAGAAAAATATCGCAAAATCAACCCAAAGGCAATAGAACAACAAATCGCCGATTATTTAAATAAAAAGAAAATATGAAACTACTTTTCCTTGCAGCCGAAGCAACGCCATTTTTACAAACAGGAGGTCTTGGAGATGTTGTAGGAACGCTGAGCTACTATTTATCTAAAAAAAATTCTCTTAAGGTTATACTTCCGTATCATCTTGCTATTGAAAAGCAAAAACTATCTTTTCAAAAAAAGTACCTATTAACTGTGCATATGGGAAATTGCCAACATAAATGTGTTGTACATGAATATGCGAAGCAAAAGAATTTATCTTTTTACTTTATTGAATATAATGATTTTTTTAATCGCTCGCCTATTTATAACGACGGTTATCGTGAATATACAGATAATCCGGCGCGGTTTGCCTTTTTTAGTAAAGCCGGTCTTGACTTTGTTCTATTACAAAATTGGAAACCGGACGTTGTACATACCCATGATTGGCATACTGGAATCGCTGCTTTTTATTTAAAATGTTGGGGCGGTACCTTTTCTTCTTTTTTTAAAGAAACCGCTAGTGTACTAACTATTCATAATCATGCGCATCAAGGTTGTGCTTCTCTTGATTTTGCTCCTTATATTGGATTACAACCACAACATATTAATTCTAATCAATTTGAAGATCACCAAAGATTAAATATTTTAAAAGGTAGTATCTTCTATGCTGATCAAATTAGCACAGTTAGTAAAAAAACAAAGGAGGAAATGTTATCACCTCCGGGAGATTTCGGGCTAGGCGCCTATTGTAGGAATCGTAAAGACGACTTTCAAGGTATATTAAACGGTATAGATACAAAAGCATGGGATCCTAGTACTGATTCTTTTTTAGTTAAAAATTATACAATAAATAACTTACAAGGTAAAACAATTTGTAAAAAAGCACTGCAAAAGGAATTTGGATTAGAAATAGACGCTAAAATCCCTGTTTTTGCTATGGTGGCACGTTTTGATCAACAAAAAGGCTGGCATCTTTTGAAAGAGTGTATTTATAACACCTTAAAATGGCGTATACAATATATTTTTCTTGGCTCCGGCGATCCTATGCTAACTAATTTCTTTGGCAACTTACCAAAATATTTTCCAAAACAAGTTGGTAGTTATATAGGATTTGACGTAGCAAAAAGTCATCGTATTGAATCAGGTAGTGATTTCTTCTTAATGCCTTCGTTATTTGAACCGTGCGGTTTAAATCAAATGTATAGCTTACGTTATGGAAGCATACCTATTGTACGTAATATAGGCGGTTTACATGATACAGTAACGCAATATAATGAAAAACAAGGCACAGGTTTTATTTTTGATGATCCAACGCCACAAGCTTTAGAAAACATAATCGGCACTGCTTTACACTACTGGTATAATAAACCAAGAGCTATTCGCAACATGCGCAAAATTGGTATGCAAGAAGATAATAGCTGGGAAAACAGAATCGACGATTATATACGTTTATACCAACAAGCTAAATCAAGGCGCCTTGCTTGGAAATAGTACGTTACTTCTAAAAGTTACGCATACGGACATTGAGTATTAACGCCATAGAAATTATAGCAATATTAATCAAGATTTGCGTTGATAATAAAGACGTAATCCCAACAAGCTAAATCAAGGCACCTTGCTTGGAAATAATACGTTACTTCTAAAAGTTACGCATACGAACATTGAGTATTAACGCCATAGAAATTATATCTGCTAAGATTGCCGTTCCTCTGTAACTCATCTAAGGAAGCGGCATTCCTACTACAGGAAAAACACCAAGTACCATAGCAATATTAATCAAGATTTGCGTTGATAATAAAGAAGTAATACCAACAATTAAGAAAACAGCCCCGCTATTTTTTAACTCTGTAATATTACGTATGGTATAATAAATCAAGGCGCCTTGCTTGGAAATAGTACGTTACTTCTAAAAGTTACGCATACGGACATTGAGTATTAACGCCATAGAAATCATATCTGCCAAAATTGCCGTTCCTCTGTAACTCATCCAAGGAAGCGGCATTCCTACTACGGGGAAAACACCAAGTACCATAGCAATATTAATCAAGATTTGCGTTGATAATAAAGAAGTAATACCAACAATTAAGAAAATAGCCCCGCTATTTTTTAACTCTGTAATATTACGTATGGTATAATAAATCAAGAGCTATTCGCAACATGCGAAAAATTGGTATGCAAGAAGATAATAGCTGGGAAAACAGAATTGACGATTATATACGTTTATATCAACAAGCTAAATCAAGGCGCCTTGCTTGGAAATAGTGCGCTACTTCTAAAAGTTACGCATACGGACATTGAGTATTAACGCCATAGAAATCATATCTGCTAAGATTGCCGTTCCTCCGTAACTCATCCAAGGAAGCGGCATTCCTACTACGGGAAAAACACCGAGTACCATAGCAATATTAATCAAGATTTGCGTTGATAATAAAGAAGTAATACCAACAATTAAGAAAATAGCCCCGCTATTTTTTAACTCTGTAATATTACGTAAGCTAAGAAATATAATTGCTACATATAAGGCAAACAAAATTAAACAACCAATTAACCCCATTTCTTCAGCAAATACAGATAAAATAAAATCAGTATACCTTGCTGGTAAAAAATTTAAATGAGCTTGCGTCCCTTTTAAAAAGCCTTTTCCCCATAAACCACCGCTACCAATCGCTATTTTAGATTGGATTATATGATACCCTTTGCCTAGTGGATCTCGCTCCGGATTAAGCAAAGTTAAAATACGATTTTTTTGATAGTCCTTTAAAATAAAACTCCACACAAAAGGCAAACAAACAACAAAAAATAAAGAAGCAAGGATAATTAATTTACGATGTAACCCAGCGAAGAACAATAGAATTAAGGCAATGATTAGTAAATTACCTGCTGTTCCAAGATCAGGTTGACGTAAGATTAACAAAAAAGTAAATAAACTAACGCCGCTTGGAATCAATAAGTTAACCCAATTTGTCATTATTAAATGCTTAGGATTTTGAAAATAAGAAGCTAAAAACAAAACTAACGTTAACTTTGCCATTTCAGAAGGTTGAAAAAAGAATCCTCCAACATGAAGCCAGCGTTTTACATCGCTCCC
>PUHO01000012.1:0-53515 GCA_002995645.1 SAR324 cluster bacterium | reverse complement strand
CAAAACAAACAAAACCAATAGCCATCCATATTAATTGCTTTGCAAAATAAGCGTTTTTAGAACCATAGCCGATTGTTGCTGAATACACGGTAAATGCGCCGATAATCATAATCAAACACATTATAGCAAACAGAATCCAATCAAATCCTTCTATATATTTGCGAGACCAAATCATACTTATTTGCCTTGTATTTTATGAATAATATTTGTTGTGCTCTTATCGGCTATTTCCAGTAAAATCGCCACTCTCCCGCCATACGCTTGTACAATAGCATTCTCCGGTAATGATTCTATTTTCCAATCACCACCTTTTACATAAATTTTCGGTTTAATTTTAGAAATCAAATTGCAAGGCGTATCCTCGTCAAAATAGCAAACATAATCTACAAAATAAAAACAAGCTAACATCTCCATTCGCTCTTCTAGCGGGACAATCGGGCGAGATGCGCCTTTTAATTTCCGTACTGAATTATCGCTATTCACACCAATAATTAGAAAGTCACCTTGTTTTTTTGCCTCCCTTAAATAGGACGTATGTCCTCTATGAAGCAAGTCAAAGCAACCGTTTGTAAAAACCGTTGTTTTACCTTGGTTGTGCAAGGTTTCCACAGTATTTTTTAATTGTGGGATAGTTAAAATTTTATCTTGAGGAGATTGCATTATAAACACTTTATTAAATAAATACGTTGTAATAACATATACATACTAAGAAAAAACAGGACAATATGCCAAATAAATATACTGTAATAACAGCCAGATACTATAAAAAACAAGACAACTTATTAAGTCAATAATTGACAATAATACATATATTGAACTAAAAAAGGGCAATATATTAAGCAAAAACATTGTAATAACAGGCATGTACTATTAAAAAACAGGACAACATGACAAATAAAAACACTGTAATAACAGTCGCATACTAAAAAACAAGTCATTTTATTAAGCCAAAATACTGTAATAGTACATGTACTGAAAAAACAGCGCAATATAATTTTACTATATAAAAAAGTAACTCTATCTGTCCTAATATATATTTTAAATTATATTGTTTTAATTAAAAAATAAATTTCCGCCCTTTAATTTTTTACCTTGCCAAGATACAAATAAAATTTCGTGCCAACAATTAGAACTAAATAAAAAACTTTTATTCTTGCAAGGCAGTCTACTTTTTCACCTTACCCATTCTAAATTATATTGTGCCAATTAAAGAATAGGTTTTCTGCTCTTTAATTTCTTACCTCGCCAATAGTTAAGAAGCAAGCAACGGTATTAAATAAAAATTCATGCCAATTATTAGAATTAAATAAAATCTTTTTTCTAGCAAGGAAGTCTACTTTCTCATCTTATTAAAAAAGAAATTTCCGCCCATTAAGTGTAACGTTTCTTATCTTGCCAATATAAAAATAAAATTTCATGCCAATTATTAAGAACTAAAGAAAAATCTTTATTCTCGCAAAGATTTCTAGCTTTTCATCATAACAATCAAGCACTTATAAAGTCTATTTAAAATCTTGTGCCAATTATTAAAAACTAAATAAAAATCTTTATTCTCGCAAGGCAGTCTATTTTTTTTATCTCATTAAAAAAAGAAGTTTTCGCCCTTTAATTTTTCACCTTGCCAATAGTAAGAAGCAAGCAACTGTATCAAATAAAATTTCATGCCAATTATTAAGAATTAAATAAAAAACTTTTATTCTTGCAAAGATTTCTAGCTTTTCATCATAACAATCAAGCACTTATAAACTCTATTTAAAATCTTGTGCCAATTATTAAGAATTAAAGAAAAAATATTTTATTCTTGCAAGGCAGTCTACTTTTTCATCTTACCCACTCTAAATTATATTGTGTTAATTAAAAAAGAGGTTTTCCGCCCTTTAATTTTTTCACCTTTTCAAGATACAAATAAAATTTCATGCCAACCATTAGAATTAAATAAAAAATCTTTTTTCTTGCAAGGCAGCCTAATTTTTCATCTCATTAAAAAATAAGTTTTCGCCCTTTATTTTTCTTACCTCGCCAATAGTAAGAAGCAAGCAACCGTATCAAATAAAATTTTATGCCAACAATTAGAACTAAATAAAAATTTTTTTTTCTTGCAAGGGAATCTATTTTTTCATCTTATTAAAAAAGAAAATTTCCGCCCTTTAATTGTAACATCTCTTACCTTTCCAAGATACGAATAAAATTTCATGCCAATTATTAAGAACTAAAGAAAAATATTTTATTCTCGCAAGGAAGTCTACTTTTTCATCTTATTAAAAAAGAAGGTTCCGCCCTTTAAATATAACATCTCTTATTTTTCTTACCTCGCCAATAGTAAGAAGCAAGCAACTATATCAAATAAAATTTCATGCCAATTATTAGAACTAAATAAAATCTTTTTTCTAGCAAGTGAATCTACTTTCTCATCTTATTAAAAAAGAAATTTCCGCCCTTTAATTGTAACATCTCTCATCTTGCCAATATACAAATAAAATTTCATGCCAACAATTAAGAACTAAATAAAAAACTTTTATTCTTGCAAAGATTTCTAGCTTTTCATCATAACAATCAAGCACTTATAAACTCTATTTAAAATCTTGTGCCAATTATTAAGAACTAAATAAAAAACTTTTATTCTCGCAAAGATTTCTAGCTTTTCATCATAACAATCAAGCACTTATAAACTCTATTTAAAATTTCATGCCAACAATCAAGAATTAAATAAAAATTTTATTCTTGCAAGGCGGTCTATTTTTTCACCTTATCCACTTTAAATTATATTGTGCCAATTAAAGAATAGGTTTTGCGTCCACTAATTGTAACGTTTTTTATCTCGCCAATATAAGCCTCTGGTGCTTGCACGTTCACTCGTACACCGTGATCAGTTGTCCCAACAATTACGTTTTTTTCTTGTGGATGCACTGAATCAAATAAAATCTCTTGTTTTGTTCCTACAAGGGAATCTAATTTTTCATCTTGGATTTTACTTTGCAAAGCAAGTAAAGCAGCAAGCCTTCTTTGCTTTTCTTTCAAAGGAATAGAATCTTCCATAGCTTCCGATTTAGTCCCCGGACGTGGTGAATACTTAAAAGCATAAATTTGCCAAAAACGTACTTTTTCTATCATATCCAACGTAGCTTGGAAATCGTCTAACGTTTCACCAGGAAAACCAACAATAATATCAGTCGTTAAAAACAAGTTTGGTATTTTTTCTTGTAAATAATCTACTTTAGCTTTATATTGCGCCGCTGTGTGATGACGAAACATAGCTTTTAAAATGGAATCCGATCCGGATTGAAGGGGAAAATGTAATAACGTCGCTATATTCGCTCTGTCTGTCATTAAATCAGTTAACTCATTATTCCAAAAATTAGGATGCGGCGAAGTAAAGCGAACACGTGCTAAACCTTTTATATCACTCACTGCTTTAAGAACGTCATAAAAAGAATGCTCTCTTGTCTTATAGGCGTTCACGTTTTGCCCAACAAGTAAAATCTCTTTCACCCCTTGCGCAACCAACGTTGTAGCTTCTTCTATAATCGTATGTAAAGGGCGGCTAATCAGTTGCCCCCTTGTATAAGGAACAATACAATAACTACAAAAATTATTACACCCCTTCGCAATGGCAATCATAGCTTTAGGATCACTCCCTGGCGTTACTTCTTGTACCGGCGTTTTTTCCAAGGTAGGAATAAAATTCTGCTCTTTAATATTATGCTCTGTAGTCAACCAATCTGTATAACTTGCCCGTATCCCTTCTTCTGCTTTTTGCAAAATCGTAGGTAAAGAAAAAAGCTGATCTGTACCAAACACAAAATCAACGCTAGGATATTTCTTTAAAATACGGTTTCCTTCTTGTTGGGCAACACAACCGGCAATGCCAAGTAAAACCTTTTTCTTTTCTTTTAAACGGCGTGTACGTCCAACAAAACTATAGACTTTATTTTCCGGATTATGGCGAACAGAACAGGTATTAGCAATAATAATATCCGCTTTTGTTATATCTTCTGTTTCTGTGTACTTTTCCGCTTGTAATTGTTCTTTAATTTTTTGACTGTCATGAACGTTCATTTGACAACCAAAAGTTTGTATAAAAAAAGATTTCATTTTTTACTTTACTTAATAGATAGTTGCGCGCTTTGACTGTTATTCTTTTTATTAAACCAATCGTATGCTTTTTGCGTTACAGCCCGCCCCCGTGGCGTTCTGGTTAAAAAACCTTCTTGTAGCAAAAAAGGTTCAGACATATCTTCTAAAGTCCGTACTTCTTGGGAAATACCGGCGGCAAGAGCTTGTATGCCAACAGGTCCGCCTTGATGTACGTCCATAATATATTTTAAAATAGCGCGATCAAGTTGATCTAAGCCGCCTTCGTCTATACCTAAACGGGACAAGGTTTGATTAACTACTTCTTCTGTAATAATGCCATGATAGTCTACTTGCGCAAAATCAGCGCTACGCCGTAATAAACGATTGGCAATGCGTGGGGTTCCTCTGGAACGTTTGCCAAGAACAAGCGCCGCCTCGTCTAGCATATCCAACTTTAACACTGCCGCCGATTGTAATATAATCGTTTTTAATTCTTGCGGTTGGTAATATTGCAATTGTAGCGGTATACCAAAGCGATCGCGAAGCGGCGAAGATAAAGCCCCTGCTCTTGTTGTGGCTCCAATTAACGTAAAATGCGGTAAGTCTAGTTTAACACTTCTTGCGCTTGGTCCTTGCCCAATCATAATATCAAGTGTAAAATCTTCCATTGCACTATATAGCACTTCTTCAATCGTAGGGTTTAACCTATGAATTTCATCAATAAATAAAACTTGATTCGGTTCAATACTGGTTAATAACGCCGCCAGATCGCCTTGCTTTTCAATGACCGGTCCAGACGTAGACTTTAAAGACGTTTGCATTGTGTTTGCAATAATATTTGCCAACGTTGTTTTACCTAATCCCGGCGGACCGTATAATAAAACGTGATCTAGCGGTTCTTTACGTAGCAACGCCGCTTGCATAAAAGTTTTTAAATTCTCTTTTACTCTTGCTTGTCCAATATATTGGTTTAGTTGTTTTGGACGTAAAGACTGTTCTTGTCCATCTATTGCTTGTTCCTCTGCGTTAAGCATTTCGTTTGGCGTTGTTTCCACAATAAAATTAACTAAATAAAATAATAGGTAAGCTAAAATATAGTATATAAATCAAAGTACTTTATATTATCTTACTATCGTGCAAAAGTCTACACTTTACAAGGTAATTATATACTTAAATTACCTAGCGATTGATTATACTAAATCAATTTAGTATACTAATTAAATAATTTTAATTAGTAATGATTTTTCTTTTAATACGTATAAATCAGATAGGAAAAGCTACTAAAAAGAAGGGGATTCTTATATTTCATGTATACGTACAAATCAGATAGGGAAAGCTACCAAAAAGAATGGGATTCTTATATTTCATGTATACGAAAAGATATAACAGAAGACCTACTAAACGAGGCAGAACAAGACATCAATAAAGCAACCTGTGAATTTAATTGCAAAGCTAAAGGCGAAGATTTTTGCGTCTGCTAGTCTCTAATCTGTTGTGGTGTAAATACGTCTATTAGCCTTTCTTTTTCTTCTTGTGTATCAACTTGTTAATATATACTCAAAGTACGTACTGATTAAATATATTTCTCTAAACCATTGTCTAAACATCAAGTAAGGTTTTTAAAACTATCCTTTTACAACCTATTATTCATTATTTTAAAATAGATTGAAAACTACTTCATAAAATAAAAATGAATACAAATAAACAAAAAGTTGCTCGTTATTTAAATCAGCTAGCCGACGGTTTAGAGCAAAGCTATATTGGTAATTTAAATTATACCTTACCAATAAGCAAAGAAATGCAAATTGTTCTTAAACAAGTAACAGGGCAGCCAGTTAAGCAAAAAACAGAAGATCAACGAAGCGAAGCTTTAACAAATTGGCAACAACCTGATTCAACTCAGTTTGTAGCAAAGCAACAAGAAGGAACACAACAAAATAAAGCACCTGAACCGGCACAACAAGAATCAAAAACCGATTCGCCAATAATCCTATCACAACAACAATCTTGCGAAGAAATAGCAAAAGACGCACCGAATTTAAGCACTTTAAACGTAAGGTTACGCGGTTGTATGCGTTGTCCTTTAGCAAATGAAAGGCAAACTATTGTATTTGGCATGGGAAATGAAAAAGCAGATTTACTTTTTATTGGAGAAGGTCCGGGAGCGGACGAGGATCAACAAGGCAAGCCGTTTGTTGGCAAAGCAGGCAAATTGCTAACGCAATTAATTCGTTCTATAGGATTAGCTAGACAAGCTATTTATTTGGGAAACGTGGTTAAATGTCGCCCACCGGGCAACCGAGATCCACATATAGAAGAAATAGAATCGTGTATCCCCATTCTTAAAAAACAAATCGAATTAATCCAACCTAAATTAATTGTAACTTTAGGCAATATTGCAACAAAAAATTTAATTGCAGACGCGCCGGGCATTACTAAAGCGGCAGGTAATATATATCAATTTAATAACATCCCTGTTATACCATTGTTTCACCCAGCTTTTTTATTAAGACAACAAAGTTATCTAGAACAAAGCTGGGTTTATATGCAAATAATCCGAAAACATTTAATATAAAAGAAAAGGTTATAACTTAAATAGAATCTTGTAAAAATTCATCTGCAAGGACTGTATCCGTACCGGCTTTAGCAATGTAATTTTCATACGTTTCTGGCATGCTTTCTATTTTTGTTATATTTCCGCCTTCTTGCAAATACTGATCAATTGCTTGTGTAATTGTATCGCGTGAAGGTTGATATTTTTTTACACTGTTTCGTTTCCTTCCGAATTTTAACTGTTTCATAATTCCTCTTAGTAATTAATAAATTAAATAGTTGACAAATATAATTCACTTGTATTATTGCTTTTTTCGTGCCAAATTTATTTTCACTCATTTTGAAAAAAACTATTAAACTGATTTGATTAGTTTTTTATTTATTTTTATTTCTCTTTTTTTACTAAGTTGTTATTTTATTTCCTTTTTTACCCTTGACAAATTTGTTGTTTTTAATAAAGCTCTTGTAAAAAAGTGACAAAATTGTCATTTTTTTTATAAAAATAGCTTCTCTCTGCGTTCCTTGCCTATTTCTTTGTTTTTTGATAAAATAAATTCTATATTTATTCAAAATTATATACCTTCTTGTGGATATCCGCAACTTGAAACTACAACACACATATACACATGCAAAAAATGAAATTAAATGAAATCCATGCCGGCTTCCAAGTCAATGATATTACCACCCTGTCTTTCTTAGGAATAACTATCTATTCTTTAGAACATCTTGTTACTAAAGCTAAAATGATTCATATAGATAAAGATAGCTCAAATAATGTGTTTGCCATTGGCTTTCAAACCTTGCCGGAAGATTCAAGCGGTGTTGCTCACGTTCTAGAACATACCATTTTATGCGGTTCTAAAAAATATCCTGTACGGGATCCTTTCTTTTCTATGTTAAAAAGAAGTATGAAAACCTTCATGAACGCCTTTACCGCACCAGATTGGACTCTATACCCTTTTGCAACGCAAAATAAAAAAGATTTTCACAACCTTATGGGCGTATACCTTGACGCGGTCTTTTTTCCAAGACTAGCAAAAAATAGCTTTTTACAAGAAGGACATAGGCTAAGCTTTAGTAATCCGGAAGACACAAACAGCGATCTTCAAATTGACGGCGTTGTTTATAATGAAATGAGCGCCGCTTTATCTAATCCAAGCGAGGTTTTATATCATAAAGTATATAAAGAACTGTTTCCTAATACGTCTTACCGACATAATTCCGGCGGTGACGTGAAAATAATTCCTAGTTTAACACATGAACAGTTACTTGCTTTTCATAAGAAATATTATCACCCAACAAACGCTTGCTTTTATAGTTACGGTAATTTTCCTTTACAAGAAACATTAGAAACAGTAAATCAAGCGCTTACTTCTTTCGCTACACCGGAAAAAAGATACCATGTTGAATCACAATCAAAACTAACAACTCCTAAAAAATTACAAGGTTCTTATATTCTAGACCAAAATGAAGACGACGGAAAAAAATGCCAAGTTTGTATTTCTTGGCTTACTGCAGACTTAATAGAACAAGAAGAAGTATTAACTTTACAATTTATTGCTTTAATTCTACTAGGTCATTCTAGCGCTCCTTTATATAAAGCTTTAATAGAATCTAAACTAGGCAAGTCTTTATGTGATATTACCGGTTACGACGATGACACGGCGCAAACTGTTTTCACTATTGGTTTACAAGGTGTTGCTAATGAAGACGTAGACAAAGTGGAAAACTTTATTTTAAACAGCCTAGAAACGATTATAGAACAAGGTATTAACGAAAAAGAAATTGAATCGGCACTACATCAAATTGAATTACAATTACGATCTACATCAGAAACCCAATTCCCTTATGGATTAAAAGTTTTATTACGTATATTTGGTACTTGGTTAAATGATGGCGACGTTAAAAAATTATTAGATATTGACGGGATTATCGCACAACTAACAAAAAACCTAGCAAATCCAAACTATATTACAGATAAAATTAAACAATACTTTCTTGCTAATAATCACCGCGTGACTATACAACTTGTACCGTCTCATACACTAGCACAAGAACAGCTAGACGAACAAAAGCAAAAACTAGACAGGATTAAAGCAAACTTAACAAACGAAGAAAAAGAAAAGTTAACGCAAATTCATTTTACATTAAAAAAAGAACAAGAAACAACAGAAAATTCTGATTGTTTGCCAACCTTAGCTTTGCAAGATATCCCAACAGAAATTAAAATTAATCAACCGTCTATTAAATCTTGGAACGGAACGGAAGTTCACTTTTACGAAGCGGCAACTAACGGCATTTTCTATGCCAATTGGATTTTTTATACAACGATTCCCAAAGAATTACGGCTAGCTATGCCTTTTTTAACTAGCATATTAACAGAAGCAGGCGCCGGATCCTATTCTTATGAAGAAATTTCACAACAAACGCAACTCTATACAAGTGGTTTTAGTGCCGGTTCCAAGTTAGTAGATTTATTAAATACAGCAAAAGAAGAATATATAGAAGCTTTTTCTTTATCTTCTCATTCACTACGTCGCAACATACCGCAACTTTTCAAACTAGCTAAACTCCTAATTGAAAGCCCGCGGTTTGATGAAATAGAACATATACAAACAATCCTGCAAAGGCAACTGCACACACTAGAAACGTCTATTGCTTCTAATGGTCATTCATATGCTCTTTTATCTGCAACAAGATCGTTTAACTTATATAACAGCATACAAGAAGACGAGCAAGGTATTACGCAAATACACTACCTGCGCACGTTAGCGAAGCTTACTAAAGAAGAACTACAAGCTAAACTAAATGAGTTAGCAAGTTTACTACAATCTATTTTACAAAAGGGGCAAATGACCTTTATAGGGATTGGAAGTAAAGAAGATTTTGAACAAGCTAAGCTAGCTTTAGCAACGCTTACAAATCAACCGACAAAAACAGGCACGGCAATACCAACAAGGGAAGCCGAACCTATGCCGCTTATTAAACAAGAAGAAGCATGGTTAACAACAACTGCCGTTTCGTATGTAACGCAAGCTTTTGTTGCGCCTACGATTGCTCACCAAGACGCGCCTATTCTATTCGTCGCTATCCGACTACTACAATCTTGCTTTTTACATTCTGAGATAAGAGAAAAAGGCGGGGCTTACGGCGGCATGGCAACGTTTAACCCCAACGGTGGCTATCTTGGTTTACTTTCTTACCGCGATCCTCACATTAAACGAACTTTACAAGTTTATGAAGAGGCTATTACTTGGTTTACTGAAGCAAATTTTACACAACAAGATTGTAAAGAAGCTATTTTACAAACTTGTAGTATGCTAGATAAACCTATGTCTATTGCCGGGGAAAGATTACGTGATTACTGGAACGAACAACGCGGCTATACTAAAGAAAAAAAAGAAGCTTTTCGTAAAGCTATTCTTAATTGCACAAAAGAACAAATTCAACAAGTTGCCTTAACTTGGTTTAAAAACGCTTCTACTAGTGTACTTACAAATAAAGAATCCTTTGCTAAAGAGCAAGTTAACTTAGAAAAGAAATTAGTCTAAAGATTATATCATGACAAAAACAAAAGAAAGAAAATAGACTAACAATTATATCATGACAAAAACAAAAGTTCGTATTAGACCTAATAAGGCAATGATCAAGCTAACTTAGAAAAGAAATTAGTCTAACTATTATATCATGACAAAAACAAAAGTTCGCATTAGACCTAATAAGGCAATGATCAAGCTAACTTAGAAAAGAAATTAGTCTAACTATTATATCATGACAAAAACAAAAGAAAGAAATTAGTCTAAAGATTATATCATGACAAAAACAAAAGAAAGAAATTAGTCTAAAGATTATATCATGACAAAAACAAAAGTTCGTATTAGACCTAATAAGGCAATGATCAAGCTAACTTAGAAAAGAAATTAGTCTAACTATTATATCATGACAAAAACAAAAGAAAGGAATTAGTCTAACAATTATATCATGACAAAAACAAAAGAAAGGAATTAGTCTAACTATTATATCATGACAAAAACAAAAGAAAGAAATTAGTCTAACTATTATATCATGACAAAAACAAAAGTTCGTATTAGACCTAATAAGGCAATGATAGAAAAGAAATTAGTCTAAAGATTATATCATGACAAAAACAAAAGAAAGAAATTAGTCTAACAATTATATCATGACAAAAACAAAAGTTCGCATTAGACCTATATATCATGACAAAAACAAAAGTTCGTATTAGACCTAATAAGGCAATGATCAAGCTAACTTAGAAAAGAAATTAGTCTAACTATTATATCATGACAAAAACAAAAGTTCGTATTAGACCTATATATCATGACAAAAACAAAAGAAAGAAATTAGTCTAACTATTATATCATGACAAAAACAAAAGTTCGTATTAGACCTAATAAGGCAATGATAGATAAAGCACAGATCTATCAAATTATAGACAGACAACCTATAGGGCATATTGGTTTTATAGAAGACGGGCTTTCTTATGTTATTCCTATGAATATACATCGCTTTGACGATATTCTCTATTGGCATAGCTCTACAGGTAATCGTATTTATAACATAGCAAAACAAGGCGGTTGTTCAGTAAGCATAACCTTTACTTTAGTACATGGTTTAATTGCATCTTCTTCGCCTGCTAATTATAGCACAAACTATAGTTGCGCCATGGTTTTTGGAACGGCTACTGCCGTTTTAGATCAGGAAGAAAAAAAAGAACTTCTTGTTAAGTTAGTACATAAATACACACCAAAAGCACCGTTTCAAGCTAAAGATATAGTGCTACACAAGGAAAACCCGGCTATATGCAAAGTCAAGATTGAAGAATTTTCAGGGAAACAATCATTACAGGACTCAACAAGTTTGCAAGAAAATCAATGGTTACTTCCTATTAAAAAACAATATGGCGAGCCTATAGCTTCTCATGCGAATAAAAATAAAACGGTACCTTCTTACATACAAGATATAGTTAAACAACCATTATATTAATTTTTTATCCTATGAATTTAAGAGCTCGTTTCCAATATGACAAACAATGGCACGAACGCGCCACACAACGCATTAGCGAAGCTTTTACTAAAGCATTTCATAAAGCAACAACAGAAAAAGAAATACAAGAATTAAATCAGCTTTTTCAAAATATAGAAACCTCTTTAAAACTAATACAACGTTGCGACTCAAAAATACACAGAGAAAAAATATTGCCTCAATATATCACGCAATTTGAGACAAAATACCACATTAAAATATTGTTTTAATGATAGCGCACGTTGCTTTAGCAGTGCCTTACAGCACAACGTACGATTATTTAATCCCTCAAGAATACATTGATTTAATCTTTGCAGGACAACGTGTACTTGTTCCTTTTGGATCAAGGTATTTAATTGGCGTTGTTTTGTCTACTGCCACTGATTCGGCTATTGCCAACTTAAAAGAAATACAAACTATCATCACGCCGAATTATCCTTTACCTTCTAATCTAATTCACTTCGTATCTTGGATTTCTGAATATTATCTTTCTTCTGTTGGACAAGTATTTGACGCCGCTTTACCACCGTCTATTAAACCAACCGTAGCCTATCAATTAAAAGTAAACATACCCCATACGTTTTGGGAAGAAATAACAGAACATGAAAAAGACTCGCTTCTATCTTTAGAAAATAAGACTTTAGTTCAAATTAAAAAAACAGACGTATACGCAAGCTTGCAATTTCTTTTTAAGAAAGCACAAAAGCAAGGCGCTATTACTTTCCAAGCGGCTATAAGTGAAATAAAAATCCCTTTAATAGATAGCTGGGTTAGTTTATGTAAAACAGTAGAGAATATAAAATCACTCACTAAAAGCAAAATAACGCAAGAATTATATACCTATTTAGAAGCTAATCCGCAAAAAATCAAAAAAAAAGAAATACAATCGCTGTTCCCTAAAGTCACAATCGCTATGTTTAACAAATTAATCTCTCTTGGGATTATAGAAGAAACAAGGGAATTAGAAAAAAAAGAAAAGCTAATATATAACTCTAATGCATTTAAAACTTTAACAGAACAACAAAACTTAGTTTTTCAACAACTCAAACAAAGTATTACAAAAAATAAATTTGATTGCTTTTTGCTACACGGCGTAACAGGTAGTGGCAAAACGCAAGTATATCTTCATGCGGCAAAAGAGGCTTTAAAGCAAAATAAAACGGTATTAATGATTGTGCCGGAAATCATGTTAACACCGCAAATTATAGAGACGTTTGAAGAAATCTTTGAAAATAACATTGCTGTTTTACATAGCCAATTAACACCGGCGCAAAGAGCCAAACAGTGGTGGCGTATTCGTCTTGGCTACGTTTCTATTGTCGTAGGAACGAGATCGGCTATTTTTGCACCTTTAGAAAATATTGGACTTATTGTTATAGATGAAGAACATGATTCATCATATAAACAAGAAGAAACCCCGCGCTATCATGCACGTGATGCTGCCGTTAAAAGAGCTTCTCTTGAACAAGCCGTTGTTTTACTTGCCTCAGCAACACCGTCTGTTGAATCCTATTATAACGTACAACAAAATAAATATACATTACTAACATTACCGGAAAAAATTAATACGAACATAACCCTTGATTGGCAAACTGTTAACTTACAAGATGCAACTATTAAAAAAGTCACCGGCGCTTTTTATATTTCGTATATATTATACGATAAAATGAGAGAAACACTAAACGAAGGCAAGCAAACGCTCTTGTTTTTGAATAAACGCGGTTTTGCTACGTTAATTACATGTGCTAACGAATCATGTAAGACTCCTGTTTTTTGCAAACATTGCTCTATAGCCATGACTTGGCACAAGAAAAAACAAAAACTAGTTTGCCATTACTGTTCTTATACAAGAGAAAAGCCAAGTGAATGTAGTGTTTGTAAAGGTAAAGTATTTCGTGAAGAAGGAATCGGAACGCAACGAGTGGAACAAGATATACAAGCGCTCTTTCCTAAAAGCAGGATTCTACGTGTTGATCGCGATACAATGACAACAAAGAATATTATACAAAAAACGCTAGATCAAATACATAATAACGACTTTGACTTTCTCATTGGTACGCAAATGGTTAGTAAAGGTCATGATTTTAAGAATATAGGGCTTGTTTGTATTGTATTAGCCGATATTGGTTTAACTATACCTGATTTTAGGTCTTCTGAAAAAGCATTTCAACTTATCTCGCAAGTAGCGGGGCGCGCCGGCAGAGGAACGCAAACAAAAAGTACAGTTTGGTTACAAAGTTATAATCCAAATCACCAAGCTATTTCGTATGCAATACAAAACGATTACCTTTCTTTTTTCAATTACACACTAGAACAAAGAAAAATATTAGATAACCCGCCTTTTACAAAGCAAATTCTTATTCGTATTAGCGATTCTAAAGAAGAATTAACAACACAAACGGCAAATCAAATTTATACTTTTTTAACCCAAGCAAACAAAAACACGCAAACAAGAATTACGCCGCCTTTTCCCGCTCCTATTTATAAAATTAAAAACCGGTATTACCGACTTATTTTTATTCAAACAAAACAAATACAAGCTATTAAAAAGCAACTGACCTTTTTATTTTGGCAAGAGAATTGGCGTAGTCAAGCACGTATTGCACTAGATATAGACCCTTATAACTTCCTTTAAGTTAATCTTCTACCCTTCCTGTTCGTAAATCAAACAAGACTCGCGATCTGGTAAAATCAGGAATAATATACCTTAAAAGCAAACTTCCTGTTCCGGTTTCAATAAAATCATCACCTTCAGAAACAACAAAAATAGAAACTTGCCCAAAATGATAGTCGCTTATTTGAAAAGGATACACTTCAGCAATAACCCTAGCATAGCCTCTTTTATTTAAAGTCGTATTCTCTGGAAAAACAAATTTATCAATTATAGAAGAAAAATAAATTTTTTCTGCTTTATATACATAATCACCGGTATTAAACTTAATAAACTGCACAACAATCGGTATTTCTTTTTTTCCTTCTTTAGGGACCTTTATAATTGGTTCGTTAGTTGATAATATTAACTGATAGGGAATATCTTCAACATAGTCTTTTAATTTACTTAAATTACCTTTATTTCGTAGCATTTTACCAGCTTTTAAGGTAACTGCTTCAATTTGGTTTTCTATTTGTACTTGACCAGATGAAACGCTAATAGAAAATTGTTTTTCCTTTACTTCAAGATTAAGTATAGATTGCAAAGATTGTAGTTTACTTTTTTGTATATAAAAAATACTTTGTTGCTGTTTTGCCACTAACCTTGCCCAAATTCTACCTTTTTTGATGCGAATACGATTTAAAAATTTACGATGTAAGTTTTTTTTCGTTTCATAACTTTTTTCTATTTGAATCACCGTATTACTAAGTACGCGTATTTCTGAGTCGTCACGTAACAATATAGTTGCATGTGATTCTTTACCTGTTTTGATTGTATCGCCGTCATGTAAAACCGTATTTTCTGTAACTAATATAGTAACGTCGTTTCGTTTTATATCAATATTACCATGAGCGTATATTAAACTCCCAACAAACGTTTCAGCATATACAGGAAGGGAAACAAAAAATAAAAGGATTATACAAAAAAATAGTTTCATAAAACTTGGTAGGTTCGTTCTTCTTTAGCATTCATTTCAATTTTGATAAGTATATCGCAATCGGATTCTAAAGAAGGAAATAAATTAATCCATTCAATAAAAGTAATGGACTGACTCATAAGCGCATCAAATAAGCCAATATTTTCTAGTTCGCTATATTCTTCAATACGATATAAGTCAAAATGATAAAATAATTTTGATTCTGTTTGATACACATGTTGTAAAGAAAAAGTAGGGCTTGTTACTTCGTCAGCTAAAGCCGAATCAAAAGAACGAAGTAAATCAGAAACAAAATGAGTTTTCCCACTACCTAGATCTCCAATCAAACCAACACTAAATGATTCTTTTTCCTTACATAGCAATAAAAGTTCTTCTTTTAAAGAAGAATAGCTATAATTTTGTTTTTGTAACATAAAAATATTTTCTTTTTATACTTAACTTATCTATAAAAATAGGTTAATATGATAAAAAATAATTGTAAATAAAATTTATACAAATATTACGCAAGTGTATAATCCTATTTTTAATCAAAATACACAACAAGCTTGGCAAGAATATATTGCTACGTTAGAACAAACCCTTACGGATACTAATTCAAACAACTGGCTAACCAATTTAAAACTGATCTCTTATACAAAAGATAAAGTTATTCTTGGTGGTGTTACTTCTTTTTTTAAAAATTTAATTTATAAACAATATTTCACCTTATTTAGAGACGCTTTTTATACTGCTTTCCAAACGCTAGGCTTAGAAGAAAACTATACTTTAGAAATAACAAGTCAAGCTATTATCTTGCAAGAAGACAAAAAAACGTTACAACCGAAAAAAACTTCTCATTTAAATCCAAGCTTTAACTTTAGTAATTTCATTAACGGTGCTAATAGCGATATGGCATACGCCGCATCTTACGCCACTGCGGAAAACGTAGAAAACAGCAAATACAATCCTTTATTTATTTGCGGCGACGTTGGGCTTGGCAAAACTCATTTAATACAAGCAATCGGTAATCATGTTGCTAATAAAAACATGACTACTTTATATACGTCGTCAAAACAATTTACACATGAAATTATAGACAATATTCGCTTTGGTAATATGCAAAGCGTTCGCGATGCTTATAGTCAAGTTGATATGCTTTTAATTGACGATATTCAATTTATTGAAAACAAAGAAAGAACGCAAGAAGAATTTTTCTATATATTTAATCAGTTAATACAAAACAAAAAACAAATTGTTTTAACTGCCGACCGATACCCAAGGGAAATACAAAACCTACAAGAAAGGTTAATTAACCGTTTTAATTCTGGCATGGTATGTCGTATATATCCGCCGGACTATGAAACTAGAATTGCCATAATCCTTTCTAAAATAGAAAAAATAGGAGTCGCTCTTTCTACTGAACTTGTGCAATATATTGCAAAACATGTAAAATATAACGTTAGAGACCTAGAAGGTGTTTTAATCCATATAGAAGCGCGCTTTTCTTTACTAGGGCAACAAATTACGATTCAAATTGTAAAGCAAATACTTGAAGAAGTTTTAAACTTGAAAGATAAAACGCATAATACGGAAGATATAATAAAATACATATGCCAAGAATACGATATTAAAGTAACTGACGTTAAATCAACAAAGCGAGATAAGAATATATCAATCACCCGTCAATTGTGTATGTATATAGTAAGGGAATTAACAAACGATTCCTATCCTGTTATAGGAAAGTATTTTGGAGGTAAGAATCACACAAGCGTAATGCAAGCTTGTAAGAAAACACAAGAACGTATAGATCAAGATCCTGAGTTTAAACAAAGAGTACAAACGTTAATACAAAATTTAAACAAAATAATGCACAAGTAAAATTTAAAAATTATTTAATAAAAATAGTACATTAAACATACTTACACACTTAACAACAGCATATAACAACAACAATGAAAATAATAATTAAAAGAGAAATATTAATTCAAGCTTTATCTCTTGTTTCTCCTATATTACAAAAAACAAACGAAACTATTTTAAGCTCTTCTCTATTTGAAGCTAAAGACAATAAACTTTATATTAAAGCAACTAACTATGAAGTAAGCTTTTGCGGATCCTTTCCGGCAACGATAGAAAAAGAAGGTCATATTTGTTTAGACGCAATAAAACTACTAACAATTGCTAAAAATACGCAAGAAGAAGAAATTACTATTCACAAAAAAGAAAATAATTGGGTTGACGT
This sequence comes from SAR324 cluster bacterium, assembly GCA_002995645.1. Taxonomy (GTDB): domain Bacteria; phylum SAR324; class SAR324; order XYD2-FULL-50-16; family HCM1; genus HCM1. The sequence continues at coordinate 36,034 of PUHO01000012.1, read as the reverse complement.
AGAATACACGAACGGTAGTTTTAAACTATCCGGTATTGATGCAAACGATTACCCTGAAATTGTTTTTGATACCCTAGAAAATAACTTTACTCTTTCAAGTGATCAAATAAAACAAACAATAGACCAACTCTTTTTTGCTATTAGTGACAATGAAGCAAGACGTAATTTAATGGGTCTTAACCTTCGTATACAAGATGGAAAACTACATTGGACAAGCGCCGATTCGTTTCGTGTAGGTTATACTCATTTTCCAATAGAAGAAAACAACGTTCAAGAAGCTAGTATTATTATTCCACGTAAAAGCTTAGTAGATATGAAACGTATCTTAGCAACTATTACAAGTGACGTTCAAATTAGTTTTGATGAAAATAGTTTTCAAATAGAAGTAGACGATATTTATTTTAAAAGTAAATTAATTAACGGCGAGTATCCTAATTTAACAACCTTACTAGCAAAGCAAAATCCGTATACAGTAGAAATTCCATGTAGACAACTAAAACACGCTATTTACCAAATGCAAGCTTTAGTTGATAATCAAATTACAGTTGTTGTTAAAATAACACTAGAAGAAGGCAAGCTTATTGTTGAAACGCAGAAATTGGAAACAGCCGAAGGAAGGCAAGAAATATCGATTGCGTATAATGAAGACAGTGTTCCTATTGGTGTTAACGCTAAGTTCTTGCTAGATATTATTAGCGTTTTAGAAACGGCAGGAGAAGAAAATTTACAAATGTCTTTTGAAGGATCATTACAGCCTATTATTTTTTCTAGTAGTCAATGGGATAATTTTATTAGTTTACTAATGCCAGTTAAAATTAAATGGTAATTCATTCTTTAGCCTTACAAAATTTTAGAAGCTACAAGATAGATAATTTTGAGTTTAGTAATACTAATATTATTTATGGCAATAACGGACGAGGTAAAACAAATCTATTAGAAGCTATTTATTTGCTAACTCATTTGAAATCATTTCGTACGAATTCTTTTAAGAATTTACTGAATTTTAATGAAGAGTTAGCTTTTTTAGAAGCTAATATTAGTTTGCAAAACGTGCATCATAAAATAAAAATTTCATTACATAAAGATAAAAGAAAAGTATGGTTTGATAATAAACCGGTACAATTTGTATCTGATTATATAAGTCGTTTTTTTTCTTTGTTATTTGCACCGGATATGCTTTCTTCTTTTAAGAATACGCCAAGTGAAAGAAGAAACTTTATGGATCGTTCTTTGTTGTTGCTTTCAGCACAATATAGCCTTTTATTACGAGACTATAATCATATAAAAAAGCAAAAAAAAGAATTACTAAGAACAGGAATAGATAAAAATATAACGCCATGGAATAAATTATTAGCCCATGTGAGTGTTGCTATAAAAGAACAAAGAAAACAACTTTGTAATGAATTAAATGAAAATATTACAGATTTATTTCAATGTTTAACTAAAAAAAAAGATATACTTAAAATTAACTATAAAACAAATATTCTAGACACAGAAGAAGCGTATTTTCAGTTTTTAGAAGAAAAAAAAGACTATGAAAAACAAAAAGGCTTAGTACTATACGGCGCACATAGAGACACGATTAACATAACGTTAAACGGTCAAGAAGAAGAAGTTTCCCTATCTCAAGGAGAATATAGATCTTCTTATTTAGCTATTATCCTAGGCTTAAATAAAATTTTAAAAGAAAAGAAAAATATATTACCAATTATCTTACTTGACGATATTTTTTCTGAGTTAGATACTATAGTTATAAACAGAACTATAGAACGGCTTTTGCCAATGAAAAATCAGATTTTTATAACGTCAGTAGTAAAACAAGATGCAAGTTTTGTTAATATGAAAGAATTTGCAATGTAACCCCAGAAAGGAATTGTATGAGCGAACAACAAGAAAATTCGTATAATGCGAACGATATTGAACAATTAGAAGGATTAGAAGCGGTAAGAAAAAGACCGGGAATGTATATTGGCGGCGTTGATTCAGCGGCGCTACATCACCTTGTTTTTGAAATTGTAGATAATTCAATAGATGAATCTATGGGCGGGCATTGTGATATAATCCGCGTTGAAATAACGCAAGATAATTCTATTTTAGTAACTGACAACGGAAGAGGTATTCCTGTTGGTTTACATGAAAAAACAAAAATACCGGCAGCGCAACTTGTAATGACTTCGCTTCATGCCGGCGGTAAGTTTAATCGATCTAATTATAAGTTTTCCGGTGGCTTAAACGGTGTTGGCGCTTCTGTTGTTAATGCTTTAAGTGATAAATTGGAAATGCGTATTTTTAGAGATGGCTACGAATATTTTCAAAAATATGAAAAAGGCGTTGCTGTTACAGAACTGCAACAATTACAAGAAACAACTAAAACAGGAACGGAAATCTTATTTCATCCTGATCCTAGTATTTTTGACGATACTGTTTTTCATAGCGATATTTTAACAAATCGCTTACGTGAACTTGCTTTATTAAATTCTAATATTAAGATTATATTTTATGATCGTAGAATAGAAAAAGAACAGATTTTTGAATATAAAGGCGGCTTAAAAGCGTTTATTGAATATATGAATAAAAATAAAGTAACGTTATTACCGGAAGCTTTTTATATACATGCCATAAGCGAAACTGATGAAATAGAAGTAAACGTTAGTTTTCAATATAATGATGGGTATAGTAGTCAAATTCTTAGTTTTGTTAATAATATTAACACAATAGAAGGCGGAACACATGAACAAGGTTTTAGACAAGCCTTGTTAAAAGAAATTAATAGCTACGGTTTAGCTAATAAAATTTTCAAGGTAGCAGATGACAAAATTACAGCTGAAGACGTTAAGGAAGGTTTAACTGCTATAATCAGTATAAAGCTATCTGGACCGCAGTTTGAATCGCAAAAGAAAATTAAATTAACTAATGTTAACGTACGCGGGATTGTAGATAAAATTATAAGCCAACCGTTTAATGATTTTTTAGAACAAAATCCACTTGTAGCACGTAAGATTGTAGACAAAGGAACAGCAGCTAAAAGAGCGCGTATAGCGGCAAAAAAAGCAAGAGAATTAACAAGAAGAAAGAGCGCTTTAGAAGTAGGGTCTTTACCTGGAAAATTAGCAGATTGCCAAGAAAAAGATCCGGCTTTAAGTGAATTATTCCTTGTAGAGGGTGATTCAGCAGGTGGTTCGGCTAAACAAGGAAGGGATCGTAAAACGCAAGCTATTCTGCCGTTAAGAGGAAAGATTCTTAACGTAGAGAAAGCAAGGTTTGATAAAATGATTACAAGCGATCAAATCCGTACGTTAATTACAGCATTAGGAACGGGTATAGGTAGAGAAGAGTTTAATATTGAAAAGTTAAGGTATCATAAAATTATAGTAATGACAGATGCCGACGTGGACGGTAGCCATATTTTAACTTTATTACTAACCTTTTTCTTTAGACAAACACCGGATATTATAGAGCGCGGTTTCTTGTATATTGCGCAACCTCCTTTATATAAAATCAAAAAAGGAAAGTTTGAAAGGTACGCTCAAAACGATGATGAATTACTTGGCTTTTTATTTGAATTAGCTTTACAAACCTATCGTTTTGCTACAGATGACGAAGAAGGTAAAAAATTAAAAGATTGTATGCAAGAGCTTGTTTATATTAATAAAATCAAAAAGATACTTATGCAAAACCCAAAGTATGCTTTTATATATAAAAAGCTTTTTTCTTTAGATGAATCGTTAACGAGCGATGATTTTCATGAAGTTAAAAATATATTGCAAAAAGTAGAACAAAGCGACTTTACTCTTGAATTAGTAGAGGATAAACCGGACGTTTTTTATTGTGCCTTAAAAGATAAGACTTTTTCTTTTGAAGAAGAAGAATGGTCGCAACATTTTGATTTTCATACGTATCAAAAACTACACGCACGTTTACAAGCGTTAAAAGACTATAAGCAAGATAATAAATTTATTGTTACTAGTGGCAAAACAGAAGACGATAATTTAATTACACATAGTTTTACAGAAGTAGAAGAGTTGTTTAATTTTATTATAGCCGAAGGAAGGAAAGGCGTTTATATTCAAAGATATAAAGGTCTTGGTGAAATGAACCCGGAACAACTTGCAGAAACAACAATGGATAGCACTAAACGTAAGTTATTATGCGTTTCTATTGAAGATGCTTTAGCAGCAGAAGAAATCTTTTCTATTTTAATGGGCGATCAAGTTAGTATTAGACGACAATTTATTGAAGATAATGCTTTATATGCAAAAAATCTTGATATCTAGAAATAATACGAATCTATTTAGTTGCTAATAAAAAACTCCTTTTTAGTTTAATCTAAGAAGGAGTTTTTTGTAATAAGCTTTGTTTTGCTATATCCTGTTAAAGTAAAGAATAAGCTCTCTCAGTTAAATTTAAGAGCAAACCCTAGCCTTACTATAGGAAGGGGTAAAATAAAAGCGTATATAAGCTATTCGCTATCTATTACAGAAGATACTTTAAAAAAGTTATTCTCTGTATAAGGAGAAAAAGAATCTAATTCAAAAGTAGTACGTTTCGCTATGTCTTCACGATAATTTTCTTGTAACGATTCGTCTTTTTTATAAGTAGTCGGGATTGTGCTCACTTCTTCCAATATTTCAAAGTAAGAACATAAATTTTCTATTTTACTTGTAACGTAAGCTTCGTCTTCTTTTCTCAATTTTAACTTAGCTAGTTTAGCTAGTTTTTGAATATCTATATTTTTGTCCATTTTTCTATTTTATAAGTTGGATTTTATCAAGGTGTAAAACTTCACCTTCTAGTTGTAAAGTAATTCCCTTTTTTGCTAGCACTGTCGTTTGTATTAATGTTATCAAATCTATCACGTCTTGAAAAGAGGCACTATTAAAGTTCTCTATAAAATTAGAGTGTATAGGGCTAACACGAGCGCCGCCTTGTATGTGTCCTTTAAGTCCGCATTCTTCAATAAGCTTAGCTGCAAAGTTGTTTGGAGGATTCCTGAATAAAGAACCGCACGTTTTTTTATTAATTGGTTGCGTCTCTTTTCGCTTTTGTAACCATTGTTTACTTTTTGTTTGTAATGCTAGTTGGTTATCTTTTTGTAGTTGAAAGCAAGCGCGTAAAATAATTTGCTCTTTATGTTGATGAAAGTAAGAAGACCTATATTTAAAATCAAGTTGATCTGTTGTGAAACGTTCTATTTGTAAAGTTTGTACGTTCCATGTATCTACCCAAAGAAGGGAGTCTTTTATTTCATAACCGTAAGCGCCGGCATTCATGAAAACAGCACCGCCAAGACTACCGGGAATAGTAGCAAGAAAAGCAAGGTCGCCTAGGTGATTTGTTGCGGCAAATTGTTCTACTTTACTATCAGCAACGGCAGCACCGCAAATAATTTGATTGGGATCTTGTAAAGAACAGGTTTTAAAGGCGTTACCTAGTTGTATCATAACACCGTTAAAGTAGGTGTCGCTACAAAGTAAATTACTACCTTTTCCTAAAAGAAAAAAAGGAATTTGACGTTCTTTTAAGATTGTAAAAAGAGGTAAGAAAGCCGCTTCTTCATGGATAGTAATACCTAAACTTGCTTTTCCTCCTAGAGCCATGCTTGTTTTTTTCCGCATATCTATAGCGGTTTTAACAGTAATGGCATCTTTTTTGATTTGTTGTAAGTCAGTAAGTAACCTATCTAGATTCATGAATAAATTTGATTTGTTAAAAGCTGGTCAAGAGATTCTCTTTTACGAATCAACTGAATTTCACCTTGTGTTGTAACTAATAACTCAGCGCAACGTAATAGCGAATTATAGTTACTAGACATAGCAAAACCGTAAGCTCCTGTATCACGAATAAGCAAAATATCTTGCGAAGCTGTGACAGGTAAATAACGATCTTTACCTAGATAGTCGCCGGATTCACAAATATTACCTACAATTTGCATCGGTTCGTTAAAGATACCTTCTTTAGTAGTATGTATAATTTCATGATAAGCATCATAAAATTCAGGACGAATTAACATATTAAAACCAAGATCAGTTCCAATAAAATTAACGCCGTAGTTTTGCTTTACTGATTGTACTGTTGCTAAAGCAATGCCACACTCAGCAACAATAAAACGACCTGGTTCTATAGCAAAAATAGGTTGTCTTTTTGTTTTCGCCATCCATGCATTCAGTTTAGCAGTGAGTTTTTCACTAAACGAATCTAAAGGAAAAGGTTCTTGTTGTTCTCTGTTGTAAGGAATACCAATACCACCGCCAAAATCAATATATTCAATATCATGATATTGTTCAGCAAGAGCAAGCATATCGTTAATTGTATTTAAGTAAATCGTATCGTCTAAAAATAGAGATCCGTTGTGAAACATAAATCCGGTGATTTTTTGCTTATATTTTTTTGCTAATGTAAAGGCGTCTTCTATTTGTTCTATAGGAATACCAAATTTTACTTTGCCCGCTGTTTGTACTTTTGTATGATGCCCTTGTGCAGTTCCTATGTTTAAACGAATATAAGCCGGTTTCTTAGGTGATAAGCTAAAGTATAGTTCTAGTTGAGTCAGTGAATCAAGGCAAACAGGCAATTCTTTTTCTATGATAATTTCCAGTGCTTTTGGCGGAACATTATTACTTAAAAATAAAATTTCATCTTTTGTAAAGCCTGCTATTTCTTCTTGTTGCAATTCTCCAAGGGACATAGCGTCTACACATAAACCTTCTGATCGTATAATTTGTAGTAACTTAATATTCGTATTTGCTTTAGCAGAATAGTAAACGCGAAAATTAGGTAAATCAACTATATTCTTGATTTTGCGACATTGTTCTCTTAACGTAGCTTCATCATAGATATATAAAGGCGAATCGTATTTTTCAATAATATCTTGTACGTCGTATTTTCCAATTTGGATACGTCCGTTCTTACGTAGTAAAGGAAAACTCATAGTATTATACTGTTCTTAGATGGTTGCTAGATAAGAGATTAAAGCTTGTTTAAAATCACCGCTAAAACGCGCTCCTATTTGTTGGATAATTACACTCGCACAAGCAGACGCAAGACGTAGACATGCTTGCGGTGTTTGGTTTGTGAGTTTACCATATAAATAACCGGCGGCAAAACTATCGCCCGCTCCGGTTGTGTCTATGACTTTAGGAACAGATAAGGCAATTTGCGAAAATTCTTCTTTTTCTTTGATAAGTAAAGCGCCGGCTTTGCCTTGGGTAATAATCACTTCAGAACATAAGTCAGTTAGTACGCTAGTTTGTTCTTTTAGCGTTGTTTTATCCGTAAGGGAAGCGGCTTCTTCTTGGTTACAAAAAACAAGGCTAACATAGTCTTTAATTAAAGATCTAAACGTTTCTTTATGACGTTCTACGCAAAAAATATCAGATAAAGTAAAAGCAACGGGAATAGAAAGCTCTTTAGCAGAAACTAATATTTCTTTAATAGCTTCTTGCTGTTTTGGCGTGTCCCACATGTAACCGCTAATATAGATTAATTTTGCTTTAGCAATGTCTTGTGTATTCATTTTATCCGGTGCAAAGTCAAGGCAAGCTCCAAGATAAGTATTCATTGTCCTTTGTCCGTCTGGCGTAATTAAAATAGTAGACGTTGCCGTTGCTTTTGTTGATTTAGCAAAGTAGGTACGAATACCTTGTTGCTCCATTAAACGAGCGTATTCATTGCCTAATTCATCATTGCCAATAGAGCCTTGAAAAGCACATGGCAAGCCAAGTTGGGACACCATAAAAATAGTATTAGCAACAGAGCCGCCGGAATGTAATACTTGCTTCGGGTTTAATGAACCTAGTTCTTTTGCTTGTGAAGAGTCTTGTAGTAAATTCATACTACCTGCTGTAATGCCCAAGCTAGCAAAGGTTTCATAGGATATATTCATTAATATATCCATAATAGGGTTACCAATACCAAATAAATCTATAGTCATAATATGTTAATTTTTATGTAGGTCTTCGTTTAATTTTACTGCCGTTTTATTTGTTAAACATTCAATAGCACCGGTCATAGAGTTACGTCTAAACAGTAAATTATCTTTCTTTGATAAAGATACTGCTTTAACAGTATCAACAAGTTCTCTGTCTTTATCTAAAACGTTAACTTTAGAAGCTGCCGTTAAATATAAACCGGATTCAATAATACAATTATCACCAAGTGGAATACCAAGACCGGCATTCGCACCAATTAAACTATTTTTCCCAACAGAAATAATTTCTTTTCCGCCACCAGATAGCGTTCCCATTGTGCTAGCGCCACCGCCAAGGTCGCTTCCTTCTTCAACAAAGACTCCAGCGGAAATACGCCCTTCTACCATATTAGGACCTTGCGTTCCGGCATTAAAGTTAATAAATCCTTCATGCATAACCGTTGTGCCAGCACCAACATAAGCTCCAAGACGAAGGCGAGAAGCGTTGCCAATACGAACTTCACTAGGAACAATATAATCTGCCATAGGTGGGAATTTGTCTACAGAATATACATGTAAATGTTCTTTATGAATACGAGCTTGCCATTGTTTTTCTGCTAATTCATTCGGATCAATAGCCCCTTGATTTGTCCATGCAACATTAGGAAGTATACTAAAAATATCTTTTAAGTTAATTTCTTGCGGTTTATATACACGGTGAGAAAGTAAGTGTAGTCTTAAATAAGAATCGGCTATTGTTTTTGGTGCTGTTTCAATATCGCAAAACGTGATTAATAACTCAATTTGATAGAAATGCTCTAGTTGTTGTAAAATCAATTTGGCTAATGCAGATTCTGTTGTTTGTTGCGCAAAAGTACGTAGTTTACTAGCAACGCTAGCAGTTATAATTGTTGACCCACTACTTTCAGCTACGTTCGTTATAGCCTTGAGTTCGTCCCAAATTGCTTTTTTAGAAATAGTTAAGCAAGAAGGATAGAAGCATTCTAAAAGATTATTTTTGCTGTTATAGCTACCAGTACCTATGGCGATAGCAAGAGTATCTGTATTTTTCATAAATTAAGAAAGAGATAGTTTATAGAAGTTAAAAATATAACAATAATAGTTTCTATTTTAGCTATTTTTCGTATAAATGTAAATACTGTTTACCTAGGCTAGTTTGATTTTTCATTTTTATTTATATATTTCTTTTTTTATTTTAGCTATACTAACAGTATGATTAAAAACAATACTAGTTGATCTAGCGTTCCAAGGAGTTTTTTAATGAAAGAATCATGTTTATTTTGTAAAATTGCAAGTAACGAAATAGAATCTAAAGTTGTTGCTCAAACAGAAGATTTTATTGCCTTTTATGATATCGCGCCAGAAGCGCCTATACATATTTTATGTATTCCTAAAAAACATTTTTCTAGTATCTTAGAAGTGCAAGAAGCAGATAAAGATTTAATGGGAAGGTTTCTTTTATTTATTAAAGAAGTCGCAAAAAAAGAAGCAGGCGATTCGTTTAGACTTGTTTTTAATACAGGTGAAAGCGCCGGTCAAACAGTCGGGCATATACATGCGCATATACTTGCCGGACGTAATTTAAATTGGCCTCCCGGTTAATTTTTATTTGCTTAGTTGACAAAATATAATATTTTTTATATAACTAAACGAAACTCTATTTATTTTGTGCCGAGGTGGTGAAACTGGTAGACGCGTTGGACTCAAAATCCAATGATCGCAAGATCGTGTCGGTTCGATTCCGACCCTCGGTACAAGTTCAAATTCCTTTATTTTACTTTTAAGCTTTGAATAATCGGTATTTGGAAGCATTGTTCCAATGTAAAGCAAGCATAGTTAACCCAAGTAAGAAATCAATAGTGACCTTACTTAATATTATGCACAAACTGCAAGAGCATAAACATGTTATTCATGTTGCTGGCACAAATGGTAAAGGTTCTACTTTAGCTATGCTAGAAAGCTTGCTTTTAGCACAAGGCGACTCTGTTTTTTTTACAAGCTCCCCTCATTTAATAAAATATAACGAACGTTTTCGTTATAATCGTCATGATGTAAAAGATTCCCTTTTATACGAAGGATTAGAAGTTATTCGTAAGATTATCGGCGATACAAACAAAGACGCAACTTTTATAGGGACTAAATACCAATATAGTTTTTTTGAGATTAGTATTGCCCTTGCTTTTTGGTTAGCACATAAAACAAAAGCAAAATGGCTTTTGCTAGAAACCGGCGTTGGTGGAAGGTGGGACGCGACTAATGTTGTTCCTTCTCCTGCTTTAACTGCCATTACGCCTATTTCCTTTGATCATCAATCCTATTTAGGTAATACACTAGAAACAATAGCTGTGGAAAAGTTGGCTATTCACCGTAAAGATACGCCTTTACTGATAGCAAGGCAAGATAAGTCTCTTGATGCTTTTTTAGATCGCTATATTAGCATACATGAACTGACTGCCTATAGAGCTGGCAAAGATTTTCACCTAGACACAACAAATTGGAAATTTCACTTCCCTGCGTATCAAATAAAAGATTTAGAAGTAAGCAAGCCTAATTTGGCAGGAAAAATGCAAGCTATAAACCTAGAACTTGCCTTAGCTTGTTATTGTACTTTATATGAGAAAAAAGAACTCATAAACGAACAAGCAAGGAAACAAGCGTTGCAAGAAATTAAATGGCAAGGAAGATTAGAATACGTTTTGCCTAACCTGCTTCTAGACGGTGCACATAACGTTGCCGGTATGCAATCTTTAATAGACCATTTAAAAATGTTTCATGTGAAACATTCGATTCTGTTTGCCGTTAGTTGGCTAGAAAGGAAAGATATTTGGTCGTGTAATTATGATTGGGGCGATCTGCAAATCCAATTCGCACCTGTTTTATTAGATTCAAAAGAAGCTGTCCAAAAAGAAACTTTATGCGCAAGTTTAGAAAAACTGCCTTTTTCTTTTGATGAACCAAAGAAAACAAAAACTTTTATACAAGAATGGAAAGAAGCAAAACATAAACAATATGATTTGCTTGTTGTTGCCGGAAGTTTATACTTACTTGGGGAATGGAAACAACAATGGTAACGCAATGTTACTAAATACGTGATATATAATGAACGTTACGTCTTGTTAATTTAGCTAAAATCCTTTATAATATATACTCAACTATATTACATTTAAGGAAAAAGAATGATGAAAAAAGAAGGCTATTTTGGAGAGTATGGCGGAGCGTTTATCCCCGAAGTTTTACAAAGCACATTTAGCGAACTTAATAAAGCATACCAAGCTATACGAAGTGACGCTTCTTTTTGGCAAGAGTACTACTCTTTATTGCAAACCTATGCGGGACGTCCTTCCCCTATTACTTATTTAAGTAAAATTTCAAATATACTTGGCGGTGCCCAGATTTACTTAAAAAGAGAAGATCTAAACCACACAGGATCGCATAAAATTAATAACGTTCTTGGACAAGGCTTGCTTGTAAAACATATGGGCAAGAAAAGAGTGATAGCCGAAACAGGTGCCGGGCAACATGGTTTTGCAACTGCCGTTATGGCGGCAAGGCTAGGGTTGGAATGTTGTATTTATATGGGCGAAAAAGACTATATAAGGCAAAGAACTAACGTTTTTTGGATGGAACAGCTAGGCGCGCAAGTTATCCCTGTTAAAGTAGGAACAAAAGCATTAAAAGACGCACTAAACGAAGCGTTTCGCGATTGGAGTCAGAATATGGCAACAACACATTACGTACTTGGTACGGCTTGCGGACCACATCCTTTTCCGGAAATGGTAACTTGGTTTCAATCTGTGATTAGCCAAGAATCAAAAGAACAAATACAAGATATAGCTCATTGTATGCCGTCGCGAGTATATGCTTGCGTTGGCGGCGGGTCTAATTCGCTTGGTAGTTTTTACCATTACTTAGAAAACGAACAAGTTAAATTAATAGGCGTTGAAGCAGGCGGTAAAGGCAAAGGTATAGGGCAACATGCCGCAAGATTAGCTTTGCCTTCGGCTACCACTGGCGTTTGCCAAGGATATAAAACTAAGTTTTTACAAAATGAAGAAGGGCAAATGATGTCTACTTATTCTATTTCTTCCGGTTTAGATTATATTGGCGTATCGCCTATTTTAGCTCATTTACACGAAACAAAACGAGTTCGTTTTGAAGCGGCTACAGATGAAGAAACTTTACAAGCACTTGGGCTTTTAATGAAAGAAGAAGGCATTATTGCCGCACTGGAATCAGCGCACGCTTTGGCGATTGCTTTTCAAGAAGCAAAAAAAAGCCCTAAAGATCAAGTGTTCTTAGTTACGTTATCCGGTAGAGGCGATAAGGATATTTTTAATATTGCCGAAGCGCTAGAAGATTCACAATGGGAGCAGTTTATTACAGATAAAGCAAAGGAGTATAGTGTTAGAAGCTAAAATTAAGCAAAATTTGGAAAAGAAAAAAATTCTTTTAATGACTCATATTATTTTAGGATATCCTTCTTTTGAAACCAATTGGGAAATGCTAGAAGCGATGAAAGAAGCGGATATTGAATTGATTGAAATGCAAATTCCTTTTTCTGAGCCTTATGCAGACGGTCCGACGCTGGCTAATGCCAACAGTCAATCTTTAACAAATGGAACGACTCTTAAAGATTGCTTTGCTTTTGCGAAAAAAGCGATTAAAGCTTTTCCGTCAATATCGTTTTTATGGATGACCTATTACAATGTTGTTTTTAAATATGGCGAAGCAAAATTTATAGCCGATTCTAAGAAGATAGGAATAACAGGTTGTATTATTCCGGATTTGCCTATAGATGAAGATACGAAGCTTCCGGAAGCAGCAAAAAAAGAAGGCATATCAAATATATGTATATTCACGCCAACACATACGCAAGAAAGGTTACTTTTTTTACAAGATAAATTAGAATCGTTTGTTTATTGTATGGCAAGAACAGGCATAACAGGAACAAAATCTACGTTTGACCATGAATTGCAACAACGAATACAAGAATATAAGCAATATACGTCGCTTCCCCTTGCTATCGGTTTTGGAATTCAATCTATAGAAGATGTTGCTTTTCTTATAGATAAAGCAGAAATAGCCATTATTGGAAGTTATCTAGTACATCTTTATTTTGAAAGAGGTGTGGAAGGAGTAAAATCTTTTTTATTAAACTTATACACACTACGTATAGTGCAGTAAAATACTATGTCTCTTTTTACAGAACTGAAGAAGCGTTTAGCTCTTGGCAAAGAATTGCAAAATTCTTTAAAAGAAGAAGCCGAATCCGGACTGAAAAAATTTCAAGATATGAATAATCAGCGTATAAAATATGCGTTTTCTAATTTCTCACCAGAAATGAAAGCCGCGTTTTTTGAAGCTTTATTCTTTTTTCATGTTAATTTGCCTTTTTTTAGTCGGCATAATTTCACAGTAGCCCAAGTAAAAAAAGTTTCCGGGCGAATGGAAGAAGTTATAAAAAACAAAACGGCTAATTTATATGTGGAAGGCGCGCCTAACGGTGTAATTGGAATTGAAAGATTACCGGAAGAAATACACGATGCTTTTTATTCTTTTGTTAAAGATAATTTTTTTATGCAAGAATTACCAAAGGCAAAAGATAGCTGCATCTCTTCTATAGCGTCTCTTGGTTCAGTTGGCACAATAGGACAAAAAAAAGATTCTGATTTAGATTTGCAAATACAATACGATGTAAATCATTTTATCTTTTCTGATAGCCAAATGGACGATACGCATATTAAAACCTATTATAATCGCTTAGTAGACTTTTATGCTAAAGAAATCTTAGAAAGATCCATTCAAAAACAAACGCGAAGAAGTGAAGACGCTCATAAGAGAAACGTCTTGCATACCGTTCGTAAAGACGCGGAAACTTTCTTACAAAAGAAATTTTATAAAATATATAAGACTTTAATTCAGCCTGATAGGCAATTTTTAAAAGAAGCGTTTCAAAATATTAGTAATATACAAAGTTTATTACTTCAAATGTTGAATTTAGTTAGCTTATATGAAAAGAATATTTTATTTCCACAAAATAAAGAACTAGATAAGCGTCTTTTTCATAAGGCAAAACGTATAGAGAAATACCTTGCTGTAAAGTATCCTTCTATAGAAATTCATTTTTTTGTTTATCCTACCTATTTATATAGGCAAGGTATTCATGGCAATACAATAGAAACAAAAGAGTCGTCCGGTTCTGCTTACGAGCGCATTTTGAACTATGAACTACTTTTGCCGGGAATACAACTTACTAACGCCGTTCCGCTACATTACTTATTTTCTAATAAAATAGCAACGAATGCTAAGCAATATGAAACGACAGTACAATATATACGTTTTCAAATTACTAAGCTTTATAATCCTTATTTGTCTAGAATCGTTGATTTAGGGCATGTAGAACCGCTTTCTACTAAATACGTTATAGAACATATAGGCGCGATGTATTGGGAAGCTTTTAAGGCGGCTAGCGGGAACTTGCCTAAAGCATTTTTAAATTTATTACGTTTTGAAATGCTTTTATTTCCAAAAGATAATTGTTCGATTATAGAACTTATTAAAAATCCGCATTACTATGATTCGGAAGATTCAATTGTAGAGAGGGATTTTTCGCAAAGTGGAGAACTAAACTTCCTTGCCAATTTTAGCCAAGAACAAGCTTTCGGTAAAACACGTCATACAAGCGCTACGTATTTCTCTGTTGAAGAAATGGAGAGTAAACAAAATAAAGGTTTTTCTTTAGCCGGTATTAGGGAAATGGAACAGCTATTCCCTTTTTTAATACAAGATCCTTGGTGGCTTCGTTATAAAGCGCTAAAAGTTTTTTATGCAAATAGATACAAAGCTATATCGCAAAAAGAAAAAGAAGCGCTTTCTTATGCACTGGATTTGTGTTTTGCTTTACATGCCGGTATATCAGACGTATTTGCTGAAGCAGAGGAAGGGATTCATACAGAAAGAGGAGACCAACTTGTTGCTTTTCTTAATAGAGCGTTTCCCGGGGCAAGTAGGCGTCAATTAATAATGATCTATAGCGGCAGTGTGAGCATGTTAATTCGTTTTGAAAAGCAGTTAAAGCAGCTTTTTAAAAATACGGTGCAACGTGTTAATATTATTGCAAAAAAATTGGATTTTAACACACGATCTAATGCAGATGAGTTTCGTATTTGGTACTATTATTATAAGCAATATTTTGATTCAGAACCTAATATTATACAAAAAGGTATTTTAAATCACTTACAAGTTCCAAGAGGAAAGCTACAAATTGCCTATAATAATTTCAGTAAAAAATGGATTTTTCGTGCCTTACAAAAAATAGGTGTGGTGCATTCTGAAAAAGAAGCGGCAACACTTAATTTATTACCTGATCAAGTTACTTTATTTGAACATACAAGTTTTTTACACGGTTTAGCCCATTGTATTAAAAATAATTACTATGGCATATATAATCAAAATACGTTACGTGAAAGACATACTAGCGTTGAATTTTCCGTTTCAGAAACAAAGGCGGAACAAGCAGACGAATGGAGCTTTGTTCGTCCTGACGGCGTTGTTCGTTTAGTACGCTTGATTTATTCTATTTTTCCACCGCAAACGTATGATTATCGTGATTGTATTACTAAGCCAAGGGAAATTACAGAAATTTTAATTTGCCTTAATTTACTTGAATACGGTCGTTTATCTATTTTGTATAGAGATAACTTGAAAGTTTGGCGTATTGATAATTTTGATCATCCTGAAATAAAGAAAAATGCGGCTACCTATTATTATGGTAAAGCTTCTATTTTTGAAGAAGAACAAATATTTTTAACGATTGTTAATTTTTTAGAAAGCCAACATTTTTATATTCAAGAAGAAAATATAAATGCTATTCATTTTTGGGTTAATGTGAATAGTTTGCATACGATCCATTCGATTGGTCAGTTTATGAAAAAAGAAACTGATTTAAATGATTTGTTTTATAACAAATTTAAAGAAAGGTTTATTATATGACAAATATTGTACAAATAAAAACGCCGCAAACCGAGTCTTTTGTTAATATTACGAATATAGCAAACGAGTTTTGTATAAAAGAAAACCGGCAAGAAGGTATATTACATATATTCACACAACATACAACATGTGGATTAACAATTAATGAAAATGCAGATCCGTCTGTACAATCTGATTTACTACGTAGATTATCCCAGTTTATTCCGGTATATGATAAACAAGATAGACACGGCGAAGGTAATAGCGCGGCTCATTTAAAAAGTAGTTTACTTGGCTTTAGTGTGAGCGTTCCCCTTATAGACGGGCAACTCGCTTTAGGTTGTTGGCAAGGTATTTATCTTGTTGAATTTGACGGACCAAGAACAAGGAATATTATTATAAGCGTCTCTTAAATGGAAAAGGAAACAATATGAACGTACAAGAACAAGTTACTAAGTTTGCACAAGAAGCAAAACAAACGTCATTGACTTTAGCTCAGTTAAATAAGGAACAACGTAATGAAATTTTATTAGCGATTGCTTCCCATTTGAAAGCAAAGCAAAGTTTCATTTTAAAAGAGAATGCGAAAGATCAAACAAAAGCTTTAGCAGACGTTAAGCAAGGTAAGTTAAGTAAAACTTTATATGATCGGTTATGTTTAAATGAGAAAAAAGCAGATCAATTAGCAGTATACCTTGAAGAAGTAGCAAAGCAAGAAGACCCTATTAATCAACAAGAATGGGCAATGGAGTTAAGTCCCGAGTTGAATTTATATAGATATAGCTGTCCTATTGGTGCTATTGGCGTTATTTTTGAAAGTCGCCCGGAAGTTGTCGTTCAAATCGTAGCGCTTGCTATTAAATCAGGTAATGCCGTTTTATTAAAAGGCGGAAGTGAGGCGGCTTATAGTAATCGTATCTTATTTGATTTAATCCAAGAAGTTTTAACTCAATACGATCTACAAGGGGCGGTTCATTTATTGGAAACAAGAGAAAGCGTTGCAGCGTTGTTACATTGTGATAATTTTATTGATTTAATTATCCCAAGAGGTAGTAATCAATTTGTAAGTTATATTCAATCTAATACTAATATTCCTGTTTTAGGGCATGCGTCCGGTATTTGTCATATTTATGTTGATAAAGAGGCAGATATTAAGCAAGCAATAGACGTTATTTGCGATGCTAAAACAGATTATCCGGCAGCTTGTAATGCTGTGGAGACCGTGTTACTACATAAAGATATAGCACAAGCCGTACTTCCTTCTTTATGCGAAACACTAGCGCAAAAGCAAGTAGAACTACGTTTAGATCAAGCTAGTATGCATATCTACGGTAAGCAAGCTTTGCTTGCAACAGACGAAGATTGGCAGACTGAGTATAGTGATTTACAAATTGCTATTAAAGTTATTGATTCACTAGATCAAGCAATAAAGCATATTAACGAATATGGATCGCATCATACGGACTCTATTATGACAACGCAACAAGCAACGGCAGATACTTTTTTTCAGCTTGTTGATTCAGCGTGTGTTTTTCATAATGTTTCTACTCGTTTCTCTGACGGTTACGTATTTGGCTTAGGTGCGGAAGTAGGCATTAGCACAAGCAAAACGCATGCGCGCGGTCCTGTTGGCTTAGAAGGTATGGTTATTTATAAATATAAGTTAAAAGGCAACGGGGATATCCGTTCGGCTTTTACAGAAGGCAAAAGGCAATATACACATAAACTAATACAAACGAAAAACAAATGACAGATAAAGAACGAGCCCTTAGTTTAAATACGCAATTACAAAAGTTATTACAAACAAGCAAGCCTTTTTCTTATAGAGAGGTTGTGCAGAATCTAGAAGAGGCGTTAACTCATTTTCCGTCTGTTCATAGGCAAGATAATCAGGTAGTTAACACATTAGCAACAACGTCGCCGCGTAAGTCTTCTTCGCAAGAAGCCCAAGTTTGGACAGACGGCGCTTGTAGTGGTAATCCCGGTATTGGTGGTTGGGGCGCTGTTATTGATTATGAAGGAGAGCGAAAAGAACTTAGCGGTTTTCAAAAGCAAACAACAAATAATCAAATGGAAATGATGGCGGTAATCCAAGCATTACAGTCATTACCTGTTAATATTCGCGTTAGTGTTACAACAGATAGTCAATACGTTGTTAACGGTATGAAAACGTGGTTAAAAGGGTGGAAGGCGAAAAATTGGAAAAAAGCAGACGGCAAGCCGGTATTAAACCAAGACTTATGGCAAACTTTAGACAAAGAAGCTAGCCAGCGGGTTATAATGTGGCATTGGGTCAAAGGACATGCCGGGCATAGTGAAAATGAAAGGTGTGATTTTTTAGCGACTAATGAAATAGAAAAACATAGAGTATAAAAGTTTATTCTTTAATATTCAAATTAGCAAATATTTGAATCAGGCTATCACTATGAGCGTCCTTTTTTTGCAGACTTTACCAAGAAAAACAAGGTAAAACTTGATAGCTCTATAAAAGTATTTAGGTTTTTCTTTGAAATAGAAAAGCATAGAGTATAAAAGCTTATTCTTTAATATTCAAATTAGCAAACATTTGAATCAGGCTATCACTATGAGCGTCCATTTTTTTGCCGACATTACCGAGAAAATCACGGCAAGAAAGGAATTCTTCTTCAAATTGACGTTCTTCTTGATTACAAATATATTGATAATTAAGATTAGCTTGTTCTATAAAAGTATTTAAGATTTCCTTATTTTGCGGGTTATCTAGCAAGATATGCGTATATAGTGAAGGGTCGCGTTGGATAATACGGCAAGCTAAGGCAAAGTGGGCTTTATATACAGGGCTACACATAGATAAAATATCTTCCATTTCTACGCCGAATTCAGCTAGTGTTTTAGCGAAACTAATATGAATAAAATGTAATAATCCTTGTATGATACTCATAAACTTGTCATGCTTTTCCCAAGGTTGGATAATAATCGTTTGCAATTCAAGTTGTTTATATAGATTTTGATACCAAGAAAGCCAATTATTTGGTTTCACAGGTAAGAGTAGAATAGGTCGGTTTTGCAATGAATTAGCTTGTGCAAACATAGGATGTGCCGAAATAACGCTTGCTTTTGACTCGGTCATTAAAGGAATAACAGACGCTTTCACAGAAGTGAAATCAGAGAATAGTTGTTCTTTTGATAGTAAAGGCGCGATTTGCTTTGCTATGGCAGGTGTGCTTTTAATAGGAACTGATAAAATTACCACGTCGCAAAAAGAAGCAATTTCATCTATAGAATAACCTTCCTTTTTATCACAAATAAAAACGGATTGCCCCGCCTGTTTAAAGAATTTGGCGAATTGCGAACCCATTACTCCGTTGCCGCCAATAATTCCTATTTTTTTCATAATAATCTACGTATAATTGCATGAAATAAAATTTAATTGTATATTAAAGTACAATATCATTATTAATAACTGTTCGTAAATTTTTTAGTACTGAATATTTATTATTTATAATCAGCTTTCATTCATATTATATGAAAAAACTTATCTTATTGTTATGTAGTTTGAGTGTATACTCACAAACGTCTTTGTTTGCCGCTAATAAAAGCATATCAAATCACAGAATTATTTTACAAACAAGTTATAAAGCGCAAATAAAGATGCCTGTCTTTAAGCTACATAGCTTTGATTTGCAATATCCAACGGACAAAGAAGTATATCATCCAACTTGGAGCGCCGATAGTTTTATTGCTTTACCGCAATATCCGTTACAACATTGGCAGATTAGTAGCTTAACAAAAAGTTTTACTTGGGCAGCTAAACTTTTCTATGGTAATCAAGGTAAATTTGAAGCCGGCGTTATGTTATTCCAAGCAAAGCAATGGAGTCAAGCAGGCATGTTATTTGATTCGATTAGTAATGATAGCGATATATGGGGGCAATACGGTTTATTATGGGAAGCATGGTCTTTGTATAAAGCTAAAAGGTATCCAAGTGCTCAAGCGGCAACAAGGAGATTATGGACGGTAGCAGACAAGAACTTGCAACAAGAAGCTTTTTATTTAGATTTTGTTATTGCTATTCGCACAGGTGATATAAACTTAATAAAACAACTACAGACACAGCTTAGCAAAGTAGGCAATTTTCAAACGTGGAACGATAGGTTAAAACTTGCTTTTATTATTAGCCTAGGCGAGTTAGAACAATGGCAAGGTATGCTTACCTATATTCATATATGGGAAAATGAACAACCTATTTATACGGCGACTTACGATCAAATGCAAGAATTAAAAGCATTTGGTTATTATATGTTAAAGAACTATCGGACAAGTTGGGATATTATGCAAAAAGAGTACGCACAACGTGCTCTTGCCGAAAGAAAAGCAACAGGTTGGGGGCTATGGCTATGGTTAGCTTATTTTAACAATCATTGTGACGTACAAGAAGAGGCATTGCAAAAATACGGATATCCGAACACAGGTTCGCAAGATGAAATGAATTATTTATCTTTGCTATGTCAGCTAAAACAAAAGAAATGGCAACTTGTTCGTGTTAAATGGAAAAAGCTTCATCCTGATTCTTTATTTTTTAACTATGCCGTATATGCTATATACATGGCGACTATAGAAAAGAAAGAACCGCGTATATTATATAACGAAGTAAAAAAGAAAATAGTTTTAGAAGGCAACATGGGTTTTTATGCTCTTCTTATGGAAGCGAACGCGCATTTTAATAGTGGTGATTTTAATAAAGCAGGTGCTTTATATGCGCGTATGGAGCAACTAGACGTTAATATAAAAGATAGGTGGATATCTAGATATAATCAAGGATTAACAGAACTACAAAAGCTAAATTACCAACAAGGACAAACTATATTTGCAACGAACTTATTACAAAAGCAAAAATGGCAACCATATCATTTATTATATGCTTTGTTCCAATTGAAAAACTATAAAGCCTATATAGCTAAGTATCGTCTTTTTCAATCGTCTAACGTACCGTTACGCGAGCAAAGTGAGTTACATATTATGTATGCGCTTAGTTTATGGAATACAGGGCAAAAGCAAAAAGCAATTAGCCTTTTAGAACAACAAGTAAATAAAAAAGAAGACGCAAGAGGCATCGTTTTTTATATTCATACGTTATATGAAACAGCTCAATATCAAAAGTTAGTGAATTTATTGCAAGGATTACGAACAAGATCAGTCCAGTTATATGAATATGAACTAGAGTCTTTATATCAATTAAACAAAATGAAACAAGCGCAACGAGTGCTTGCGCAAGCTAAGCTTGGTACTCTTGATTTAATCCCTTTACGTATTCGTATTTTAGAAGAAAATAAAAGCTATGTGACTTTAGAAAAATATCTTGTTAACGTAGTTAGTAACGTAAATACGCCGGAAGATAAAATAACATACTATAAATTATTAGCGAATACGAGTTTTAATCAAGGAAAATATAAACAAAGTTACGTATATCTAGATAAAGCTTTAACCTATGCTAAGACTAAAGAAGCTTATACTGATATAGAATATGAACAGTTTGTTTTGTTAAATCATTTAAAAGATAAAAAGCTACAAGCTCAGAAGGTACAACATTTATATACTAATTTTAGTTATATTAAAGACAATAAAAAATATAATGCCCAATCTATGTTAATTGATTTTTGGTTAGAACAAGAAAATTATATAGCAGCAGATAAGTTAATGCGTATGTATATGCAAGAAGAATATCCGGATTATAGGAAAGTATATATACGACAGTTATACGTTAAAATTTTATTAAAAGATTATACTGTTTGTATGGCGCTTGTGAAGCACCCGCCCGAGTTGCAAACACAGAATAATATTGATCGTATTTTATTAGGAGCCCAGTGCGCTAAGAATCAAAGTGATAAACGTGCTATATTGAATTGGCTTAACGTCATGCAAAAGCAAAAGCCAACGTACCGCACTAATGAACGTATGCTTGTTGCCTTGTCTTTACATACAAGTTTACGAGAATATAAAACGGCGCGTGTTGTTGGAGAGCGTTTAATACGAAGAAAGCTTACTTCTTTGCAAACAAGGGAAGCTAAATTTTATTTAGCTAAAGCCTATTATGCTTTACGATTATATACCAAGGCAATGCATGTTTTGCCTGAACTAGAAGAGTATGATTCTATGCCGGAATATAATGACGTTGCTAATCTATACGCAGCTTTATACCTTGCTAAGAAAGACGTTAAATCTGCTATTAAAATGAAACTTAGGTTGTTATATGCTCTTAAGGAAACAGATAAAGCAAGCAAGCAAGGATTATATCTAGATATAGCCGAGTTATATGCTAAGGTGCCTGATAAGGCAAAAATGACGGGATATTATCAAAAAATAGATCAACAATACTTATCAGCTAAAGACAAGCAAAGATATAAAAAGTTACAAGTAAAAGCAAAGCGTAAAACTAGATAAATCTTGCTATAAGTATAATATGTGAAAAAATAAACCTATGCAGCTGAAAAGTAAGAAAATTATTATTTTACTAGGTCCAACGGCAAGTGGAAAAACAAACATGGCTATTCGTTTAGCACAAGAAACGCAAGGCGAAATTATTTCTGTTGATTCAAGGCAAGTTTTTTGCGGTATGGATATTGGGACAGGGAAAGATAAAGCAAGCTATGGGAATACGCCGGTTCATTTAATTGATATCTTGCAACCAAGTCAACGTTTTTCTGTTGCTTCGTTCCAAGAGCAAGCTTTGTCCCTTATAGAAGTGCTACATACAAAGCAAACCTTACCTATTTTATGCGGCGGTAGTGCTTATTATATTAAAGCGTTAGTGCAAAATTATACTTTTCTTGCGTCTACTAAAGTCCCGTTACATATAGAGCGTATGGCAGATTTACCGCTAGAAGAGTTAAAAAAAGAAGCGTTGTTACTTAATATAGACGTGCAAGAAATTGATAAAGTCGATACGGCAAGAAGGCTTTTTAATACTATAGTTAGGTTTATACAAAAAAAAGAAGGTACGTCGTATAAAACAAATCCAAATCGCTTTAATGAAATAGAATATAAAATTTTCTATGTTAATATAGAAAGAGAAGAACAAAGAAAAAGAATTATTGCAAGATTGCATGCACGTATAGAAGAAGGGTTAATTGAAGAAGTGCAATCTTTATTACAACGTTTTGCCGTTAATGAAATAGAAGCGTACGGATTAGAATATAGGTGGGTAAGTCGTTATCTAAATGGGAAAATGAGTAAAGACGCAATGATAACTAAACTAGCTACTGAGATTTGTCGTTTTGCTAAAAGGCAAAATACGTTTTTACGTTATATGCAAAAAGAAAATATAGTGCTCTTTCCTGTTACCGATACAGCACAGTTTTTACATAGTGCAAGGCAATTTTTGCAAACCTAAACTAGAAGAATAGGTTTGCGCAGGTTCCATGTGAAACAGGAAACAAAGTAATAAACGACTAGAACGGAATATCGTCTTCTATAAAGTTGCTATTATCGTTATCGTTGTTATATGCCGGTGGTGCATTATCATAAGAAGCAATAGGCGGTTGATCTTGCCAATCTCTTGTTTGCAATCGCCCTTCAATATATATTTGCGAACCTTTACGGCAATATTGTTCAATTAATTCAGCTTTACGTTATATGCAAAAAGAAAATATAGCGCTCTTTCCTGTTACCGATGCAGCGCAGTTTTTACATAGTGCAAGGTAATTTTTGCAAACCTAAACTAGAAGAATAGGTTTGCGCAGGTTCCATGTGAAACAGAAAACAAAGTAATAAACGACTAGAACGGAATATCGTCT
Source organism: SAR324 cluster bacterium (assembly GCA_002995645.1). Taxonomy (GTDB): domain Bacteria; phylum SAR324; class SAR324; order XYD2-FULL-50-16; family HCM1; genus HCM1. The sequence continues at coordinate 12,364 of PUHO01000012.1, read as the reverse complement.
TCTATGAAATTGCTATTGTCGTTATCGTTGTTATATGCCGGTGGTGCATTATCATAAGAAGCAATAGGCGGTTGATCTTGTGAATTATTAGAACTAGCGCCGGATTTATCAAGGAATTGCATAGAACTAGCAACGATTTCAGTTGTATATCGTTTGTTTCCCGATTGATCTTGCCAATCTCTTGTTTGCAATCGCCCTTCAATATATATTTGCGAACCTTTACGGCAATATTGTTCAATTAATTCAGCTTGTTTATTCCAAAAAACAATGCGATGCCATTCAGTGCGATCTTGTCTATTTCCTTGTTTATCTGTAAATCTTTCTGTAGTAGCAAGGTTGACTGTTGTAACAGAGTTGCCGTTTTGTGTTACTCTTTTTTCCGGATCTTGTCCAAGATAGCCGATTAAAAGTACTTTGTTTAGATTTCCCATACGTTCCTCTTGTAAAATGGTTATTTAAGTTGATGTAGATAAGATAAGCAACTACGTAAAAGCGTATCAAAGTCACTAGTATTGTCTTGTACTTTATTGAGTGCCTTTTCTGCCACTTGTTTTGTAAAGCCTAGATTTTGTAAAGCCGAAAGCACTTCTAACGTTGTTGTTTGCGGTTTGATTGTTGTTTTATCAGTAAGCGTTTCTTGTGGTAAGAAAGCAAGTTTATCTTGTAATTCAAGAAGCAATTTTTGTGCTACTTTTGTGCCAATACCGGATATTTGCGTAAATGCCGCGGCGTTTTGCGTGGTAACAGCTTGGGCAATTTGTATTGGTGTAAGTTGATCTAAAATAAGCATAGCCGCTTTAGGACCAACGCCGTTGACTTTCAAAAGTACAGTAAAACATTTCCTGTATGTGAAATCAGGAAACCCAAAAAGCCGAATATCATCTTCTCGTACTAGCGTATAAATAGCTAAGCTAATGGTTTCTTCTTTTTTTTGTTGTAACAATTGTAGTTGATTTGTCCCCATTTGCACGGTGTAACCTACGTTATGAACGTCAAGAATAAGCTCGCTATCTTGTATTTCTATAATATTGCCTTGTAAGTGTGAAATCATACTAAGTTAAGAAAGAGTAGTATAGGTTTGCGTGTTTGCCGCACAAATAGCAACTGCCAAGGCGTCTGCTTGATCTTCCTTTAAAGGTTCAGATCGTAAGTTAAGTAAAATAGAAACCATATAAGCAACTTGTTTTTTTTCGGCTCTACCTGTTCCCACTGTTGCCGATTTAATGGCTGTTGGTGAAAAAGAGAGCAGCGTTACGTTAGCTTGTTTTGCCGCAAGTAAAATAACCCCTCGAACATGACCAAGAACAAGGGAAGAATGAGCGTTAACAGAATGGAATACTTTTTCTACTGCTAATATATTAGGTTGATACGTTTCCAAAATAGATTGCAATTGCTCGTGTATAGCATAGACCGTGTCTGCTAAATCCGGAATTTTTACGGTTGTAATAACGCCGCTTGCAATATGCTTTAGCTTAGTTCCTTGCTTTTCTATGATCCCGTAACCGGTATAACGCGATCCGGGATCTATGCCAATAATACGCTCTTCCATTGTGTATTTTAACTTTCTTCTTCTAGTTGCTTAGTCACTTCATCAGAAAGTTGCAAGTTAGTAAAGACGTTTTGCACGTCGTCGTCATCTTCCAATATATCAATAAACTTAAGAATCTGTTCTGCTTGCGTTGTATCGTTAATTTCTAGCGGTGTTTGCGGGATTAACGCATATTCCATGTTAAACGGTATTTCTTTAGCTGTGAAAAAATCGCTTACACTATTGAGATCTGCCGGATCGGTTGTGATCGTAAAAGCATTATCACCTTGAGGGATAACGTCTTCCGCGCCGGCTTCAAGAGCAAGTTCGGTTATTTCATCTTCATTTAAATTAGTTTCTTCAAAATATAGTTGTCCTTTACGATCAAACATATATAACACAGAATTAGACGAACCAAGATTCCCGTTGTTTTTATTAAATAACGTACGAACAGAAGAAACGGTGCGGTTTCTGTTGTCAGTTAAACATTCAACAATAACGGCAATATTATGAGGTCCATAGCCTTCATAGGTAATATTTTCCCAATTAGATTTATCATCACCTAAGCCTTTTTCAATGGCACGTTTAATATTATCTGCCGGCATATTTGCGCTTTTAGCATTATTCACAGCAAGGCGTAATCTTGGATTAGCATCAAGATCCGCTCCCCCTAGCTTTGTTGCTACCGTTATTTCACGTATAATCTTTGTGAAAATTTTACTGCGTTTTGCATCGGCAGCGCCTTTTTTATGTTTAATTGTACTCCATTTATTATGTCCTGACATGCAGTGCTCCATTAAAGATTATTAATTTGTCCTATAAGATCGTAGGCGTGTGCTTGTGTAATGAGAACTTCTTCAAACGTTCCGGCTGTAGCGGTTCCTTCGTTAATTAAAACGTTGCCGTCTACAAAAGGAGCATGAAAAGAAGCGCGTGCTTGTAAAAGTAGGTCTGTTTCTTCGCTAACTTGTTCTATGAGCACTTTTTGTTTTGTTCCAATATATTGTTGATTACGTTTAAGACTAACTTCTTGTTGAATAGCAAGTAAAGTTGCCTTTCTTTCCTCTTTTTCTTCTAAAGAAATCGGATCGCCCCAACGGTTGGAAACAATATTATCTTCTGCCGAATAGGTAAAAATGCCAACATGAGCAAAAAAGCCTTGTTCAATAAAATGGCAAAGTTCTTCAAAGTCTTTTTGCGTTTCATTAGAAAAGCCGACAATGAACGAGCTACGAATAGAGGCAGACGGTAGTTTTGTTTTTATTTTTTCAAGTAAAGTATAAATATCTTGGCTATGTAAGTTACGATTCATTTTTGCAAGGACTGTATTAGAAATATGTTGAAAAGGCATATCAATATACGGTACAAGGCGCGAATCGGCGTTCATTAAATCTAGCGTAGCTAGCGGATAGGTATTAGGGTAAGAATAAAACGTACGTAACCAAAAATCATTAGGACAAGCCGTAAGAATAGACTCTATTAATATAGCTAAGTTTGTTTTTTCTTCCAGGTCTTGCCCATAGGCGCTAGAATCTTGCGCAACAAGGTTAATTTCTTTCACCCCTCTAGCAAGTAACGATTGTATTTCTTGTACTATACTATTTTGTAAGCGACTTTGCAGGGGACCGCGTAGCTTGGGAATATTGCAAAAACTGCAAACGTTAGAACAGCCTTCGGCAATTTTAACAAAAGCAAAATGAGGTTGTGTTGAAAGAATCCGCGGGGCGTTACTATCATGATTAACGTAAAGCGGTTTTTCTTTAATAGAAGTAACCTTTTGTTTTGTTGTAAGAAATTGTTGTATTACCGGGACAATCTTTTTATAGTCACTTGTTCCAAGTAAGACGTCTATTTCCGGAACTTCTTCCATTAGTTTTTCTTTATATCTTGCAACAAGGCACCCAACAACAACAAGGCATTCGCATTTCCCTTCTTTTTTGTATTTAGCTAACTCTAAAATTTGCTCTATTGATTCTTCAACTGCACTTTGCAAAAATCCGCATGTATTAACAATAATAATGGCGGCATTATTTGCATTTGCTTCATAGGTGAACTTAGAACGTATGAGACAAGAAAGCATTATTTCCGAATCAACGCGGTTTTTTTCACACCCTAGAGTAGCAAGGTAAATAGACAGCATAAAGTAGCAAACAAATATAATAAAAAATAAGTAAAATATTATTATATACATTATGTAAATAAATGAGCAAGAGAGAAAAATTGAATAAAAAATATAGCTACTTTTTTAAATATGTAAATCTGTTTTTTGAATATGTAAATATGTTTTTTTTTATTTGACAACAGAAATAAGAAGAGGTAATTTTAAAAAGAAGTGCTAAGAGGTTACTTTTTAATAAAACAGCTAAAAACAAGGTAAAATAAGGAGTATATATTTATGGTAATCATTACTGATTGTGATCACAAAGATATTGATATTGAAACAAATATTCTGGGAAAAGCAGGCTTTGAATTCACATTAAAACAATGTAAAACAGAAGACGATTTAATAGATCAATGTAAAGACGGCGTCGTTTTTATTAATCAATACGCCCCGGTAACTAGAAGAGTTATGGAAAATCTACCTAATTTGAAATTAGTTGTTAGATATGGCGTTGGGGTCAATAATGTAGACTTAAAGGCGGCAAAAGATCATAACGTTAAAGTTTGTAACGTTCCTGATTATGGAATGAATGAAGTAGCCGATCATGCAATGTCACTAACTTTAGAACTAGTTAGAAAAGTTGCAAAAATGTCTGATTTAATTGAAAAAGGCGTTTGGGATTATCAAGAATCCATTCCTATCTACAGAATAAGAGGGAAAAGAATAGGTATCTTTGGTGTTGGTCGTATTGGTACGGAAATGGCAAAACGTGCTCATGGCTTTGGTTTGGAAGTAGTGGCTTTTGATCCTAATGTTAGCAAACTAAACGAAGAAAAAAGTAAATATATTAAGTTAATCTCAAAAGAAGAATTATTAAAGACGGCAGATTTAATTTCTATTCATTGTCCGGCTGATAACAATATAAACTTAATTACTTTAAAAGATTTTAAAATGATGAAGCCTACTGCGTATATTGTAAATACGGCAAGAGGTGGCATTATTAATGAAAAAGATCTTTTAACAGCTCTAGAAACTAATTTAATTGCCGGTGCCGGTTTAGATACAACAGAAAAAGAACCGTTAGAAGCAAAAGAAAAACTATATGCAACAGGTAAATTTATTTGTACCCCACATATGGGCTGGTATTCTGAAGAAGCTGCTTTAGAATTAAAAAGAAAAGTTGCCGAAGAATCAGTTAGATTTTTGAAAGGCGAAGCATTAAATTGGAATTTAGTTTAATTATTTAAGCTATTTATTTAAATATATAAAATAAACAGGGAGATACTATAATGAAAGTAATCGTTTATAAAGGTAAAGAACAAATTGCTTTAGAAGATAAACCAATTCCAACGGAAAAAGAAGGCTGGTCGTTGATTAAAATTGCTAATGCCGGTATATGCGGAAGTGATTTAAATATCTATGCCGGAACGCATCCAAGAGCAAAAGCCGGGCTAACGCTAGGACATGAGTTCGCCGGATATATGGAATCAAGTAACCATCCCACCATTGCAAAAGGCAAAAAAGTTTGCGTTTATCCTCTTTTATCATGTGGTAAATGTTCCACATGTAAATCAGGTAAATGGTATATTTGTGAAACACTAGGTCTTTTAGGTATTGATTTAGACGGTGGTATGGCTGAATACGTTTTATGTCCTGATGAAGCTATTTTGCCGTTACCTGATGATATGAGTTTAGAACTAGGCGCTGTTGTTGAACCTGTTGCCGTTGCTGTCCATTCTATTAGGAAAGGTGCTTACCAAGCAGGTGATACGGCTTTAATTTTTGGCGGCGGTACGATTGGTTTATGTATAGCGATTGCTTTACAACATTACGGTTGTACTGATATTACCATTGCCGAAGCAAATCCTTTAAGAATTAACAAGATTAAAGAATTTGGTTTCAAAGTAATTGACGTGACAAAAGGTGACGTTATAGAAGAAGCAAGAAAAATTAATAATAATATTGGAGCTGATATTGTCTTTGATTGTGCCGGACATCCAAGCGTTGCTTCTATTCTTACGGAAACAACAAAAGTGGGCGGTCGCATTGTGCTTGTAGCTGCGTATAAACATAAGACGGAGTTAAACTTAGGTCAAGGTATGTTTAGGGAAGTTTCTATACAATTTGTTCGCGTATATCAACTAGAAGAATTCAAAATTGCTGTAGATCTTACGTATAACTGTAATGATTTTAAGAAAATTATTACCCACCAATTACCTGTAGACAAGTACCAAGAAGGTTTTGACCTTTTAACAACCGGTACGGACGCTATTAAAGTAATGTATCACTTATCATAATATTAAAATACTAACATTAATTAGAAGAACGAAAATGAATTTATTTGACTTAAAAGGAAAAGTTGCACTTGTAACCGGTGCTAATCAAGGATTAGGAAAAGGTATTGCTAAAGGTTTAGCTGAACATGGTGCTGAAATTGTAATTTTAGATTTAAAAGTAAATCCGGATACGATTGCCGAGTTTGAAAAAGAAGGGCATAAAGCGCATGGCTTTGATTTTGATTTAAGCAAGTTTGACGATTATGATTCTATTATTGATCAAATTGTTAAAAAAGTTGGTAAAATTGATATTTTAGTTAATAATGCCGGTGTCCAAAAAAGACATCCTTCAGTAGAATTCCCTAAAAAAGATTGGGATTTTGTTGTAGATATTAATATGAACGCCGTATTTTATATGTGCCAAAAAGTTGGTAAACTAATGATAGAACAAGGATACGGTAAAATCGTGAATCTTGCATCCCTTTTATCTTTTCAAGGTGGTTTTACTGTGCCGGCTTATGCGGCAAGTAAAGGTGGTGTGATGCAATTCTCTAAATCACTAGCTAATGAATGGGCTGGAAAAGGCATTACAATTAACTGTATTGCTCCGGGTTATATGGCTACAGAAATGAACACAGCGTTATTAGCTGATGAAAACAGAAATAGACAAATTCTAGAAAGAATCCCCGCTGGTCGTTGGGGAAAACCGGAAGATCTTGCCGGTGCTGCCGTATTTTTAGCGTCTACTGCGTCTGATTATGTTAACGGGCATGTTATTGCCGTAGACGGTGGCTGGTTAGGTCGATAATTAATTTTAAGATGGGAGATTAAAATGAGCTATGGAAAAATAAAAGATATAAAAACCGAGTACTATAGACTGCCCTTAGAAGGAAACTTAGGAGATGCTCTTCATGGGAAACATGATAATTTTGAGCTTGTAGTTACTAAAGTATTAATGGAAAGTGGCATTGAAGGTGTTGGTTACACCTATACAGGCGGTTTCGGCGGAAGAGCAACTGCCGAAATGTTGCGCGTTGATTTAGCACCTTCTTTAATAGGTAAGGAACTAGACGATACGGAAAAAATGCACGATTTTATGAATACAAAAATTCATTACGTGGCAAGGGGCGGTATTGCTTCTTTCGCTATTTCTGCTTTAGATATTTCTTTTTGGGATATTAAGTTAAAAAGTGAAAAAAAAGCGTTAGCTGATTATTTTGGTACAAAAGCGGCTAAAGTACGTACTTACTACGGTGGTATTGATTTAATGTTTACTAATGATGAATTAGTAGCTAATGTTGAAAAACAATTAGCAAGTGGTCATACTGCTATTAAGATTAAAGTAGGTCGAGCAAACGAAGACGAAGATGTTGAAAGAATTCGCTTAATTCGTGAACTTCTTGGTAAAGATGCTTTATTTATGGTTGATGCCAACATGGTTTGGAGTAGAGAACAAGCTATTCGCATGGCAAGAAAAATCGAAAAGTATAATATTGGCTGGTTAGAAGAACCAACTAATCCCGATGATTACGAAGGCTACGCAAGAATAGCGCAAGCAACGAGTATTCCTATTGCTATGGGCGAAAACCTACATACTGTATGGGAACACAAATTAGCTTTAGATATAGGTAAACTAGAAGAGCCCATCTTAGACGCTTCCAACCTATGCGGTTTAACAGGTGTTTTTAGAGTAGCAAAAATTGCTAAAGACTATTCACTACGTGCTAGTACGCACGGTATGCAAGAATTGCATGTTAATGCTTTAGCTGCGATTGAGAATAGAGGGCTTTTAGAATTCCATAGCTTCCCTATATTTGAATATACAAAAGATCCAATAAAAGTTGTAGACGGCTACGTTGCTGCTTCTACAGAAATTGGTACTGGTGTTAATTTTGATTGGGATAAGTTGAATAAGTTAAATATGGCGTAGTATAATACTATTTATTTTTAAGTACGTAAAAATACGATACGCTTTAGTTTGTTTAAGAAGTAGGTAAATTATCTTTTAGACGGTTTACTTACTTCTTTTATTTTTTGTTTATGCGATACAGTATTATATAAGCGGTGGGGCTTCTCCCGATTCTAGCCCGGCACCGTTATATATTTTGTGTTATTCTCTTCAGCTGTATATATAAATTGATGATGACAGATAAAGCAATAACTCGCCCTATATAGTAAAAAGCCTACAATGAATGATTGCAGGCTTTTACTTTTATAGAAAAAAAAGAAACTATAATAATAGCTAACGATTTAGATAAACAGGGTCGCGTTTTTCAACAAAAGCTAGAAAACTTTCTTTCGTATCATGTGTATCATATAAGTGGTGGGGCTTCTCCCGATTTCAGCCCGGCATCGTTATATATTTTGTGCTATTCTCTTTAGCTGTCTATATAAATTGATGTTGAAAAAAGGCAATAACTCGCCCTATATAGTAAAAAGCCTACAAGGAATGATTGCAGGCTTTTATTTTTGTAGAAAAGAAAAACACTATAACAATAGGCTAACGATTTAGGTAAACAGGGTCGCGTTTTTCAACAAAAGCTTGAAACCCTTCTTTTGCATCGTACGTATCATATAAGCGGTCAGCTTCTCCGGCTTCCAGCTCTAGCCCGGCAAGAAGAGGAACTTCAATCCCCATACGAATAGCACGTTTAGTAGCGGCGATGGCTAAGCCGGCACCATTACAGATAGTTTGTGCTATTGCTAAGGTTTTTTGTTCAAACTCTTCAGCTGTATATAATTGATTTACAATACCGTATTCATGCGCTTTGTCCGCGCCAAACACGGTGCCAGTAACGATTAACTCAATAGCCCGCGTTGCTCCAATGAGTCTTGCAAGGCGTTGCGTTCCGCCGTTCCCTGCAATAAGACCAAGCTTTGTTTCTGTAAGCCCCATAGAAAAGTGTTTATTTGACGCAACTCGTATATCACATGCTAAAGCAATCTCAAGCCCTCCGCCTAAGCAATGCCCGGAAATAGCGGCAATAAAGATTTTATTACTTGCTTCCATTGCGGCAACGCTTTGACGTGCGGCTATCACCATTTTTTTATTAGTTGCCGTATCGTTTTCTGCAAATTCTTTAATATCAGCACCGGCACAAAAAAACTTTTCGCTAGCACTAGAAAGAATAACTGCATTAATTTTGTTATCCTCATTAGCTAGATGAATAGCGTCTAATAGCTGTTCATGAAAAGCTAAATTATAGGCATTGGCTTTCGGTTTATCCATAATGATATAGCCAACGCCGTTACGCTGTTCATAGGTAATATATTGACTTGCCATTATCTATGCTCCAAAAGTAAGGTTAAATTCTTTAGCAATACTTTCTGTGTGTTGTCCTAAAATAGGGGCGCCTACTTTGTTTGTGATGATTTCCCCGTCTATACGAATAGGGCAACGTGTCGTTTGATAGGTTCCCCCATTACCGCATTGGACAGTTTGTAGCATGTTAAGCACTTCAAAGCCGGGTTGTTTAATTAATTGTTCCCAATTAAATACTTCAGCGCACCAGATATCAGCCGGTTCAAGGATAGATAACCAATGTTTAGTAGTGTTTGTTTTTAATAAATCAGTTAAGACTTGTTTAATTTCATCACGCTTAGAATACCATTGCGATGAGTCTTGATAGGCTACCAAGTCATTACAATCTAATAACTCCCCAAGCTTAATAATAGATCCCATAGCCAGCGTTATATATCCGTCTTGCGTTTTATAAATACCGTAAGGCGCTGCAACAAGGGGATGTGCTCCGCTAACATTACCACGTTTAACAATTTCGCCGTCTTGAAAAAACAAGGTCATAGGCTCAAATTGTAAGTCTAATATAGCTTCAAGCATAGAAACTTCCACTTCCGTTGCTTCACCAGAGTAGAGAGCGGCTATAACTGCTTGCACTAGTTGTGATCCGGCAATAATATCGGCAACGGCAATCCCTGTTGGAACGGATCCGTAATCTTCGTTACCTGTTTGATATGTTAAGCCTGATATAGCTTGAATTAAAAGATCTTGTCCCGGCTTATTTGCCCATGGGCTATGAGAACCGTAGCCTGTAATATATCCGTATACAATAGATGGATTAATTGCTTTTAACGTTGCAAATCCAAAACCTAGATGCTCCATTGCTCCCGGTTTAAAATTACTTAATACAACGTCAACTTCTTTTACTAATTGTAAAATAGCTTTTTTTGTTGATTCTAATTTTAAATTAAGGGCAATACTTTCTTTATTCCTATTAATAGCTTGAAAGAAGGCGGAAGTATCACAAACGTCAACTGATTCGCCGTATAGGTTGCGAGACATATCGCCAGTTTCATAATGTTCAATTTTAATTACTCTTGCACCTAGATCGGCCATACGAAGCGAAGCGCATGGACCGGATAGTAATTGAGTAAAATCAAGAACGGTAATTCCTTCTAATGGAAGTATCATAGTTTATACTCCTTCTTAATTCTTTCAGTGGTTTCCCCTAAAACGGGGGCACTTTTGTTTGATGATAAAATTTGTTGATTTAAACGAATAGGGCAACGAGTTGTTTTAATCGTTTCGCCGTTACGTTCAAGACTAATTTGCATGTTTAACGATGTATATACTTCGCTCTTTGTTAACTGTTCATAATTAAAAACAGGGGCATGCCAAAAACCGACGCTATCTAGTTTATTGCACCAATACGCTGTGGTTTCCGATACGAGTTGGGAAGCTATAATTGCTTTCACTTCGTTTCTTTTAGTAAAGTACAAATCACCTTCACAATAGGGGGCTAGTTCCTCATTCTTTAACGCTTCGTTAAGAAGAGATAATTTACCCATAGCTAGCGCGATATACGTATCTTTAGTTTTATAAATACCGTAAGGAGCGCCTAAATAAACGTGACCGTTATTACTAGCGCAACGTTCAGGCAGGTTTTTTCCTGTATTTAAATAAGCTGTTAGTCCTTCAAATTGTAGATCTAAAATAGATTCCATTAAACTAACTTCAATCTTGGCACCGATTCCTTTACGTTTACGACGTAACAACGCCGCGCATAATGCTTGTACAAGTTGAGTCCCGCAAATCATATCAGCCGTAGCAATTCCAAAAGGCATAGGCGGTTGATTGTCGTTACCAGATAGCCAAGTTAAACCGGACATAGATTGTGCTAGTAAGTCTTGCCCCGGTTTGTCTTTCCAAGGACCTTTAGCACCATAGCCGCTTACTTCGGCGTAGATAATGGTAGGGTTAACTTCTTTAATTACTTCATAATTTAAACCTAGCCGTTCCATTATGCCAGGGCGGAAGTTATGAGTAATAATATCAACTGATTTAGCTAGTTTTTTAACTGTTGCAACGTCATTTGCGTCTTTTAAATTAGCTTGGAATGAATCTTTATTACGGTTAATTGTATGAAAAAGCACACTATCACCGTCACTAATCATATTTTTAGTAACAAGACCACGACAAGCATCGCCATACTTAGGGCGTTCAATTTTAATTACACGTGCTCCAAGATCGGCTAATCTTAGACCCGCATAGGGGCCAGCCAAATATTGGCTGAACTCTAAAACGGTTACACCTTCAAGAGGTAATTTCATTTGTAAACTAAGCTCCCGTTATTTTAGTTTCAATATATATCTTATTAAGATGGGCAAGGACGTCTTCCGCTTTCCCACCGTTCCTTTATTTAAGTTTAATTAAAAATTAAGCATTTCCTTTAAATTGTTTGCCACCAATAGCTAGTAATATAGCTGATCCCAAAGCAATGATACCTGCTAAGAAGAAAGCGCCTGCATAATGTCCGCCAGATGCTTTAATGATAAAGCCTGTAAGAGCAGGAGCAATGATGCCGGCAACATTAGCAATGAAATGAACGAAACCAGAAACCCCACCTACGTTGGAGCCTTTTACTACGTCTTGAATAATAGCCCAGTAGCATGAAGTGGTTGTGTACATTGCAAATAAAGCAATAGAAACAAGAACAAGAGCTAGATTAATATTAGTAATGGCAGCAGCACCGGCAACACCGGCAGCAGCAACGATTAAGCCTACAATAATAACTAGTTTTCTAGAAAATACAGCGTTACCGGTTTTTTGCAAAATCCAATCAGAAATAAAACCGCCGGCAACTAATCCAACAGAACCAAGCAACCAAGGAATAGAATTGAAGAAAGCCATATCATGCATATTTAAATGACGAGCATCTAATAAGTACGATGGGAACCAAGAGATAAAGAAAAATAGAATATAACTAAACGCAAAGAAGGTCAAGGCAGTAAATATCACTAACGGTTGTTTTAGATAAAAGCTTAATGGATTTGTGTCCGTTTCAACAACGGCGGCTTTTTCAGCAGCAGCTAGTTTTGCTTTTTTCGCATCTAATTCTTCTCTTGTTGTTAGTTCATAAGGCTTGCTTCCACTTGCAAAGCACCAAAGAACAACCCAGGCAAAACCAATGAGCATTACAACAACAAACGTCATACGCCAAC
>PUHO01000011.1:16779-46635 GCA_002995645.1 SAR324 cluster bacterium | reverse complement strand
ATCTAAGAGGACATAATGAGGAAACATATAAAATGGAAAATATTACTAGTAGGTATCTTGTTTCTGCTAGTAGGTTGCGGCGGCGGCGATAATAGCAGTAGTAGCGATTCATCGTCAAAGGACAATAGCAAGACAACAACGCAAGACACGCATAAGAAAAGCGATAGCAAAGCCGGTGATACAGACACGCAAACAAATAGCAAAGCCGGTGATACGGATACGCAAGGCAATACAGACAGTAAAAGCGATTCTAGTAAAGCAGGCAGTACAGATACGCAAACAAACGGAACGCATAGCAATACGCAGACAAATAGCAACGGCAATGCGAGTCAAAACAAGCAACAACCTACGAAAGCAACAAAGCTTACTCCAGCAAAGGAAGTTACAAGGTACGTTGTTAAAGGTTTGTTTGAAGCGCAAAAAGATGCTTGTACTATCCAAGGGCAAAAGGTTGCTAACAGCAAGCTAGTTAATACAGAGGTTAAGAAAGCCGATATTAACGATAAAGGTCAAATGATGTTGACAAACGGCGTGCCGAGTGGTGATTTTTATTATATTACTTGTAAAGGTTATTACGAAGATGAAGTTACTCTTTCACGAAGTACAGACGAGATTGCATTAACCGGTTTCTTTAATAAGACAGTGGGCATACATAATATTAACGTGTTTACAGATATGATTGCCGAACCGGTGCGAGCCCAGCTAGCAAAAGAACTAGCTGCCAAAACTACCCCCCCCCCGAACAAATCTTTACTAAAATCAATAGCCTAGCTAGTAAAGCACTAGTAACCGCCTACTTACGCTCTCCTAATACAAGCAACGTAACTGACGTAAGCTTGCTTAATTCAGATACTGCCAATATTAACGACTTTGTTCTTTTAGTAGCAAACTATGCGATTGTTGTTAACAAACAACAAACAATCAAAAACGGCAAACTTAACAATAAACCAACAATCACATTTGGAACAAACGACGTTGTAACTGTAAGCGATCCCGCAAGTTTTGCTAAATTAACTGGTCATAATGAAATCGTACTTTATGTATCCTCTTTAGCGATGAAAGCAGGCCTTGCCCAAGCAAGCCACGACTTGCAACAATTGATATATCAAGATATGCTAACAGACCCTCGTAACGATATTACTTCAACAATAAAATTGACAAATAAACATGGCGATGCGTTACATTATGAAATACGTAACGGCGTGATTGTTTTACCAGCAGGAACGCAAGAAGTATATATTGCAACACAAGTATTAGATTCAACAAGCAACGTATTGTATGAGAGCGATATAAACACCTTGGGGGCAGTAAAGCTTGCCAATGCTTTAGGTGATGATAGTAGGAAACTAGACGTTAGCAAACTACATACTTTGCGCGCTTTTTATTTAATAGATTATCCAAAAACTAAGAAGCTTATGGTGATATCATTTGCAGGTAATAGTAAAAATTGGCCTATGCCAGCGGGAACGGTTAGGAGAGGTTACTTTTTCATTACCGTACTAGACAAATAACAGAAAAAAGAGATTTAGCGATAAAGAAAAGGGAGAGTGGAAACGTTCTTCCTTTTTTACATGAAAGTATAATATACTCTAGCAACAAGAATCAAAGCCGATGCGTCTAGCGTGTTTAGCCCCGGTTTGTCTTGTATGTCTGCCGTTTCTAGTACGTGCGTTTTAATTAGACTTGTGCTTCCTGTTTCGTCTTCATCTGGTTTTGTTCGTTCCGGTATGGTTGCAAAGATATTATTCTTAACATGTAATTTTCTTGCGTAAGCATTCCTTATTTCAAACGTAAGCCCTAGTATATCTTTATATATAGGTACTTGGACGCCTATAGCCTGCTGCGTAAGCAAGCCGTTAAACGAACTGTTAACCTCTTCATCACTAATAGGACGGCTTCCTTTAAATTTACCATTCAAAATGCCCCATTTTGCAGAAATGAAAGGAAATAAAGGTTTAGATCCTTTTGGCGAAAAAAGAAAGAATTTCAAACCAATGGTAGCAATATTTATTCTTAAGGTCATATCCGGAACAACAGACGACTTTGTTAGCGCTGTTGCGGAGTCGGTTCTTAAAAAATCATATTCCGTAGTTATCCCTATTGCCTGGAGATACTTTATAGGTAACGGTTTAATGAAAGTGACGGCAACGTTAGTGGCGTAGCTTACCGGAGAAATGCTATCGCTAAAAGCTTTAAATCCTGAAAAATCTTGAAATAAATCTTCATGATAGCCATAAATAAAAACGCCGGTTTCTACTTGCGTTGCCCATTTTAGGTCTGTTGGGAAAGATGAAAAACTGTTATTACTCGGTGCGGTTCTAATGTTTTGCGCTAATAAAGAAGAGTTAACGCAAAAAAACAAAAAACAACTAGCTAACAGAATAACATATAGTTTAACAGACATATAGTTTACTTTAAGATAGTACCAATACGATTAAAACGGTATCCGGTAAAAAGATTTTCATTAACGTCATGAGACCAAAAAATCAAGCCGGCTTTTGCTTTTACTGTGTCTTCGTCTACAAATCCCCAAAAGCGACTGTCTTTAGAGTTACGACGATTATCACCCATAACCCATAGCTTATGCTCCGGAATGCGAATAGTGCGATCTTGCGTAAACGGCGGGATAGTATCATCATAAAAAATAAAAGGCGCGTCTAGTAGCTTATCATTAACGTATACGTCTTCGCCGTCAATCCGAATCGTATCGCCTCCCACGCCAACAACACGTTTGACAAAATCAATTGACGGATCTTCAGGATAAGGAAAAACAATAATATCGCCACGTTGTACCGGCTTTGTGAAAAGTTTATGGTCTGCAAATGGGATCTTAAAGCCGTATGCATGGGAATTAACAAAAAGTTGATCTCCCGGTTCAATTGTATGAATCATTGAGCCAGTAGGTACGCGGTAGGGCGCATATAGCCAGGTTCTAAAAATAACGGCGACAAGTAAAGCGAAAATAAGGGCTTCCGTCCATTCGCGAATTTGCTTGTGTTTAATCCAACGATCTAGTTTTATAATCCGAAGAGTACGCATAAGTAGTAATAAATAAGAATATAATAAAAATTAGTAATGATAAATATGCAAAAATGGTGAAAACATAAAGGTGAGCATATGAGACGTTAAAATATAATTTATAATAAGAAAAAAAATAGCGCCGCTTAAAGAAGTTCCACCTAATGACAAAGATAGTCCGTAACTTGAATCAGGCGAGTCAGACGAGGCAAATTGATTATAAATTACTTTAATATGATTGTAATATAAAATTTTCCCAATGAAACCAAAAAATAACATAGGAATTAATATAATAATAAGAGTATAAAGTTCCTTGTTAAACAAGTCAACAGGGTAATGTAAGATATATGAAATCCAATTGGGACGAATAGGCTCAAAAAAATGCGTGTATAAAAAATGCAAGCTATAATGTAAAGAAAAATCAAGGGCAAGAGCTAAAATTGCAAGTTTATACATACGGCGATAAGCAAACCATGCCGGACCAAAAAGAAAAGCGCCAAGACTGAAAAGATGAAGGACTTTTACTTTTTTTGACGTTACTAAAGGTTGGAATAAACTTAAGTAGTGAAGAATATTCGTTTGAATAAAACTATATAAGTATTTTTGCGACGGTTCCAGTATAACTTTGTTTTTTGTCGCGACAGTAAACGGAGAAAAAAGATAGTTTACAAATAAAAATAAAGAAAGGTTGCTTTCCTTCTTGTTCTTTGTTTGTTCTTGCCTTGGTATATTGCTAGACGAAGGAATATAGCTTTGTATTGGTTCTTGTTCGCTTTCTTCTTGCAAAGGCGAATCTAAACTAGTAGGCTTAGGCACGTCTAAAGTATGCGTTGGCGTATAGGAACTAAGCCCTTCTTGTTTTGTGTGTGACTGTTCTTTCATAGAATGTATAGATAATATAAACGATTAACGAACTAAATTGTTTTTACGATACGTTTCTTGGATAATAGCTTCTACGTCTTTATGAACGTACGGTTGTAGACTTTCGTTAATTTGGGCTAACTCATTGACTAAAGAAGAACTAATTTGAATTAAATCCGGCTTGGCTAAAAAACAAATACATTCAATAGATGAATCAATACCACGATATCCAGTTGCTAATTCAATTTCTTTTTCCAAATCTGTGTTGCCACGTAAGCCACGTAAGATAAAACGGGCGTTATGTTGCTTTGCATATTGGATTATAGACCCGGGACAATGGTCAATAATTACATTAGAAAGTTTATAATGCTCAATATAAGGTTGCATCATTTTCATTTTTGTTTGTATACTAAACAAAGAAGATTTGTTAGGATTAAAAGCAACCACCCAATAGATTGTTGAAAAAAGCCGTGAAGCACGTTGAATTAAATCAGCATGCCCCCAAGTTGGCGGTGCTGCGCTAATAGGATAGACAATAGTTTCATTTGGCATAAGGAACCTAGATAGAAAAGAATCTTATTTAGTTTTGTTTTCAAATAATAAGCAATCTTTGCCGGAGCTTTTTTTAACTTCAATAGCGGGCAAAAGTTTGCTTTTAAATTGCCATTTACGACATCCGTAAGGACGTAGTTGATCCCATGTTATATAATAATGTTTACATTCATGGCAAAGGGAACGCGTTGTTGTTTTGTCCATAGTGTGAATATGTATAACGTTTTGATATCTTCTTTATTTTAGAATCGTACTTTAACACAAAGTAAAAGTCAAAATTTATTTTTTATTTTTTATCTTATGTCGTCTTTATTTGAACCATTAAAATTTTGTGATTTTCGCGTTAAAAACCGTATTATCATTCCGCCGTACTATGAAGGATTTGCACAACCGGACGGGCAAATATCATTGCAAATCTTTGAAAGAATCGCTCAACTTGCGGGGCAAGGTGCCGGAACTATTATCCTTAATAATACTTACGTTTGTAAACAAGGAAAGTCGCATCCTTTACAAATGGGACTAGCTGAAGAAAATCATATTACTAGATTGCAAAAATTAGTAAAACAACTGAAAGAATTTAACGTATTAGCCGGGATTCGCCTTTCTCATGCAGGTGCAAAAACTTCGGAGCGTATTTGTGGAGAACAGCCCATTAGCCCTTATAGCGTTAATTTAGGAAAAGACTATGATTTAAGTCGTCCTTTTGACGATGACGACGTGGAAGAGTTGTGCTTGTTTTTTGCTCATGCTATTGAACGAGCAGAAGAAATAGGCTTTGATTTTGTTGAATTAAACGGAGCGCAACAACAACTTTTAGATCAGTGTATTAGTTCAAAATATAACCTACGAGACGATAAATACGGAGAAACGTTTCAAGATCGTATGCGTCTTCCTCTTATGCTTGTGGAAGCAATGCGTAAACGTGTAAAATCACGTGTTAAAATTGGCTACTTCTTTTCTATCTATGATAAAATAGAAAGCGGCTTTAGTACGAACGATTTACAATATATGTTAGAATCCTTATCGCAAGCAGGAGTAGACTTTTTTCATCCAACAACGATTCACGTTATGAATAAGTTTTTTGATAGCGATAAAACTTTAGTAGAATGGGTTGAACAATTTACAGATAAGCCTTTAGTTGTGGAAGGCAATATTAAGTCTATACAAGTGTTAAAAGAAGTCTTGTCGCTTAATAAAGCCACTTTATACGGTTTAGATAAATCTTTATTTTTACGCCCGAATTGGAGTAATTTTTTAAGAAAGAAAATTGACGGATAATAGGAAATAATGGAATATTGTTTATTTTTTTATAAAGAACAATGCGAAATTGGTATTGTTCAAGCTGAGAAAGGCGCTAAAGTTGAGATACTTACACAAGACTCTTCTTTTGTAGTAAGACAAAATCAAATCGTACATATATGGGAAGCGGAAGAAGCATCGCAACCTATGGCGCAATACCTTGCTAATAAAAAGGAAGAAATACATAGTGCTTCACAAAATATTGACGTTAACACTATTTTTGAATTGTGTGAGTTTCAAGTAGAATATAGCTTAGAAGAGTTAATTACTTTGTTTGCCGGTGAAACCGAAGCGCCTTACTATGGCGCCGCTTTGTTTTTAGCTTTGTTTAATCATTCTGCTTTTTCTTATGTGAAAAAATCGTTTTTACTTAAAACAGAAGAAGAGCAAGCAGAAGAAAGAAAAAAACAAGAGCAAAAGGAAGAAAAACAAAGAAAACAAGGTATAGAAGAAAATTGGGCAAAAGAGCTTATACAAGGAAATAAACCGCATATTGCAGAAGAAGACATCACGTGGTTTAACTCATTTTGTGCGCAAATTCATCACTTCCTCGTTTATGGCAGTAAATCTTCTTATAGTCAATATATTGTTTCTTTGTTTAACATCTCGCCACAGTTAACGGCAAAAACGGAAAGGTATTTATTATCTATTTTAAGTTTGAATCAACAAGCTTGCTCTTGGGGCGTTTTACAAGTTTTAAGAACAAAAGCACAATGCCACTTCTCACAAGAGGTCTTAGAGCAAGTAAAAGCCATTACTACGCAAGATATTTGGCAAACTCCGTATCAGGTAGAAACAAAAGATTGTAGAGACCTAGAAGTTTATACTGTAGATAATGAAAAAACAAAAGATTATGACGATGCGTTTACGTTTGAAATAGACGGTGATCTTGTTAAAATTACCGTGTTTATTACAGACGTAGCTAGCTTTGTTTTACCTAATACCCCTTTGTTTGAAACGGCTTCACAAAGTTTTTCTTCATTGTATACGCTTAAGGAAACCTATCCTATGTTGCCGCAAGCTTTATCTGATTCCTTTTTATCTCTTTGTGAAAAACAAGATAGAGCGGCGCTTGCTTTTGAAACTTGCCTTGATTTGCAAGGTAATATAGTGAAACAATCTATTTTTCGTGCTATTATTCAAGTAAAAGAGAATGTGAGTTATACTCAGTTTGAAACCTGGCTTATTGATCCGACTAATCGTTTTGCAAAGCTATACGAAATATGCCAACAGTTGCTAGATAAACGTATAAACGAAGGCGGTTTAATTTTTGATAGAACAGAAGTAGAACTTGATATTACTGACGTAGATCGCATAAAAATTAAAGAACCGGTTGAACAAACAAGAGCGCAAGCAGTCATTCAAGAACTTGCTATTTTAGTTAATACGCAAACCGGTAAAGCTTTGCATGATAAAGGATATAAAGCTTTTTTTCGTGGACAACTTCCTTATTCTTGGATAGAAGGCGTCGAACCAAGCGTTAATCCTAGTATGCAAGATATTATTTTTCAGCCGGCGTACGTTGCTCTTGATCCGGTTAAGCATGCTGTTTTAGGGGTAGATTCCTACGTTCAATCTTCTTCGCCTTTACGTCGTTTTCTTGATTTGATTTCACAACATACGTTGTTTTATATGTTAGAAAATACGCAAACAAAGTTTACAGAAGAAGAGCTTTTAGTTTATGCCGAAGAGTCGCAAGGCGTAATGCGAGATTACCGTAGAACAGAGAAGGTATTAACGCAACATTGGAAATGGAAGTACTTAGCGCAAAATCAGGAGCAAGTATATCAAATAGAGCTAGTTCGTAAAGATCGCGGTGCTAATCGTTATCTAGTGACATTACCTTTATTAGATATGAAATGTGATTGTTATCTTACGAATATAAAACAACAATCACAAAAAACATACCAAGCTAAAATCACAGAGCTAGACGTTATAGCCGAAAGAATGACTATGGAAATAGTTGACGAAGGTTAGTTTTCTTTTCTTTGCCATTGGTGAAATCGCGCAAACCATTGTAGCAGTTTAATAGAAACCTTCTTTTTTTGCCATACGCCGGCAGCTAAGCGGTTGCCTTCAGCCCAAGTTGGATAAATATGCATGGTTCTCATAATTTTCTTTAATCCAAGATTAGCTTGCATGGCAAGTAAAAACTCGCTACTTGTTTCGCCGGCATGTTGTCCGACTATAGTCACGCCTAAAATCTTATCTGTTTTTGGTTTTGTAAGTATTTTTATGAAACCCGTATTAGCTTGTTCTGCAATAGCACGATTTAGATCTTGCATGCTGTATAAACTAACTTCGTACTCTATGTTTTGCTCTTTTGCTGCCGTTTCGTTTAATCCTATGACTGCTACTTCCGGTTCTGTGAATATACAAGAAGGAATAAACTTAGGCGTAGCGTTAAAAAAGCGTATAAAAGGCTTTAATAAAGCCCCTAGCGCTGCAAAAGTCGCTTGATGCGAAGCCATATGCGTAAATTGAAAATTCGTTGTTACGTCGCCTGCTGCAAAGATATTAGGGAAGTTTGTTTGTTGATGCTTGTTAGTTTCTATTTGTTTTCTATTGTTAATGGTTATATTAAGCTCTTCTAAGCCAATATTACTACTATTAGGTACTCTTCCAACGGCAAGTAATATTTTGTCAAAAGGAAGGCTTATTTCCGTATCATTATGGCTACAAATTAAATAGCGGACAGATTGTTTTTCTTCAATACGCAGTGCTTTCGTTCCGGTACGTATTGTAATATTCTCATTTTTGAATTTTTCTTCTAACATAGAAGTAACTTCTATATCCTGTTTGCTCATAAATTGCGGTTCTGCTTCTAGGATTGTTACTTGACTACCTAAACGAGAAAAAGCTTGTCCTAGTTCGCAACCAATAGGACCGGCGCCAATAATAATAAATTTATTTGGTAAGCTGTTTAAATCCCAAATCGTATCACTTGTAACAAAATCATTCTTTGCTAAACCTGATAAAGGAAGAACGAAAGGCGATGCGCCTGTTGCAATTAAAATATTTTTTGTTGTAATGACAGTATCGTTATATTTAACGTGATACGGATCTACTACGTATCCTTGTCCTTGAAAGCAATCTACTCCTAATGCCGCATATCGTTCAAACGAATCATGCGGTTCTATCGTTGCAATAGCCTGCTTTACTTGTTTCATTACTTCTGTAAAATCAAAAGTAACTTGTGCGGAATGTAAGCCAGATGCTTTTGTTTCGTCTATTATGTTTTTGAATTTAGCAATATGTAAAAGAGCTTTACTTGGAATGCAGCCGGAGTTTAAACAGTCACCGCCGGTTTTTCCCATTTCAATTAAAGCTACTTTTGCCTTGATAGTTGATCCCATATAAGCACCAATTAAACCGGCAGAACCGGCACCAAGTACGACAAGATTATAATCAAACTTTTTTGGTTTTACATAAGGTTTATATAGCTTGTAATGATGTCGTAAAGAAACGAAATATTTTATAATATAAGGTAAAATACCAAGTAAAGAAAAGCTAAGTATAATATCAAGAGAAAAAATATCGCCTACAGAATGTATATTAGCTAGTTTACTACCGGCTAAAACGTACACAAAAGAGCCGGGAAGCATGCCTATCCAACTTACTAGAAAAAAAGTGCTTAACCGAATAGCCGTTAACCCCATGACTAAATTTACCATGAAAAAAGGGAAAACAGGGACTAAACGAAGGGTAAATAGATAAGAAGCGCCGTTTTTTTGAAATTGCTCATTAATGAGTTGAAATTTAGATTTGAACTTAGTTTTAATAAAATCTTGAAATAAGAAACGACTAAGTAAAAAAGAAAGGCTAGATCCAAGAGTAGAGCCAATGCTGGTAATGAATAAACCGATCCAAAGACCAAAAAAGCTACCAAAGCCAAGAGATAAAACAACGGCAAGAGGCAAAGCTAAAGCGGTTACTATAATATAAACAAGAATAGCGGCAACAATGAATAGTATGGCATGTTGATGGTAGATTTCTGTCCAATGACTTCTGTTAGCTTGTAAATTGGATAAAGAAAAAAGATGTGTAAACTGAGTATGAAAATAAATAAATAAAGTAATAACAAGAGCAAAGACAATATATTTAATTATTGTTTTTTTAGATAAAGACATAAAAATATTTTGTAGAAATTAAGCGAATGCTATTGTTAGTGTGGGGGCAGTGCCTTTCAGTAGAAAAACGATAGGCACTGGTATTGTTGAGGGAAGAATATATGACCCCACCGCGACTCGAACACGGAGCAAAGGATTAGGAATCCTCCGTTTTATCCTGTTAAACTATAGGGCCATAAAGCAAGTTAGTCTTGCGGAACGTCACGCATAGAAAGTTTTAATTTTCCACGCTTATCATGTCCAATAGCTTTTACTTTGATGATTTGGTTTTCAGATAAAACTGTTTCCAATTTTTCTATCCTTTCACCGGTTACTTCAGAAACATGTAACAAACCTTGTATTCCTGGAAGTACTTCTGTAAAAGCGCCAAATTCCATGATTTTTACAATACGACCTTCATAAATAGTTCCAATTTCAACTTCTTTAGTAAGTTCGCGAATCATAGCGACTGCTTTTTCCGCATCTTCTTGTTGTGATGCGGCAATAGTAACAATTCCTTCATCGTTAATATTGATTTTTGTATTAGTTTCAGCTTGTAGAGCTTTTATAGTTTTCCCACCGGCACCGATGATAGTTTTTATTTTATCAGGATGTACGCGGTGTTGTATAAAACGAGGCGCTAAAGGTGAAACTTTATCTTTTGGTGTAGCCAATTTTTTTTCCATTTCGTTAATTATGTGTAAGCGACCTTCTTTTGCTTGTGTAAGCGCTTCTTCAAGAAGTTTAAAAGAAAGACCGTCAATTTTAATATCCATTTGTAAAGCAGTGACACCGTTTTTGGTACCAACTACTTTGAAGTCCATATCTCCAATATGATCTTCATCGCCAAGAATATCTGTTAAAATAGCGTGTTTTGATTTTTCCGATACCATTCCCATAGCAACGCCGGCAACAGATTCGGAAATAGGGACGCCGGCATCCATCATGGCAAGAGAGCCACCGCAAACACTAGCCATAGAAGAAGAACCGTTTGAAGAAAGGATTTCCGAAACTAATCTAATAGTGTAAGGAAAAGATTCTTTACTAGGTAAAACAGGGCGTAAGCCTCGTTCTGCTAGATTACCGTGTCCAATTTCTCGTCTGCCAGGAGCGCCGAGTCGTTTAACTTCACCAACAGAGTATGGAGGGAAGTTGTAGTGTAAAAAGAAATTTTTAGAATAAACGCCAGATGGATCTTCTACTACTTGTTCATCATCTTTTGTGCCTAAGGTAGCTACCACTAGAGCTTGTGTTTCTCCACGTGTGAAGATAACAGAGCCGTGAGCTTGTGGAAGCGTGTCCGGTTGGCATGTAATAGGACGAACTTCTGTTAAAGATCGTTTATCTACGCGCTCTTCTTTTTTAAGGATATTATCGCGCATAGTTTTTCTTTTTAATTCACTAAAAACAGAACTAACTTGATCCGACGTATATGCATCAGCGTCTTCTTCATTACAAAGTTCTTCTTTTAGATTACTTTTAACCTTGTCTAAAGCAGCGTATCTATCTAGTTTATCAGTGATATCTAAAGCACTATCTAGATCTTTTTTAGCTAGCTTTGCAATTTTCTTTTCTAAATCAGAAAGATCTTCTTTTTCCGGAGCTTCCCATTTTTCTTTACCAGCTAATTTTTGTAGTTTAGCTTGTATTTTGATTAATGGTTGTACTGCTTTAAAGCCAAACTTTAAACCGGCAAGTAAATCTTTTTCAGATACAATTTTACAACCTGCTTCTACCATGACAATCGCGTCTTCTTTTGCTACAAGAAACAAGTCAATATCGCTTTCTTGCAATTGTGTTGGTGAAGGGTTAGCAATCCATTCTCCGTCGATTCGTCCAACGTTAATAGCCGCAATGGGCGTTGTATACGGAAGGTTAGAAATTAATAAAGAAGCGCTTGCTCCAAGAACAGCGGCAATAGCCGGGTTAGCATCATGGCTATAGCTTACTACTGTTGCAATAACTTGCGTTTCTGATTTAAATGTATCCGGGAAAAGAGGACGAATCGGGCGATCTATAATACGAGAGATTAACGTTTCCATTTCTGAAAGTTGTCTTTCTCTTTTAATAAATCCACCGAGAATTTTACCTTGCGAATAGGTTTTCACCTGATAAATACAGGTTAAAGGAAAGAAGTCCGTATTTGTTGGAGCTTCTTTTTGTGCCGTTGCCGTTACTAAGACAGTTGTGTTGTCATAGGTAACCCAAACTGAGCCATTAGCTTGGTTGGCAACCGAACCGGTTGAGATTGTTATTTCTTTCCCTTCATATTGAAGGGATACTTTTTGTTCCATAATTTATTTTCTCTTTGTTATTTATATATTTCATCAATGTGTTAATGTGAATGCCTATTTTCTAATACCAAGCTGGGCAAGTAAACTACGATATTCTTCAATATTGTGTTTTTTTGCGTAATTTAGTAAGCGGCGGCGTTGCCCGACAAGCTTTAGTAATCCACGTCGTGAATGATGGTCGTGTTTATGCGTTTTGAAATGTTCTGTAAGATATAAAATTCGATGCGTTAATAATGCGATTTGTACGGCGATAGATCCGGTATCTGTTTCAGATGAGCCAAATTTCTTAATAAGTTCTCGTTTTTGTTCTTGAGTCAACATAATAAATCCTTTATCCAGCGTAATTAATAATTATATACACACTTTTTTTGGTGTAAAAACAAAATGGTTATCCGGGCTGAATGCAAGAAAACCAATAGCGTACAGTTGTTTATTTATTCCTAAAATATAGGCATGATATGCTTTATTTTCAAGTAATTGGCAATGAATGTTTTGCTTCTTAAAAAATAAAGGTTGCCCGTTTTTTAAGTTTATCTCTTGCTCTTTTGATTCAAGAGATAAATGAATCCATGAAGGAAATATTTCATTTACTGAATGGAATAAAATTCTATTTTCCTTTATTTTCTTTACTTGGTCAAGAAAAATCGTATTTTGAAGCGTAAAAAAAGAGCCGGCACTAGTTCTTATGAGTTTTGTAATGATAGCGTCAGATTGCAAAGACGTCCCCAAATCATGAACTAAGGAGCGGATATACGTCCCTTTGCTGCAATGAACGTGAAAAGAAACGTAAGGAAAATGAATGCAAATATTTGTTATATCATAAATAGTAATACGCCGCGCTTTTCTTTCCATAACAATCCCTTCCCTTGCGTATTCGTATAATCGCTTACCTTGTACGCTAATTGCTGAATACATAGGCGGGATTTGATCTATTGTTCCAATAAACGATTTTAAGGTCTGCGTAATTAACTGCGGCGAGTTACTAGGCATTTTTACAGGAGAAACTTCCCCTTCCGAATCATAGGTAGGAGAAGAAAAGCCTAGTTTAGCGGTAACAAAATAGGATTTGTCCGTTACATTAAAAAAAGGGATTAGTTTTGTCATCTTCCCTGTAAAGACAGGTAAAACGCCTTCTGCTAAAGGATCTAGCGTGCCAGTGTGCCCTATTTTTTTTTCTTCTATAACGCGTTTTAATTGGTTAAGTATTTTTGCCGAAGAAATCCCGCTTGGCTTATAGATATTTAAAATAGAGTTCATTAAGATGATTCCGAATCAGAGTAAGGGGAAGTATAATCAAATTTAATTTTATGTTTAAATCCCGGGATAGTTATATCATTACTGTTTAAGTTAAGATCGTCTGTAGTGGCGGTTGCTTCACCAAAGCGATAGATTGGTTGAATATCATTTTGAATATTTTCTTCTTCTTGTTGTTTTGCCGTTTCTTTTGTTTGCTCTAGTTGTTTTTCATAAGCAACGCGTTGCGCTGTGCTTGCTCTTTTATAAAGGAAGTTATAAGCTTCCTTAGGTGACAGAATTAATGCGGTTGCGTTATTTCCTCCAAAGCCTTTGCTGTTGATTAAACAAGCTTTATAAAAATCAGGATCTACTTGCTTATGTTTAAGAAGGAAAGCAAGGTTAGAAGACTGAACGTCATCAGCAATATGATCAATTGTTTCAATACCCGGTAATATGCCGGTTTCCCAAGTTCCAAGAGCGCCAACAAGTTGATCGGCACCGGCAGATCCAATAGAATGCCCAAGATAAGCTTTAATAGCTGTCACAGGGATATTGTCTATAGAAAAAGCTTTTGCCATTTCATTTAAGCAATCTGATTCAGTAACACGGTTTTGCGGGGTGCCTGTTCCGTGTGCATGAATGAACGTGTTGTTTTGTAAAGCTTTTTTGTCTAAGATAGTTTGCGTTGCTTGTGCAGCTCTTAGTAAGGTGATATAGTTGCCAATGCCGGGAGCAGAGATAGAGCGTTTGATACCGTCAGCGTTAACAAAAACGTCGCCAACCATGCCGTGTATCTTCGCACCTAATGTAAGAGCTAGCTCTTCACTCATTAAAACAACAAACTGCGCAGACTCGCTAATGACAAAACCGCAATTTGAGCTAAAAGGACGGCAAGCACGGCGGTAGTTAGGAATGCTTACGTTATCTAGCTTGGCAAGTTGCCTATCTTCTGCTAGAGCAGTCATAGAACGGTAAGCTTCAATGGTTTCCATAGTGACCGGCGCTTCAGCGCTACCAACAAGGGCAAACTGGCATTTGCCGCTACGAATGTCATTAGTTGCATTTTTTAGGTTGTATAAAAAAGAGGCGCAAGCACCGACCATAGTTCCCGTAGTGCCAACGCTACCAAGAATATAAGCGCTAACAAAGTCGCCGGGCATTTCAGTAAAAGAGAAAGCTAGTTGTTTTGACGAAGGTCGCACGCCTTTATAGGCTGCTTGCATAAAGCCGGCAATTCCTTGTTTAGAAAGGGATCCCATAGCACTACCGGCATAAACGCCGATTTTATCCGGGTTAACATGAGAATAAATAGTTTGCCAATCGAATCCTAGAGAAAGTAAAGCGTCAGAAGCCGCGTAAATACTCATTTGCAAAGCTCTTGGGTGTAAGTGAGATTGTTGATAGAGTTTTTCTAGAATAATGCCAGATGGAATTTGTCCTGCTGCTTGTACTTGTGGAGTACTTGCAACATGTTGAATTAACGGTACATTTTTGTTAATCTGTACTTGTATTTTGTCTTGGTTTTGATTTAGGATAGTCCAATTGTCCGGAATCCGACAAGGAAGGTCCTGTTTATCGAGCTCAAATTCGCAAGTTTTAGTAGGGGAAAGTAAGGTTTCTTTATGTAAAATAAAGTCATTAATAATGTCTTTGTTTAATTGTCGAATCAAGGACGAATCAAGGACTTGTTGTTCAGTGACGTTTGTCACGTCTAAATTCATCTGTTTTGCAAGACTTTTAATGATAATAGATTGCTCCGCTTTGGATAAAGCAGAATAGATAATTCTTTTAAAACCATGGGAAAAAGAACTTCTTCCGGCCGGATTAATGCCGCCGTAGCCAACGATAAGAGGTAAATGAGACACAGTAATATAAAATAAAGTACATAAAATAATATAAAGATTATATATAATAAATAAAAGATATTTTGTCAATGTGGCAAGCAATTTGTATATGTTAAAATAATTATATTATTTGACAAAATAAAGGGAACAATATATAATTAGTTATAGTAAGAGGGAATACCTATTAAAAAAATTTCTAAACCTAATATTTTTAATTGACTCAAACATAACTTATAACTTATAATATTTTTAGTTTAGGACGTATGTAAGTTGCTTTGCAAATGTAAATACGACTTGTATCGGTCTTGAATGATTGTGTTAGAAACGTTTAACTTTATTACACAAAACTTAAACGTTTCTAAAATAATAACCTCAACTTTAAGGAGGGCTTTGAAAAAGCAAACAAAATTACTTATAATGGCAACGTTACTATCGTTGACAGTGGCCATTGTAAGTTGTCAATCTGCTAAAGTTACTACAAGCAAACTAGCAGTCGACGCAGTGACGGGACGAGCCGTTACTGGGTTACCTGTCGTTGGTGGTGTGGTTCGAGCATATGACTTACAAGGAAATGAAGTATCTAATACTGATACAGACGCTTCAGGAAGCTATGTATTATCAAATTTAGATACAGATAACCATGGTTATCTATTAGTTTTACAAACAATAGAAAGTACGGGTTCGGAAAAAATGGCTGCTGCAGTCAATTCTTTCTCTTCTCCGAAAATAGCGACTGATGATGCTAAAGTAGAATCAGTATACTATTTTTCTATACTTCCAAAAGGACACAAAGGACTTATTAACATTAATCCATTTACTTCAGCGGTGACGTTGCTTTATTTAACGCAACAAGCAGCGAAAAAAGGCTTTCAGTCAGTGGATATGCAACATTTGATTCTTCGTGGTAAAATATATTCTAATAACTTAAACGGAAAAGACGGCGTTTCTCTAGTTGCAGATGAAGATTTAGCTGGTGAAGCTGGTAAAGTTAAACTATTGGCTTCCTATAATAATTTACGTTATATAATGCCTAGTTTAGATTATCTTCTTAAAATTAAGAACGTATCATCTGATCCACAAGAAGCATTTAACGCTATTTTCTTTAATGATATTACACCGGCAAGCGGAACAGGCGTTGACGGGGTTCTTGATTTAGTTACTATTAAACCTTCTTCGTTGAATTCAGCTACAATCACAGTGGCAAGTAAAACACCGGAAACGCAAGAGTTAATACGTACAGTGCAAGAGCAAGTAGATCAAGCTCAAGGGCAATCTGGTGATCCAATGCAAGTTGGTGCATCAGAAACGCGTTCAGGCGTGTCTATTCCATTAGTATCAGACGTTATTAATCAAAGGGTAGCAGCCGGGCAAAAAGCTAAAACTACTTTGCCTCCAGCTGATCAAATTGCGCAACTTTCTGATCAAGATATTAAAAACAAAGTAGCAAAAACTGATGATCAACAAAGTGTTTTAACTGGACACGTTGGATCTCTTTTTAATAGTGTTAAAAAAGCGGCAAATTTGCCAATTGTTTTTCTTTTCTCTAAACCTGTTAGTGGTGAAACAAGAGAAGGCGCACAAGCGGTTAAATATAATGGCTTTATTTATATTGCCAACTTAACAATACATCCAAAAGATGCCCCGCTTTTATTAAGAACAACACATCCTCTTGTTCGCAACGTCCAACCGGATGATCCAAAGATTTCTTATCATGTAGACGGTGTTGGAGCCTATGAATCATTATATGATTCTATTCCAACAGAAGAAGCAATATTAGATCAAAGTACTGCTTGGTATACTTATGAACCGAGTACTTCTCAAACAGCAGCCGGTCTTTCTTATGGTGATGGTAAATTTGAATTTATATCACAACATCCATTAGAACAAGGTGACGGCTTTTTAATTAGTTATGCTGGTCGTGCGGATCTTGAATCAGTTGATACTTCTTATTGTAAACTTGCTGGTGATAATTGTTTGATTAAAGTAATTAAAGATTCTTCAGAAATTGATGATTATTTTAACAACCTTGTAGCTCAAGGCGCCGTTACTGACGAAGTAATAACACGTGCACATCACATTGCTATTTACGCTAAGCTTGATAGTATTTTAACGAAATCAGTTGCAAGTTTAGAAGCTTTAATTCAACAAGAAACGAGTATCCCAGATACTAGCGTCCCTGCTACTAAGTTAACACCGGCTACCGTTGTTGGCGTACCTGCTACTAAGTTAACACCGGCTACCGTTGTAGAGACTACTCCGCAAACACCGGATACAGTTACGCAACCAACACAACCTACGCCGCAAACACCGGATACAGTTACGCAACCAACACAATCTACACCGCAAACACCGGATACTAGCACAACTACTCCGGATACTAGCATAGCTGCTACTAAGTTAACACCGGCTACCGTTGTACAACCTGCTAACCAAGCGCCAGTTGCGCAAGGTCCAGTTGATATTGGTGATTCACATGCTTTCTTGTGTCACTCAGATCCAGATCCGAAATTAACGGCATTGCAATTGTTGAGTAAAGTATATCCACTTACTAAATTACGTACGTTTTGCCAAACTAACGGTTCAGGTGGACAAACTGCAGCAGCAGCAGCACGTCCTTCAGTAATTAAAATTGAGGATCCTCAATTTGATACGATAAAAGGAAAAGCAACAGGTTCGCAAGCTGTGGAAGTAACACTTTCATTGCCTCATGGTGCAAGACACTTTACAAACCGATGGAGACATTTAGACGGTGCTAGCGCATCTGCTAATTATCAAGCACGTATGAGTGTTGCAATTAATGCTAACGGTGTTGTTTCAGGTAACGGTTGGAGACTGTTCCTAAAAATGCCTAACATTGTAGTACCAGGAGCTAATACTTCTTACGGTTCAATAATGGCAGCATATAATGCAAAATCTAACGTTGTATTATTCTATGGTCCACGTAAATCTGGATACCAAGATGTAGAAGTTGGTGGCTGGAATACGAATACGAATACAGTAGGTGGCGCTCATTTTGATGCAACTATATTTGCAAGACAAGACTTAAGTTCTGCTAAATTTGAATGTCTAATTCAAATGGGTAAAACACTTTATAAATGTGAAGTGACAAATAACCTAAGCGGTAGTCCTGCTTTTGCATCTCGTGCTTCTGACGATGTATGGGCGCAGATTCAAGCGGAAGCTTACGCTAGTAGATTAATATCTCCTAATGAAGAAGTGTCTCGAGAGGCAGCA
Organism: SAR324 cluster bacterium; assembly: GCA_002995645.1. Classification (GTDB taxonomy): domain Bacteria; phylum SAR324; class SAR324; order XYD2-FULL-50-16; family HCM1; genus HCM1. The sequence goes on along the minus strand of PUHO01000011.1, from coordinate 28,188 downwards.
GGCAAAATGCCATCTGAAATAGCTTTAGGAAAAGATATATATAATAATGATCCTAGAGGAGGTGCGGCATTCCTTGATCCAACTATGAAAGCTAAGCTTATTGCAATGGCACAAGCTGAGAAAGGTGGAGCACCTGCAACGCCGACACAAACAGTGACGACACCACAAGCGCCAACAACGCCGACACAAACAGTGACGACACCGCAAGCGCCAACAACGACGACACAAACAGTGACGACGCCACAAGTGCCTACAACGCCACAAGTGCAAACTGGTGCGGGAGCAGACTTGTTCGCAAGTATCGCAGGAGCAACTGCTGAACAAATTGCAAACAACGCTCCGGCAACTAGTATGGATAAAGCTGTAATACAACTTTATAGACCGGGAGTAAATGCAATTGCTTCAATTAAAGCTAATGAAAAGTTGTTGCCTCATAAACATCATATTATTGCTTATGCTGAGCCATTCTTACTAGGTGGTAGTATGCGACCTTTAGCGTCAACCAGTACGTTTCCTAAATATATTTCTCAGCTTACAATTGCTTTTGTTAAGCCTGATTACTTAATACCTGCAGGTCAAGACGGTTATGAGAATGCGATATTCGGAGATTGGATGGACGGCTCGGATAGATGGGCTGGTCAGATTCTGCCAAATGATTTACCAAGTATTATAGATCAAATTTCACAAAATCATGCTGTTATATTAGGTCTTGGTGGATGGACATATAGTGCGACTGAAAATCATTGGCCTGCATGGTCTAATGCCGCTGGTAAGCCACTTGCTCAATCAGCACTGAAACGAGCTTGGGTTAACTACTTAGTATCTCATCATTTAGACGGTCTAGATGTAGATTACGAAGTAGAAACGGCGACCTTGACTCAACAATGGCTTAATGCTTATCTTGGTGCGATCATCACAGCTCGTGAAGTTATTGATGAAGCAACAAAACAAGATAATAGACCTCGTATCTTAACTTTAGCAGCTAGAGCGGTTCAAGTAATGTGTACTGCTGATACGGCAAATGTTCCAACTGCATCTGGTAAAACAGATTACTGTAAAGGTAAAACTGCTGTATGGTCTAAAGAAGTAGGTGCATTACGTAAATTATTCAATCAAGATATTACTGTTGCTGGTACTACTCAAAAAGTAAAAGTAAGAGATATGATTGATACGTTAAGCTTGATGAGTTACGATGCTGGTCGTAAAGAAATTTCACCTGAGCAAGTTTATTATGATGCTAAAGATATCTATAACGGTCCTGTAAACATTGGTTTTGAACAACCAAGAGAAGCATGGCCATCTGTTGATGCAGGTGCAGATGGAATAGCATTAGTTCTATCAAAAAATAGTGATATTCAAAAAGTGCCAACAGCGCTTCAAAGATATCATTATGTAACAGGTGATCAGTACGGTAGAGCTGTACATGTTCCGTATACAATCGAACATGGTGCAGAGGTTATTAAAAACTATCAAAATCATAGTTTCGCTAACCCTCATGCATCAACCGCACAAGATGGTTTCATGTTCTGGGAATTTGGTGCTAAGATACAAGCTCCTTATCCAGCAGACTATCCAGCAAAATACTGGGTTGGTTGGAGACAAATAATTCAGGGATTGTGTCAGAACTTAGTTGATCAAGGATTAACTCCAGTTGATTCAAATTGTACTACTCCTGCAGCTAATGGGCTACTTCCAAAAGAAAGCCCAACAAATTGGCTTAAAAGTAGTAACTGGTTGAATTTATCTTCAGATCAGAAACATAAAGTAATTTTTGGAAATTAATACTTTCTATTAGTTATTAATATGTGAAGAAAGGGTCGCTATATGTAAATATAGCGGCTCTTTTTTTTATGAAATCTTTCTTGACTTGCCCCTCTTCCCCCTTTTCTAAGTAATAAGTTTGTAAATTTTAAACTGACCTTATATAGACAAATAAATTGATCTCGTGTTAAACTAAAAGCTATTTAATAACATATTTATAAGATCAGAATCTTATTATGCTAAAGCCTAATTCGGACTCAGTTTACTTTAAAAAAAAATTAAAGCAAATTAAAAACTTTAAAACGAAAAAAACGCTTAAAGCCAATCTTTTATATCATATTCCTATATTACGTTGGTATAAAAAATATAAATTAAGTTATTTGAAAAATGATTTAATTTCCGGCTTTGTAATGGCGCTTGTTGTTATTCCGCAGTGCTTGGCTTTTGCTGATATCGCAGGAATACCGGCAAGATATGCTTTTTATACGGCGATTATTATCCCGTTAGTCTCTTTCTTTTTCTCGCCTTCTTTATATATGATAAGCGGACCAAGCATTGCTTTGTCTATTGTTATTTATTCTATGGTATCGACGCTTGCCGTGCCACATACGCAAGATTATGTTACGCTTGTGCTAGCGTTGAGTTTTTTAGCAGGCGTCTTTGAGATTATACTCTTCTTCTTGAAATTTAACGTTTTATTACATTTTGTTTCTCATGCTGTTGTTAAAAGTTTTACCTTTGCGGCGGGCATTATTATTTTAATACATGAACTCTATTCTTTGTGGGGAATGAAAATTCAAAGTACAAGCTCGGCGGTTGTGTTGGTATTTCATTTTTTTCGTAATTTCCCTGAAAGCTATAGCTGGCAAGAGTTTTCTATAGGTGCGCTTACTATTCTTTTGTGGTTTATTTTTCGCTTGAAAGTGAGCAATGGTATTGCTATTTGTTATAGTATTGTTGTTGCGTCTGTAGTTGGTTTTTACCTTCATCTCTATTATCATTTTAATTTGACTTTTGAAACGGCAATAGCAAACGTGGTGCCTACTGTTGGGCTGCCTTTGTTAACGCTAGATAATTTCCATTTGTTATATAAACCGGCGCTTAGCTTGGGGCTTATTTCTTTATTGCTTGCGTCTAGTATTTCTTTTTCTGTTGCGGAAAAATATAAACAACATTCGTCTATTAAACAAGAGATTTTGCATCAAGGCTTAACGAATTTTATAGGCGGTTTTTTTGCAACCTATATGAGTACTGCTTCTTTTTCACGAACTGCGCTTAATACTGATTGTTCTGGCAAAACGCCTTTAGCCGGCGTATTCTCTAGCATTTTTACGATTATTATTGCTTTGTTTTTAAGCAACTTAGTTAGTCGTGTTCCTAGTGTTGTGATTGCTGGGGTGATTATTATTATTGGTTTTAGACTCATTCCTTTTAAGGATACGTTAGAAATATTGAAAGCTAGCCGCACAGGAAGAATTGTTATTATATTAACTTTATTTTCGGCTTTAGTGCTTGATTTGCAGATTTCTATTGTCGTTGGCGTTATTACGTCTATGGTGGTGTTTATTTTTCATGTAACACATCCTAATATTTATAGCGTAGAATATCACAAGCATTCTGATAATGAAGACACTTTTCAAAAGGGAAGTAGCCGACCGTGCCCGCAGGTGATGACTATTCAAATTAACGGTAGTATCTATTTTGCGTCGTCTAGTTTTGTTTCTAAATCGCTCTCAAGAATTAAGCATAGTATCCCTAAAGGTAGTTTTTTATTAATTTTAGGTAACGGTATTACAAGCCTAGATTGGGACGGCTCGCATATGTTAGAACGTAAATCTAAAAGATGGGGTAAATATATGTGTATATCCGGTCTTGCGCCGCATATTAAAGAAGGATTAGACCGCTATAATATTGATGCTAAGTATTTACGTTTTAAAAGCAAAACTACTGCTTTGAATTATTTACTAGATAATTTTAACGTTGATATTTGTCGCACTTGCGAATTATATGTATTTGATCGTTGCGGCGCATTAAAAGAAGCGGGGAGAAAGAAAGAAGAAAATCGCTTATTAGCAATGCCTCTTTTACCAGAGAAGTAGGATTACTAAACCACCTATGAATATAGTTTGATAGGTGGTTTTTTGTATGTAAATTAGGTAGCTTGTTGTCGTTCTTTGAAAATGGATTCTACGCCTTGACGTGGGTTTTTAGGGAGACAAAAACTAGTAATTAGAGAAGCCGCAGCTAAGCAAATACCAACGGCAAAAACAAATTTATGCGAAGATAGCCAAATAAAACCAAGTATCACAGGCAAGCTAATAGCTAGCGTATGATTCATAGTAAAGCTTAATGCGGTTGTTGATGCAATATCTTTTTTTTGCGCAATTCGTTTGAAATAGCTATCTAGCGCAAAAGACATGCTAAAGACAATATTATCAGCAATATAAAGCGTAATACCTTGCCAAGCGGTGTGTATGAGTACGTAGCCTGCAAAAATAAAAATAAGAATAAGATGCTCTATGATTAGTGCGTTACGTTCGCCAATTTTTAGGATAACTTTCCCCACTTTCGGCGCAAAATACATAGTAAGCAGTTGACTTATAAAAAATATACTTACCATTTTATCTATTTCTAATTTGAACGTACTTACCATTAAAAATGGCGCAAACACAACAAAAAGTTGCCTTCTTCCACCAGATAAAATATTGAGAATATAGAAAATCCAATAACGTTTATAAAATCTTGGTTTCTTGTGTTGTTGTTCTTTTATCTCATATTTTGGAAAAGCAATTAAAATATAAAGAGCAACGAGAATGGAAATAGAGCCGCCGATGGTGAATAAAGTAGAATAAGAAAGGTGGAGCAGTTTCCAGCCAACATATACAGTACCAAAAGCAAGAATAGAAACAAAAGAGCCAATAGAACGAAAACGACCGAGCACAATGCTTAGTATGTCTTTGTGTACTAGTTGTGTTGCTAAGGATTTGCGCAAAGTTTCACTATAATGAAAGCCGAAAGACATTAACATACAAGTTAAGCTTAAGCTAAAAATGGTATGCATATGCCCGAAAACAATGATAAAAGTCCCCATTAAGGCTAAAGCAAACACAAGGAAGAATTGTTCCGACAAGAAAAGAAGAAAGAAAAGAGCCGTAACGGCAAGCAGTCCCGGTAGCTCTCTACAGCTTTGTAAAATCCCAATATCTCGTCCGGAAAAATTTGCTACTTCAACAACGTAGTTGTTTAACAAGCTTTGCCAAAATACAAAACCGCCAAAAAGGCCAATAGGAATAACATAGAAAAGCGTATTGGGGTTAGAATGTAATTTTTTTAGGTAAGATAACATAGCCCTCGCAAATAAAAAAACGCTACTTTACAACAAAGACGAAGTAAGCAGGAAAATAAGTAATAGTGAAAAGGTACTATTTAAAGTTATATAAATAGTACCAATACGGCTTAGAAAGCTTCAATAGGGTAGAAATGAGCTTGTGGGTGAAAACAAGCGGGGCAAGTTTGCAACGCTTCTGTAGATTCATGAATATGTCCACAGTTAGCACATCGCCAACGTACCGGTTGCGGTTTTTTAAACACAGAGTCGTTAATAATATTATTATATAAGATTTGAAAGCGTTCGTGATGTCCTCTTTCAGCTTCGGCAATCGCACGAAGATTTTTTGCAATAGCATTAAAGCCTTCTGTCTCGGCAATATTAGCAAATAAAGGGTACATGTTTTCAAACTCATGACTTTCGCCTTTCATGGCAGAAGATAAATTTTCCGCCGTTGTTCCTAATACGGCAATATCCGTATCCAGTTGTAAGTTAATATGTCCGCCGTTTAAATGTTTAAGTAACATTTTAGCGTGTTGTTGTTCTTGTTTTGCTGTTTCAAGAAAAATGTTTTTTACTTGAACAAAGCCTTCTTTTGCTGCAATAGAAGCAAAGTAGGTATATAAATTATGAGCTTCTGATTCTTTGAAAAAAGCTAGAGCTAAATTTTTTTCTGTTTGTGTATTGTGTATATTTGGCATAAGATTTTGATAAAAAGTATAATAGGTAATATAAAAAGTTTTATATTACCTATCATCAAGTTTAGAGGTGTGTAGAGAAACTAGCCTTGTAGATAAGCTAGCATTGTGTCCGCATCTGAAACTTCAAACGGATCGCCTTCTTTTTCTGGTTCAATGAACATTTTTTTAATAACACCGTCTTCTACGTACATAGAATAGCGCCATGTTCTATCACCAAATCCAATGTGTGAAAAATCGCTAAGTAGTCCTAATTCTTTTGAAAAGGCACCGTTGCCATCTGGGATTAAAGTTACTTTATCAATAGATAAATCTTTTTTCCAAGAATTCATAACGAAAGCATCGTTAACAGAAAGACAAATGATTTCATCAACGCCAAGTTCTTTGAATTTATCCGCTTTAGCATTATATCCCGGTAAATGTTTTGAAGAACAAGTAGGGGTAAAGGCGCCGGGTAGTCCAAAAAGAATTACGTTTCTTCCTTTGAAAATAGAATCAGACGTTACGTCTACAAAAGAACCGCCTTGAAAAGTTTTGAAAGTTACGCTAGGCGTAGTTTTTCCTTCACTGTTTGGTTTCATAAAATACTCCTTTAGTTTTTTTAGGTGGGATAGAGAACTCTATAGAATATAAAGCTCTCTAAGTGTATTGAATACATATAATATTATAAGCAAAACATAAAAGCAAGCTAATAATTTATATTTTATAAAAATTAAAAATTAGCTGCTTACTGTCTATAATTACTTATTTTTTATATGATTGAAGAATCTTGTTGAATGTGTTAATAATTTCTTTTTTTGTCGTAGCAAACATATTTTCTATAGTCGAAAAACTGATTGATTCACCAGAACGTTCAATAGCTCGCAAAAAAGATTCAAAACCTTTGTGATGATGATAATATCCGGTGTTAGTAAGCGTGTATTTTGCAACAAGCTCATCACAATCGGCACATTGTACGAAAATTTCATCTGGGCGCGCTTCTGATCTGTAAATATAATTAATAACGTTTACGCTTTGGCATTTTTGGCATTTTTGTTTATGTATATCCATTTTGGAACCTTATTCTTAGAGTTGGAAAAAAACGAAAAGTAAAAGTAAAGAAAAGCAAATAACGGTAATAGCCGTTCCTGTAATGCACATATCTTTAGATTCAAGGAAGCCGGAGCTAAACGCAATGGCATTTGGCGGCGTGCTAACTGGTAAAGGCATACTAACAGAGCAGGCAAAAGCAATCAAAATAGCAAGTACCGGTTGTATGCTAGAGAAAGCAACGGCTAAAGGTAAAATTAAATTGGCAGCAACACTACGGCTCATAAAACTAGCGGCAATAACAGTAATAACAATGAAAGAAGTTACCAGAATCGCAGCCGAAACATGTTCCGGAATGGAGTTTACAACGTGAGCACTAAATCCGCTTGCTTTTAATCCAACAGCAAGAGAAAGACCGCCGCCGACCATAAAAAGAATATTCCAAGGTAATTGTAAAAAATGATTTTTAGTAAGTAGACCGGAGCTAAACGCAAGTATAACAGGAATTAAACTTACTTCCCCCATAGACATACCGTGAAAATCTTTCGTCATCCAAAGAATAACCGTAAAAAGAGCAATACCAATACTAGATATTTGCGCTGTAGTTAACGATTTTTTTTCTAGCGGTGGTAAAACAATATCTACTTTAGTATCGCGGCAATATAGTAAAATAATAACAATAGCAATAACAAGAAAGAGAATCGTACTTGGTAAAGCGTAAATCATCCATTGTAAAAAGCTAATATGAATGCCGGCTTGTTGTAAGTAACCAAGCGCAATGGCATTAGGAGGCGTTCCAACAGGCGTTGCTAGACCACCAATATTTGCGGCAAAAGGAATACCAAGCGGTAATGCTTTAATAAATTTATTATCTGCCGGAATAGCTTTTAAGATAGGTAATAAAATGGAAAACATCATAGCTGTTGTTGCTGTGTTGCTCATCCACATAGAAAGGAACGCCGTAATTAACATAAAGCCAATTAAAATGCGTGCCGGATTTGTTCCCGTTCTTTTTAAGAGCCAATAGGCAATAATTTTATCAATACCATATTCGTTTAAGAGTGCGGCAAGAACAAAACCACCAAGAAATAACAAGATGATATTAGAAAAGAAAGGGCTTAAAACACTAGTAGAAGTGATGCTTGCAGTGGCAACGGGGTGAAGAACCGGTAATAACCAAACAAGTTGGAGAAATAAAATGACAAACGCCGTAATATATAGAGGAATCCATTCGGTAATCCAACAAAAAGCGGCTATAATTAAAATAGCGGCGGCAATGGACATGGGTTTGTCTAGGTGAAACAAAAATTGAAACGTTCCCAAAGTTTCAAGTATAATGGTGACAACAGCAACGCCACAGGCGTAGAAAGATTTTTTATACATATTTTCCATAATATAAAACCTATAAAATATAGTAAATAAACTAATACACTAATATATCAGTTAACTTATAGCACAGTCTTAAAAAATAAACAATAAATATATAATATAAATAATCAATTCTTTAGTATATATTTAAAAAAGTAAGTTATATTGCTAATTTGCAAAGGTATTTTAATAAAAAATAAGTTATAATAATGTACTTATTTTATTTTGTATGGTATAACTTTAATTTAGCAAACTTAAATTTGATATATTAAGGAGAAGTATATGGGTAAGTTAAACGTAAAAGTATTATTTCTTACGTTAATGCTATTGTGTTTATATGCAACAAATGTATTTGCCGGAGAAACTTTGTTGCAAGTAAAAAAACAGGGCTATGTTAATTGTGGCGTTTCTACCGGCATTCTTGGTTTTTCTTTGCAAGTGAAAAATAAAAAGTGGACAGGGTTTGACGTTTCTTTATGTCGGGCAGTTGCGGTTGCGGTTTTTAACGACGTTAATAAAGTTCGCTTTACACCGTTAAATACAAAAGAAAGGTTTACTTCGTTACATGATAATAAAGTAGATTTGTTAATACGTAATTCAACGTTAACTGCAAGAAGAGAAGTTTTATATAACTTACAAGCCGTTGCAATTAGCTTTTTTGATAAACAAAGTTTTTTATTATATAAGTCGTCTGGCATTGTTTCTAATTTACAATTAAACGGGGAAACAATTTGTATTCAATCGGCAACAACGTCAAAAGAAAATTTAGATAATTTCTTTAAAAAAAATCATATGAAGTATAAAGCTTTGTTGTTTGATAATACAAAAGCAATGATACAAGCATTTGCAAAAAAACGATGCGAAGTGCTAACAAGTGATACTTCGCAACTATACGCTATTAAACATGCTTTGCAAACAGCGGACAACCTTTCTATTTTGCAAGGCGACATTGCAAGCGATCCGTTTGCTATTTACGTGCGAAATAAAGATACGCAATGGGCTAATATTGTTCGTTGGACTTTTTACTTGCTACTTAATGCAGAAGCAAAGCAGGTTACGTCTGATAATATTGATACAATAAAGAAGAGTAAAACCGGAGAAGGTAAGTTGTTTCTTATGCAAACGCAAACGCTGGCAAAGCACCTTGATTTAGATCCGGATTGGGCTTATAACGTAATCAAGAAAGTAGGTAATTATAGTCAAATTTTTGAGAGAACGTTAGGGAAATACTCTGTATTAAAACTAGATAGAGGCGCAAACGCATTAGTACAAAAAGGCGGCTTAATGTATCCCCTACCTTTTTAATAATCAGTAAAGAAGTAAAAGCATATGAAACAAGGCACGGTTATAAAACGAACAAAAGGCTTCTATTATCTGGAAGAGGAAGAAGGGAATATAGTAGAATGTAAGATTAAAGGGAGCTTGTTTAAAGACAGTCGTTATAATAACCAAGTAGCTGTTGGCGACGTTGTGTATTTTCAGGAAACAACAGAAAACGGACTTGGTCTTATTTATGAAATCATGCCAAGAAAGAGTGAACTCGCAAGGCAAAGACCAACTATTAACGCGGCTCAAGTGATTGTTGCTAACGTGGATTCTTTGTTTATGGTTATCTCTCTTAAAGCACCGGCACCTAAAGTTCATTTTATATATCAAATACTAATAGCTAGCTGGCTTGGTAAGATTACGCCGTATGCTATCTTAACGAAAACAGACCTTGTTGATTCAAGTGAAATAGAAAAATGGACAAACTTATTTCAAGATATTGGTATAGTGGTACATAGCCTTTCTAATTTGAATCAAGAAGAAGTGCAGTCAACAATGATACCTTTGCTAGAAGGGAACAGCTCGGTTTTTGTTGGTATGTCCGGCGTGGGGAAATCTACGTTGTTAAATAACCTTAATAGTGCGCTAGCTATTCGCACTAATCAAGTGAGTGATAAATATCAACAAGGGCAACATACGACTACATTAGCCGTACGGTATGCTCTTGCCGATTCTACTTACGTAGTAGATACGCCCGGTGTCCGGCATTTTAGTTTGTATAACGTAACGTTACAACAACTCGCCGCTTCTGTTCCGGCGTTTCAAGAAGGGAGCGTATATTGTAAGCATAAAGATTGCTTACATATAACAGAACCAAAATGTGAAATTAAAAAAAGAGTGAAAGCAGGAGAGATTAGCGAAGCATTGTATGAAACCTATACCTATACAATGCAGTATTTAAAAGATAATTATAAATCTTAACTATCTTTATATTCAGCTAAATGAGAACGAAGCATAGCAATAGCTTTTGTTCGTATTTGGGAAACCCGCGCTTCTGTTAGGCCAAGAATAATAGCAATTTCTTTTAAGTTGGCATCTTCATTATAATATAAAGATAAAACAAATTGCTCTTGTTTAGGAAGTTTTTTAATTGCCTGTTTGAGAGCTTCCTTTTTCTCTTCTAATAAGAGTTGCTCTATAGGCGTATCTTCGTCATCATCTGGAATCATATCAGCTAAACTAACGTTACTACTATCGTTTTGCGAGTTTGCATAGTTAGCATCTAAAGAAAGCAAAGGAATAGGTCTTGCCTTGTCTAGAAATTGAGGTAATTTTTTAAGAGGAATATCTAGCTCTTTCGCAAGATCTTTATCTTTAGGATGATCAATATTACGTTTTCGCAAAGCAATGTAAGCTTTTTCCAACTTGTTAGATGACTCGCGAACAGAGCGAGGAATCCAATCTTGTTTTCTTAAATCGTCCAGAATAGCACCGCGAATACGAATTTCAGCATAGGTTTTAAAACTAGCGCCTTTTGTTTTGTCATAATTATGAATCGCATCAAGCAAGCCTTGCATTCCTACTTGAAACAGCTCTCCTTTTAAACCTTGTGATGTTCTTGATTCATAGTTAAAAGCAATACGTTTTACTAGATAACTATATTCAAATAATAATTGTTCGCCTTGTTTTTTTTGTGACGTAGTTATATACGGGTTGTTCATATATTAGTATTAAAAAACTATTAAAAACTAAATCCAATATAAGATATGCAATTTATGCTCCTTTATTAAGCCAAGATGCCATTTTGCCCCATAATCCTTTATTTTGTTTATCAAAAGAATAATCTTGTTCCTGAATTTGAACGGCTAGTTGTTGTATAGCTTGGACAGTAGGCGAATCCGGTTTAAGTAAACTAAGAGGTATTTGCTTTCTTACAGCTAAAGTAAAGTTGTTGTCTTT
>PUHO01000011.1:0-16771 GCA_002995645.1 SAR324 cluster bacterium | reverse complement strand
CGGTTTAACCTTTCATAAATAGATAAAGCTAAATCCGGCGAAGCTTGGTTTACAATTAAGTTAAATTTATGTACTTGGTACTTAGTTAACATTACTTTCATTAAAGCATAAGCATCAGTCATAGCCGTAGGTTCCGGCGTTGTAACGACAAATACTTCGTCTACTGCCGCGTTAAAACGTAGGACATTAGAACTAATCCCCGCGCCGGTATCAATTAAAATATAATCATATTTTGCATTTAATTCGCTAAGCGATTCTAAAAGCGCTAGTTGTTGGTTATTTTTAAGATCGGCAACTTCGCTAATACCGGACGACGCCGGAAGCACGTCTATATTACTCGGTCCTTTTAAGATGGTATCGTTAATATTAACGTTATGTTTTAACACTTCTTCAAAAGTATGATTCGGCGCAAGATTAAGCATAATATCAATATTAGCTAATCCAAGATCAGCATCTATTAATAAGACTCGTTTGCCAAGCGTAGCAAGTTGAATGGCAAGGTTAATAATAAGATTAGTTTTCCCTACTCCTCCTTTACCGCTTGTAACACTTAAGGAAAGAGCGCTTTGTTGTGTTAACGGCGTCTTTTTTTCTTCTTGCTGAGAGAGCTTTTTACGAAGAGAATTCGCTTGATCTTCCATGGTCGTACGTATAGATGATGTTAATTATTTTAGTATAGTATAACGTTTGTTTTCTATTATAATGATTATAGAAAGAATTATTTTATTTCATTAGAAACGTCTAATAATAAATCAATAAGTCGTTCGCGCGTTGCTTTTTCCATATCGTCCGGTACGTTTTGCCCGGTTGTTAAATAAGCTAGTGGTAATTTAAAGCGAATAGCATGATTAAAAACCGAACCGTAACAAGTTGTTTCGTCTAGTTTTGTTAAGATTAACCCGTATAATGGAATAATACTAAATCGTTTTGTTATTTCTGTTAAATCGCCGTCTTTTGTTGTTGTACTTAAAACAAGAAGGTTTCTTATTTGCGGAAAATTAAGCAAAATATCCTTCATGTCGTTCATTTGCGTAGCGTCTCTTTGCGATTTTCCCGAAGTATCAATTAAAATTAAATCTTTGTCTTTAAAACTTTGGATTGCATGTTCTAGATCTAGGCTATTAAACGCCGTTTTACAAGGAACGCGTAAGATTTGGCTATATTCTTCCAGTTGATTTACTGCGCCAATACGAAACGTATCTAACGTAATCAATCCTATTTTAATTTTATGTTTATTTAACTTTGCAATACTGGCAATCTTGGCTAACGTGGTTGTTTTTCCTACGCCAGTCGGTCCAATAACGCTAAAAATATTTTGCGTGTTTGGTTGCGGAATAAGGTCGTCTAGTAAGGGAATAACTTGCATGAAAAGACGCGCTAAATAAATTTTAACATAAGTAAAATTATTCGCTTCTTGTTTAGGTATTTTTTTACTTACTTCGTCAATTAAGCGAGAGGCAAATTTTTCTTCTACGCCGTTGGAGCAAAGTTGTTGATATAAAACACTTAAGGCTTCAGACCAATTTTTTTTATAAGCGTTATTAGTTTGAGTAATTAATTTATTAATAATAGATTTGAGTTCATTTACTTCATAACGTAAATGAGAAATAGTAGTAGCCTCATTTGTTTGTACACGTATTCCTTTTCTTAAATCAGATAAAGCAGTGCGAATTTCTTCTAGTTCCATTTCTATTTTTCGCGTGTCCGTCTGTGCTTTTGTATTAACTTTTGTTGGATCAAAAGGCGGCGGTAACATAGCCGGTTCCGTGTTATTTGCTTCAAGATGTTGTGTAACGGAACTTTTTTCCGCACTGTTCATGTCTTTTGCCGCTGTTACTTCCAGTACGTATTGCCCAAATAAACCAAAAGCTCCGCCACCTTTCTTAACCTTGCGGGTAGAAAGAATAACGGCGTCGTTGCCTAGTTCTAGCTTGATTTGCTTAATAGCTTCCGGCATGGAGTTAGCTATATATTTTTTCAACTGCATATCTGTTATTAACGGAAGTTTATACGTTTATATAGTAGTAATATAGAAAAAATATGCCAAACTTTAGATTTTTTAATTTTTTTATAATAAAACTTGTTTAGTTGTTGTTTAAAATGATATAAATTGAGGGAAACGTTCAGTCTAATTTAGTATAAAAATGAAATCAAGAGCAAAAGTCATTCTTTCCGTTTCCTTTATTACGCTGATTAGTCGCGTATTGGGGTTATTACGTGAAATGTTAAAAGCACGCGTACTAGGAACAAGCATATATAGCGATGCGTTTACCTTAGCGTTTAGCTTGCCGAATTTGTTTCGTCGTTTAACGGCGGAAGGTATTATGAGCACCGCGTTTATTCCTGTTTTCTTGCAAGAAAAAGAAAAGGGAACAGAAAAAGCGTTTGCCTTTGCAGTTGCTTTCTTTTGGTTGTTTCTTGCTATTCTTGTTGTGTTTGCCGGTTTATTCATTATAGCTATGCCTTGGTTAATACGGTATGTTTTTGCTACCGGTTTTGAAGAACAAACCATGCAAATTACAATTTTGCTATCTCGGTTAATGTTTGGTTATATTGTGTTTGTTTCTTTAAGCGCTATTTGCCAAGCCGTTTTGAATAGCCTTAGTATATTTCATGTTTCTGCGTTAATGCCATGTGTCTTGAATATTACTATTATCTCGTTTGTACTTCTTTTTCAAGACGTCCTTCCTCATCCTGTGTATGCTTTTGCGTTTGCCGTTCTTCTTGGTGGCAGTTTGCAACTGTTTTTGCAAATTCCTTCACTACGAAAGCAAGGATTTTCTTTACTACGTAAATTTAGCTGGCGTAATGCAAAATTAAAAGAAGTATTTACTTTAATGTTGCCTGCTATTTTTGGTATTGGTATTTATCAAATTAATATTATTGTGGGGCAAGTGATTGCTTCGCATTTAGCTGCCGGTTCGTTGTCTTCTCTTGCTTTTAGTAATCGCCTACTTGAACTTGTTTTGGGCGTGTTAGTTGTTTCTGTTACAACTATATATATGCCGCAGTTTACGACTTTGTTTATTAAAAAAGAATACCAACGCATTTCTTTTCATATACAAGATATTTTTAATATACTTCGTTTTGTTTGCGTGCCGGCAACTATTTTTACTTTGTTTTATAGAAATGAAATTGTTGGCGTTTTGTTTTTACGTGGTGCCTTTAACGAACGTTCTTTACAAATGACAAGCGATGCGCTTTTATTTCATATTCTTGGTTTACTTTTTATTGCTTATTCGCGGGTATTTATCACAGCGTACCAAGCGGCTAAGAAGGTTAACGTTGTTGTGATGATTTCTTTAGTTGTGCTTATTGTTAACCTTGTTGCCGCCTTTGCTTTATCTAGGCACTTAGGGCACGTTGGCATTGCGCAAGCTAATTCTATTTCTCAAGTAGTGCAAGTTACTTTACTTTATATTTACCTTTCAAAACTATCGTTACAACGAGATTATAAACTGCTTTTTGACTCCGGTTGGTTTAAAGTAATTGCTGTTAACCTTGTTTTTGCTTTATGCCTTTGGCTTAGTAAGCAACTAAGTTTGCATTTAGAAATAACAAGGCTATTTAGCTTATTAATTGGCTTTGGTATTGGCTTTATTTCTTTTCTTTTTGCTTGCGTTATTTTTAAAGTGAACGAACTAAAACAACTTACTTTACTATTACAGTCAAAACAAAAGAAATAGATTAACTAGCTGACGGCTTCCCTAGAATCAAACGTAATATATTAGGGTGATTAGGCAAGTCTCTTGTTCCGGCACCATATCCAACGGCTTCAGGAAGCATTAACGGCATGCCATAAGAAAAGCGTTTTGTGTAATTTGCTATAATACTCGCTCCTGTGGGCGTTGTCATTTCAAAAGGATAGTCGCCTGATTCGATAGGTACTCCTTTAAGGATTTCTAAAGTCGCTAAAGCCGGCACAGGATATATACCATGTTGGCAAGACACGTTGCCATAACCTACTTTTACAATGCCGGTAATACATTCTTGTATTCCTAAGTTTTCAAAAGCTAATGTAGCGCCAATAATATCAACAATAGAATCAATAGCGGCAATTTCATGAAAATGCACCTTCTCAACAGGAATATTATGTATTTTCGCTTCTGCCGTTGCAATAATTTCAAAAATACGTAGTGCGTTTTTTGTCGTTATTTCCGGTAAATTCGCTTGTGTAATTAAGTTGCAAATAGCAACGTAGTTATGATTGTGAAAATGAGGAATCGGCTCTTTAAGAGAGAAAGATAAAGCACGCGCTCCTTTTTTCATCACAGAATCAAATTGCAGGCTGATTCTTCCTTCTTGCGCAACTATACTTAGCTTGTTTAATTCTTCTTCAATCCAAGTTGCGTTTGCTCCTAGATCCACTAAAGCGGCAAGCAACATATCACCGCTAACGCCGGCAAAACAATCTATATAAAGTATTTTACTTTTTTCTTGCATATTATTTTTTTATATAATGTTAAAATCTACTGTATTTTATATGATTTGCCTTTGACACAGTAAATCGTTTTGTGTAAACTAACGATTATTATTAATCATCATATTTTATATTCTATTTTTATGGAAAAAGAAGTTTTTTTACACAATTGGCATATACAAAAAAAAGCAAAAATGGTGCCTTTTGCCGGCTCTTTACTACCTTTACAATATACCGGCATTATAGAAGAGCATAATGCAACAAGAAACGCAGTCGGTATGTTTGACGTTTCTCATATGGGCGAGTTTTTTATTACCGGTAAAGATGCTTTAGCTAATTTAGAATATCTCTTAGCTAATAGTATTAGTAAGCTAACACAAGGAAAAGTAGCCTATTCGCCTGTACTATATGAAAACGGCAGCTTTGTAGACGATATAACAGCGTATTGTTTTGATGCGGAAAAATATATGCTTTGCGTTAATGCGGCGAATATTACAAAAGATGCCGAATGGATTCAGTCTAATATAAAAGGCGATTGTCAGTTTACTAATGTAAGCGACTCATTTGGGCAAATAGCGTTGCAAGGTCCTAAAAGTAGTTTAGTTATAAAAGAAATTTTTGAAGATGCGCTTTCTTTAGATTATTATAGTTTTTATGAAACTTCGTTTAACGAAGAAAACTGTATTATAGCTAGAATGGGGTATACTGGTGAAGAAGGATTTGAATTATTTGTTCCCCCTTCGCAAATGCTAAATTTATGGGAAAAACTCTATCAAATTGGAGCACAATATAACCTTTTACCTGTTGGTTTAGCTGCGCGCGATATATTACGTCTAGAAGCAACGTTCCCTTTATATGGTAACGATATAGACGATAGCCATACCCCTTTAGAAGCTATGTTAAAACGCTTTGTTTCTTTTGATAAAGATTTTATAGGCAAACAAGCTTTAGAAACACAGAAAGAACAAGGTGTAAAGAGAAAATTTATTCGTTTTATAATGGAAGGCAAGGCTATTCCAAGGCAGCATTACCTTATTAATCAAGGTGATACAACTATAGGAGAGGTAACAAGCGGCGGCTATTCGCCATTACTACAAGGCGGTATTGGTATGGGATATATTCAAGCTAATACGGCTAAAATAGGCGACGTTGTTACTATCATCATTCGTGGCAAGGCAGTGACCGCAAAAATAATTAAAGGTAGCTTTCTTGCTTATTTTAAACAATTAACTACATAAGGATATATTATGAACGTAAGAGATAATCTTCTTTATACAAAAACGCACGAATGGCTTCTTTTTCAAGAAGACGGGCAAGCGACTCTAGGCATTACCGACTATGCGCAAAGCGAACTAGGTGATATTATATTTGTAGACGTGCCGGACGTGGGCGATACTATAGAAAGCGAAGAGAGCTTAGGTAGTATTGAATCAGTGAAAGCCGTCTCCGATATGGAGTTGCCTTTTTCCGTAACTATTACTGAGTTTAACGATGCTTTGCAAGACGCTCCGCAAAGCGTTAATTCTTCTCCTTATGATGACGGCTGGATTATGAAAATCAAAGTTAGTGAAGACGTAAAAAACGACTTACTAACGCCGGATCAATATAAAGAACTAATTGGTAGTTAATTTATAAACAGTTTGTTATTTTCGTTTTATGCGTTATATTCCTAATACCCCCCCAACAAGGCAAGCTATGCTACAAGATATAGGTCTTAGCAAGCTTGACGATTTATTTAATATTATTCCGCAAGATATTCGTTATACTTCTAGTTTGCAAATACCGGAAGGTAAAAGCGAGTATCGCTTATTACAAGAACTAGAAGCTAAAGCAGCGCAAAACTATAGCCAAAATCATTTTCTTGGTGCCGGTGCTTACAAACGATATATTCCAACAGCTATTGCGCCTCTTGTTTCTAGAGCTGAGTTTTTAACTAGCTATACGCCGTATCAACCTGAACTTTGTCAAGGTTCGCTTATGGCTATGTTTGAATTCCAAAGCTTGCTAAGCTCGTTAACCGGTATGGACGTGGCTAATGCGTCTATGTATGAAGGTGCGTCGGCAATGGCAGAAGCGGTGTTAATGGCAAAGCGAATTTATCCGCAAGGTAAAATCGTTTTGTATTCCCAAGGTTTACATCCTGAATATATTCAAACAATGGAAACCTATACGTTATTCCAAGATATAGAGTTTATTCCTATTAGCTTAGATAAAACGGGAAAAACAGATCTAGCAGCTTTAAAGCAAGCAGTTACAAAAGAAACGTTATGCTCTATTACTCCTATGATTAACTTTAACGGCGTAATAGAAGATTACCATTTACATGCCGATTTATTAGAAGGAACAAAAGCGGTTAGTATTGCCGTTTTAACAGATATGAGCTCTCTTGGTATTATAGAAGCGCCGGGCAAGTTTGGTTTTGATATTTTTGTTGGCGAAGGACAATCTTTAGGGCTACCTCTTTCTTACGGTGGTCCTTATCTTGGTATTTTTGCTTGTAAACAAGCGTATATTCGTCGAATGCCAGGTCGTATTGTTGGTAAAGCAAAAGACGTTGACGGTAACGACGCGTTTTGTTTAATTTTAGCAACAAGAGAACAGCATATTAGAAGAGAAAAGGCGACTTCTAATATTTGTTCTAATCAAACGTTATGCGCTATTTGGGTTACTGTTTACTTAAGCTTACTTGGTAAACTAGGACTGCAAAAACTAGCGCGGTTAAACATGGCAAACGCAACGTACTTAAAAAAACAATGTAAGACCATACAAGGCATATCACTACGCTACGGGGATTCTTCTTTTTACAATGAGTTTGTAATAGAATGCAAAAATAAACTGGCGCAAGCGATTTTAAACGTAATGTTACAAGATAATATTATTGGCGGCGTTGCCTTATCAAGGTTTGATTCAAATGATACAAACGCAATACTAGTTAGCGTTACAGAAGTTAACTCGAAAGAAGAAATGGATAAATTTGTTCTTTCTTTGCAAAAGGCGGTGGCATAATGGAAAATAAAGCAATACAAAGTCAAGGAAAGCAAGGCTTGATTCTAGAAGAACCGTTTTTATTTGAACAAAGCTTGCCCGATTCAATTGGCGTGGTACTTCCGGAAAGTGAAGTAGATGAAATCGATATAGAGTCGGCTTTACCGTCCGCTTTAATTCGAAAAGATATACCTCAATTCCCTATGTTAAGCGAACAACAGGTTGTCCGTCATTTTACAAGGCTTTCTACTTGGAATTATTCTGTTGACGGTGGATTTTATCCGCTTGGATCGTGTACTATGAAATATAATCCAAAGCTCAATGAAGTTGTCGCTAATATGAGTGGATTTGCTGATATTCATCCTTATCTTCCTGATGAAAAAGTACAAGGTATTTTATCTATTCTATGGGATCTAGAACAATATTTACAAGAAATTAGCGGATTAGACGCTGTGTCTTTACAGCCTGCCGCCGGATCGCACGGTGAATTGCTAGGTATATTGTTGATGCGTAATTATCATAAACAAAACGGAGACTCCCACAGAAATACGATTTTAGTAACTGCTTCGGCACATGGTACCAATCCGTCAAGTGCCGCAATGGGAGGCTATAAAGTAAAAAGCTTGCCTATACTTAGTAACGGCTTAACTAATTTACAAGCGTTGCAAGAAAGTATGACTGAAGAAATTGCCGGTTTAATGATTACCAACCCTAGTACGTGCGGTTTATTCGAAGCTGATATTGTTGCTATTTGTAAGATCGTACATGAAAAAGGCGGGCTTGTGTATTTTGACGGTGCCAATATGAATGCCTTACTAGGGAAGGCACGTCCCGGCGATATGGGCGCTGATATTTTACATTTTAATACGCATAAAACGTTTGCCACGCCACATGGCGGCGGCGGTCCGGGCGCTGGTCCTATTGCTGTTGTAGCTAAATTAAAACCTTATTTGCCGACTCCGCATATTGTTAAAACAAACGAAAGTTTTAAACTAGAATATAACGTTGATCAGAGTATTGGGAAAGTACGTTCTTTTTATGGCAATATAGGCGTTTTGCTACGTGCTTATACTTATATTCGTACACTAGGGGCATCTGGCTTAGAAGAAGTTGCTGAAAATGCCGTGCTTAACGCAAGGTATCTTGCGCATAAATTACAAGATACGTTTCATATGCCGTTTACTACGCCTTGTATGCATGAAGTCTTGCTTACTGACGAGAAGCAAACTGAACAAGGTATTACAACAATGGATATAGCAAAAGCATTGCTAGACGAAGGTTTTCACCCGCCGACTGTATATTTTCCTTTAGTTGTGAAAGCTGCCATGTTAATTGAACCGACAGAGACTGAGTCGAAACAAACAATTGATTTATTTATTGCTGCTTTACATAAGATTATAAAACAAGATCACAACGTACTTGCCAGTTTACCAACAAAAACGAAAGTGAAACGAGTTGACGAGGTGAGTGCTTCAAGAACCCCTTGCTATACGTGGTATTGTTAAGAAAATAGAAACTGTATCGTTAAGTCTAGGTTGCTTGTAAACCTAGACTTAGCATATAGCTTTTTCTGTAAACTCTACAAAATACCCTAGCTTTTCAACTTAAAACGTAAAACAGTTTTTAACTTTTCCGGTGCAACTTTTCGTACATCAGATAAATATATCTCTCTATGCTCTTTAGAAAGCCGTTCTAGATTAGTATCTTTACAATATTGTTCCATTATATCAAAGGTTTCTTGTTCCTTGTCATAACTTCCTATATGCAACATTTGCACGCAATTACCTTCTTCTAAGCTTGTAAAGCTAACCTCATCTAGTAAAGCATGAGGCTTCTTTTTCTTCACCGCTTCTATTGTTTCCAAAGCTAGTTCGTTTGTAATAAAGTTCGGTTGTCTAATCATAAGATTAAAAACAAGCGTATCTTTATCAATAACGCCGGTAAAATTTTTCTTTGCTTCTTCTGTAATATCCCACACGCCTTCAAGAGGATATACAGTATAGTCAAGGTAACCGACTGGCGGCGTTGCTGACGCTGATTTAAGCGACATTTTAAGACCGTATGAAACTTGATAAAGCACTTGTATATATTCGCTAAACAAAGGACTATTAGGGTTGCCTTGTCCTTGTATCATAAAAAAATTATACTTAGGAATCAATATTTGTTCCGGCTTAGACTTAGGTATATATACGGCTTTTTCGTGCTTTCTCCATTCATGTTTGTTACGAGTTTGTTCTTTCATAAACGTTATTTAGTTTTATATGTTTAAGTTTAATTATACAATCTTATTTTGACAAAAATAACGTTTTTCGTAAACAAGGGAAAACCTTATTTTTGAAAAGCAAAGCTTTATCATGATTAGGATCTATAGCCAGTACTTTATCAAGGTATTCTGTATATTGTTGATTACCAAGCCCCCAATATCCTAAAGCTAAAACAAAGTAACAATGCGCTTGATTTTGTTTGTCTAAATCCTCGTCAAACGTACCGGTATCACCTAAAGAAACAGCAAAGAAATCAAACTTAACTTTTTTGTTCATATTACGTTCACCATAATCTATTAACTTATAAAAACATTTTTTAGCTTTGTTCATATCTCTTGATAAGATAAAATGCGCTAGCCCTTGATATAAAATATACTCTGTCGGTTGATCGTTATAATAGATAATCCCCGTAACTTCACCAAGAGCAATAGTTGCTTTTTGAAGCTGTTCTTGTTGTTTTTCTTTTTTGCCAAGAGCTGCGTAACTTGCACTTAGCCAGTAACGAATATCATTATCAGTAGTGCTGTCTAGCTTGCCTTCGCCTAAATTACGTGGATAGACTAAAGCTTGCTCAAATAAGAGACATGCTTTTTCATATTCTTCTTTATCATATGCTGTAATACCTAAAGCAAGCAAGGTAACAACGTATTGTAGCGGTACTTTACCTTCGCCGCCTTCATAGGGATGAAACGAATGAGAAGTAAAGATATTTTTTGCTTTTTCATAATCTTGTTGGAAATTGAGTATACGAATCCATTCAAGTAGTAAATCATCTCGTTGCTCTATAAGTGGCAGATGAGAAGAAAAGAGTTTTTCTCTAGTTTGCGGCGGTTCGTTAAGTTGTATATATAGGTTGTTTAACTCATATAAAAAGCGGGCGTTACTTGGATCGTATTCACAAGCTTTTTTCATTGATTCAAGCGCTTTCTTTTTATCTTGTTGTTTATTATAATAGGCAATGCTTAAATTACGATGTACCGTTGCAAAATGCGATTCTTGGGCTATACTATGTTCCCATAGTGTAATTGCTTTATTATATATCCGTTTATCATAAAACAAGTTACCTAATAAATAGGAAGCTTTCGGCGAGTTAGCTTCTTGTATGGCAAACGTTAGCGGTGCTATATCGTCAATTTTATTAGGGAATATACCAATATCAGGCAAAGCCTCCGCTTGTTTAAGGTAAGATTGTACTTGTGCTTTATCTTGTATTTTATCTGTTAGATAAGCAAGGTAAAAATAGATTAAAGGATCTTGTACGTTCTTAGCAAGTTGAAGTAGTAAAATAGCATCTTGGTAATTGCCAAACGATATATAATCTCCTGCAATTTCCAATAAAGTTAGCTCACTTTTACGAGAAAGCGTTAGGAAGTTTTGCAAATCTTCTTCTTTCTTTGTATATAAATAGAGTTCAAAATAAAGAGCTAGTTCAAGCGAGTCTTCTTGTGTATAACGTGTAATATATTGTTGTCCTTCTTCTTGTTTATTTAGCTTCCTACATAAGTTAACATGCAAATGTTTTGCTTTATGATTAAGTCCGTTATGTTGCAAACTAGCTAAAACAAAATCTAGGCTTTCTTGATAGTCTTCTTTAGCGTAAGCTAGTCTTGCTAGAGCAAAAAAGCCTTTTGCCGCACAGCTATCACTCCACGTTGCTTTATAATAATAATCATAGGCTTGTTCTGTATCTCCTAAGTATGTAAGGATAAGCGCTTTTTGAAATACAGCTTCCGAGTCAAGTGGGCTTGTATTATATTTATAAATTCGTTTTAACGCTTTGTTAATATAGATCAATGCCGTTTCAAAGTCACCACGTCTGAATAATAGCCTTGCTATAGCCGTATTAGCTCGACTATCGTATTCGTCTCTTTGTAGCGCTTCATAATAATAATCTTCTGCTAAAGCGGTGGCGTGGCGATATTGTTCAATATGTTGCCCAATAAAAAGAAGTTCGTCTTGGTGTTGTACTTCTTTTGGCAGTTGCGGTTCTATTGCCGGATCAGGGAGAGAAAATTCTTCTACTTTATCTTGTGTCCATGAAATAACAAGCTCTTTATGTTCATTATATAAACGGACAGTCAGGTCATCAGTAGGCGTTGTTTGTAAATTAGCAATGGCCACCTCTTTTAACCAGGTTTCTTTTGGTGACGCCGTAACCGTTTCATGAAAGATTTCTTTCTTTTGTAAAAGAACGTATAAATGCCAGTTAGTTATTTCTTCCGTAGCATAAACGCCTAAGCTAAGCGAGTCTTGATTTATATCGCATTTAATAGCGCAACGTTGGTTCGCATTTTTAATAACGCCCAGTTTTTGATAAGGCATAAAATATTGTGTAAACGTTTTTTCTTCATACGGTTCTAGCCATGAAAAATCAGGTTGGTTATCAGTGAATACGCCGGTCATTAATTCAATGTAAGGTCCGTCTTCATCTGTAAGGTTATTCTCCCAAGCTTTAGCAAAATTGCCATTACCCCAAGTCCATTGTTTTTTACCAGGTGAAATATGGTGATTAGCAACATGAAGTATGCCGCCTTGTTCCTCATGTGTATAAGCGCCAACAAAATCATATTTTGATTTATACGCCATGTACGAAGTTGGTACAGGTATATTGTCATACCTAGAAATATCCACACCAGAAGAGTAATCAGCTTTGTAATACGTACCAGTTGCAATAGGAAAGCGACTAACAGCACGTTTACCGTGATCAAAGACGGCAAAAACGTCAGGTGGAAAAATACTTTGATGCCCGCCACTAGCTTTAATAGCAGGATTTGCCCACCATAAAAAAGTTTGCGGTAAGTTCGTTCCATTATATACTTTTCCTGTAATTTCAATATATGCTTTATTTGGATATACGGTAAAACCGGCAAGACCACGTGTGCGAAACATTTTCTCCGTTTCCCCTACCCAAACGGTTTTACTACCGTCGTTATGGGATTCAATAGTGAAGTCTATAGGATCAAACGTGCTTGGTCTGTGATGTTGTGGCCAATTAAATTCAATACCGCCACTAATCCACGGACCAGCAAGTCCAACTAAAGCAGGTTTAATTACGTGATTATAATAAATAAAATGGCGGTTTGCCGATTTGTCAAACGCCATTTGAATTCGTCCGCCTAGTTCAGGAAGAATCATCACTTTAATATATTCGTTTTCTAAAAATACGGCGTTATACAGTACGTCTTTCTTTTGATCGTCAATTTTATCAATAACATGATGAGGGTATACACGACCGGAAGAAGCTTGGTATACTCGCTTTTCTAGAAAGTGAGGGATTTTATCTGCTTCACCTATGCTATACGTGGGAATGCAAACGGATTCGCTCCAACAAAGCGTTTCTTTATTTATGTTTTGCATACTGTCCATATTTTACCTCTTATAAAATTAAAATAGTATTATAAATATAATCTAATAGTATGAAATATGAATATATAAAAAAAGTCAAGACTAAAATGAAAATATTATTTTTGTAATGTGTTGCAAAATAAGAGATATAATAATATATCTTGTTTCTTTTAGATAGAGTGTAAAAAAAGTCTTGTATTTAGAATAAATATGTACTATAATTTTTCTAAACATGAAAATGCATATTATATACAAGCGTTGTATGTAATTAATAAAACAATATTTTATTTTGAGGTTTTATGAAAAAGATTATATTGCTATCTTTATTAATAGGTGGCGTACTTTTTTCGCAAACAGCTTTTGCAAAAAAAGTAAAAATTGGTTTTGTTGTTAAACAACCGGAATCAGGCTGGTTCCAAGATGAATGGAAATTTGCCGAAAAAGCGGCAAAAGAAAAAGGCTTTACATTAGTAAAAATTGCCGCGGAAGACGGTGATAAATTAATGAGTGCTATTGATAATTTAGGTGCGCAACAAGCGGACGGTTTTATTGTTTGTACTCCTAATGTTAAACTAGGTAAAGCCATTGTAAGACGTGCTAAACAGAATAAGTTAAAAGTAATGAGCGTTGACGATCGTTTTGTTACAGCATCAGGTAAACCTATAACAAGCGTTCCTCATATTGGTATTTCTGCTTATAAAATTGGACAACAAGTTGGGGAGTCTTTACTTAAAGAAATGAAAGCTCGTAAGTGGCAG
The DNA here is from genome assembly GCA_002995645.1 of SAR324 cluster bacterium. Taxonomy (GTDB): domain Bacteria; phylum SAR324; class SAR324; order XYD2-FULL-50-16; family HCM1; genus HCM1. The sequence continues at coordinate 2,999 of PUHO01000011.1, read as the reverse complement.
TTTAAAGACGTTGGCGCAATGGCATTAGTATACGAACAATTACCAACAGCGCAAGAAAGAACAAAAGGTGCGGCAGATTACCTTATTGCTCACGGTTTCCCTAAAGCTAATATTTTTATGACTCCACATGAATTGGATAATACGGAAAAATCTTTTAATGCCGGTAATACGTTAATTGCTAAAAAAGCAAAAATTAAAAAATGGCTTGTTTTTGGAATGAATGACCAAGTAAGTATTGGCGGTGTACGTGCGTTAGAAGGTAACGGCATTGCAGCAAAAAATATTATTGGTATAGGTATTAACGGATCGGAAGAAGCTATTAACGAATTTAAGAAAAAGAAACAAACCGGCTTTTATGGAACGGTTATTCTTAGCGCGTCTAAACATGGCTATGAAAGTTCTATAGCAATGTATAATTGGATTACAAAAGGTAAAAAACCGGCGCCTATTACATATACTACAGGAATTTTAGCTACAAAAGCTAATTTTCGTGCCGTTCGTAAAAAACTTGGTTTAGAATAAAGTATACTCCTATAGTAAGGTATAAATCTTCTTGGTTTATACCTTATTTATTTGCTACACTAACAAGGTTTATTATGGCAGAAAATAAATTAGAATTTAAAAATATATGTAAATATTTTTTAGGGGTAAAAGCTATTGACGACGTTTCTTTTACGGCACAAGGCGGAGAAATTCACGCTCTTATTGGTGAAAACGGCGCTGGGAAAAGTACGCTTATGAAGTTACTAGGCGGTATTTATCCACCTACGAAAGGAGAAATATTTGTTAATGGTGAAAAAAAGGAGTTCAAAAAAGCAGCCGATTCCATTCATAGTGGGATTGCCATTATTCACCAAGAATTGCAGCTAGTGGAACAACTTACTATTGCAGAAAATATTTTTATTGGACGAATGCATACAAAAAAAGGCATTGTTCAATGGAAAACCATGTTTGCAGAAGCGCAAAAGATTCTAGATTACTTAAAACAACCGCTTAAATCAAATATGCCGGTACATAAGCTTTCTATTGGGCAAAAGCAAATGGTGGAAATTGCAAAAGCTATTTCGTTAAACGCTAATATTATTGCTTTTGACGAGCCTACAAGTAGCCTTTCAGAAAATGAAACGAAAATATTATTTTCCGTTATCCGCGAACTGAAAAAACAAAATAAGATTATTTTTTATATTTCTCACAGAATGGCAGAAATTTTCTTACTATCCGACGTATGTACGATTATGAAAGACGGGAAAAAAGTAGAGACCTATAAAGATTTAAATAAAATAGATAAAAATAATCTTATCATGGCAATGACAGGTCGTGAAATTCATGACGTTTATTCTTTTCAATCACACAAAAAAGAAGAAGTATTTTTTGAAGTGAAAAACCTTCGTGGCAACGCTATTAAAGATGAAATTAGTTTTGTTAGCAAACAAGGTGAAATCCTTGGTTTTTTTGGTTTAGTTGGATCTGGTCGTAGTGAATTAATGCGCGTGATTTACGGTGCTGATAAAAAACAAGGCGGTGATATTGTTATTCACGGGAAAAAGTTTCGTTCCGGTACTATACATAATTCAATTAAACAAGGCTTGGTTTTATTATCGGAAGATAGAAAGAAAGACGGGATTATTAGTTTACGTTCTATTATGGAAAACGTAATGATTAGTAGCCGTCGCCACATTTCTTTATTTGGAAAGATTATTAATTATCCAATGGAAAGAAAAATTACGCAAGAACAAATAGACATTTTGCATATTAAAGCGGCAAGTATATATCAAAATATTGAAAATTTGTCCGGTGGAAACCAACAAAAAGTTTTATTAGGAAGGTGGCTTTCTGAAAAAGATATTAAAGTGTTGATTATTGATGAACCAACACGTGGTATTGATGTTTCGGCAAAAAACGAAATTTATCAAATTTTATATGAACTTGCAAAAAAAGATATTAGTATTATTGTTGTTTCTAGTGAATTACCTGAAGTTATGGGTATTACCGATAGGTTATACGTTATGAGAGAAGGAGAGATCTCAAAAGAGTTTGAACGTCATGAATATGATGAGAATCAAATCCTTAGTTTTGCTTTCCCTAAATTTTAGTTTATTATAATGGAGTTTAAAAATGCAATACAGCGCTGTTAAATTTATCAAGTCAGACGGTGGTTCTATGATTACCATCTATATTGCCTTGTTTACCTTGTTAACTCTTTTTGTTCCCTACTTTTTTACGTTTAGAAATATTTTAGCCATTTTATTGGCTGTTTCTCAAATAGGAATCGTTGCTTGTAGCATGATGTTTTGCCTTGCTACTCGCGATTTTGATTTGTCTGTAGGTTCGCAAATTGCCTTTTATGCCGTTTTGACGGCTATATTATTGCAGTTTACACATAGTATTATTATAACTTTAGTACTCATTCTTCTTACAGGTATATTTATTGGTTATACTAACGGTTTTTTAATTACTAAAGTAAATATTAATGCTTTTATTGCCACACTAGGGACAATGCAAATTGTTCGTGGACTTGCCTATATTATTGGTGGCGGGAGAGCTAAAGGGATTGATAACGATCTTTTCTATAATATAGCAACAACAACTTTTTTAAGTTTACCGTTGCCAGTTTGGTTTATGGTGTTTTGCTTCCTTATTTTTGGTTTTATGTTGAAGTATACTTCGTATGGACGTAATGCTTTAGCTGCCGGTGGTAATCCTGATGCTGCCATTATGGCGGGCGTTAATTTGAGTGGCTTACGTGTTTTAAATTTTACAATACAAGGTTTGCTTTGTGCTGTTGCCGGTATTTTATTAGCTGCAAGAATTTCTAGCGGGCAACCTAATGCCGCTCTAGGTTTTGAGTTAAACGTTATTGCCGCTTGTATTTTAGGTGGTGTTTCTTTGAACGGAGGAAAGGCAACAATGACTGCCGTTATTATTGGCGTGTTTATTATGGGAACGTTGAACGATGCGATGAACTTGCTTAATATCTCTGCTTTTTATCAATACGTTGT
>PUHO01000010.1:12070-57300 GCA_002995645.1 SAR324 cluster bacterium | reverse complement strand
GCTTTAGAGTGATGTTAGACGCGCAAGCAGTGCATCCAGCAGAGATTACGCCAACGATTATGCAGTAAAGTAGCAAGTTTTTAATAAGCAATAGTAACGAGAAAAAAAAGAATGGCTGTAAATAAAAAAAAGGGATCGCAAACGAAGTATTGTTGCCGTGAGTGTGGAAGTTTGTTTTTACAATGGGTAGGAAGGTGCCCTAGATGTGGTGAATGGGATAGCTTAGACGAAGAAAAGCAAGAAACAGAAACGAATTTGCAAGTTGCCGGTTGGGTTGTTTCCAAGGAAAAACCGCAGTTGTTAACGCAAGTAGCTTTGCCGGATAAGCAAGGCGTTTGGGCTACTGACGTGAATGAGTTTGACCGTGTTATTGGCGGCGGTTGGTTTGAAGGATCGTTCGGCTTACTTGGCGGAGCGCCGGGGGTTGGTAAATCAACTTTAATCTTACAGTTACTTAGTAGGCTTGCAAAGATTGATAAAAAAGTATTGTACGTTTCCGGCGAGGAGTCGGCAAGTCAAATTAAGCAAAGAGCGGATCGCCTGCAAATTGAACAATCTTTGATTTATATTGTAAGTGAAGCTTGTCTAGAAACTATTAGTAATTATATTAGCGAGTACAAACCTGATTTTATTGTTATTGATTCTATACAAACTTTATACACACAAGAATCAAGCTCTATTCCCGGATCAGTTACGCAAATAAAGGAGTCCGCTTCTTTACTTATGCGTATGGCAAAAAATGATAATTTAACAGTGTTACTAGTTGGGCATATTACTAAAGAAGGCGACTTAGCCGGTCCTAAAACATTAGAACATATGGTAGATTACGTTTTATATTTGGAAGGAGAAAAGCAAGAGCAAAATCGTATCTTACGTGCTGTTAAGAATAGATTTAGTTCTATTCAAGAAGTAGGGCTGTTTCGTATGACACAAAAAGGATTGGCACAAGTGGAAGACGCCACTCGTTTTTTTTCTGAAACAGCACATGAACAAGCAGGTTGTTCTAATTACCTTGCCATTGAAGGGGGAAGGGGCTTTTTTCTTGAGGTGCAAGCTTTAGTTGGGGAAACAAAACAAAATTATCCGGTACGAACAACAGTCGGTTTTGATAAAAATAGATTGCTATTGTTACTTGCGGTTCTTGAAAAGCATACAGGTATGGATTTTAGTCGTAATGATATTTATATTAACCTTGCCGGTGGTTTTCGTTTACTTGATTCTTGTATGGATCTAGCAGTGATTGCCGCGCTAATTTCTAGCCATACTGAAACCGCGTTGCCTCATAAATCTTTATACCTAGGCGAGGTCTCTTTAACCGGTTCTATACGTAAAACTTCTTTACTAAAAGAACGAGTTCTTGAAGCTTCGCGTTATGGATTTAAGCATATTTTTCTTCCGGCGAGCGTTGCTGAAGCTTGCAAAAAAGAAGAGTTAACCAGTACGTTGCACGTTGTGAAGTCAGTAGCCGATTTAATGGCTGCCATTACAAAGTAAAGCTTATTTTACTATGGAAGAAAAGCCGTATAAACTAGATTATGATAAGAAAAAGATATATCTTTTTTTATATATCAAAGCGAATAGTAAAAATACAAAATGGGGCGGACTTTATAACGGTAGAAAAGTGGTTTATTTAAAAGAAAAACCAGTGCAAGGCGCAGCAAATCAAGCTTTAACGAGCTTTATTAAACTTGCGTTTCCTTTGCCTTTACAAGACATTAAATTACAACAAGGGAAAACGTCTAAATTCAAAACTATAGTTTTACCAATGAAGGAAAATTTTTTGTCTATCATAGAAAATCTATTTGAATAAGTATACATTAATTAGGTAGTAGTATGAAAAATGTAATTACACTCATATTTTTTGTTTTATTGATTTGTATTTGTAACAACTCGTTATACGCAAGGAGCAGGCATACAAAAGGAAGGACGCAAAATAGCGCGCATAGTATTAAGCTGCAACAAAAAGCAAGGGACTTTATTTGGAAGTTATGGGAAAATAATGAAGTTGATTTTGCTTATGACGAAGGAAAAACGTATTTACGAAAATATAAAAAAGGTGTTTTTAAATTAGAAATTAGTTATTTACTAGCTAAAATAGAATATAAACAAGGGAAAGTAAATACGGCGATTCGCCGCGTTACGCCGTTAGTAAAGCAAAAAGATTTTCATTATTTTTTAGAAGCAAACTACGATTTAGCCCTATGGTTACTAGAAAAAAAACAAACGACCAAAGCGGCGCAAGTTATCAAAGCAAGTGAGCAACATAAACAGACAACACAATGGAAAATTAAAAATGCTTTCTTACAAGGAAAAATTTTAGAACAAGCTAAGCAATATCAAAGGGCAATTGTTAGTTATCAAAAGGTTATTGACTTATCAAAAACAGCAAGTCAAGTTGTTACAGACGCGGTGTCTCACCAAGCTTTTATTTACTTACAACTAGGGTTATATCAAAAAGCAGATGCAAAACTGACTGCTTTGCTTAAGTTAACAAAGAGCCCTAAAGAAAAAGAGAAAATATATACTATAGTAATAGCAAAATATATTACATTGAAAGAGTGGGATCATGCTGCCTATTGGAACGATGCTTTAGCTAAGGTTAATCCAAAGAAAGCGCAAGGAAGTCAAGTTTATTGGTTAAATAGCGTATATAATGCCGTTAGAAGTATGCCGCAAAAAAGCAAGCAAAGACGGATCTTACTTGCGAAAGGGGTTAATATAGGCAAGTCGTGGCAAAGTAAGAAAGGGAAAAGCAAAGCAGAACAAGCTGATTTTTTATATTATATAGGGTGGTTTTTGTTGTGGCAAAATAAAATAAAAGAAGCAGAAGCAAGTTTGCATAAAGCCCAGCAATATAGCACAAAATACTTATATGTTAAGGAAGTAACCCTTGCTAGGATAGAATTATTAACAAAACAAAAAAAATATATTCTTGTGAGTCAACTGTTGGCAAGGCTAGCTAAACAAGCAAAAACAAGGACAGAAAAAAATACGGTTTTATTAATGCAAGTACGTAACTTTTACTTTTTAACAGATTGCCAGGCGATTTTGAATATAAGGAAAAGGTTAAATAAAGCGCAAAAAACGTTAACTCGCAATATAGATTCGTATTATAATCGGTGTCGTATAAAAAAATAAAAATACGTTTGTATAAATAGTTTTATACTTATATATTAAGGAAATACCGCTTGCTAGGATAGAATTATTAACAAAAAAATATATTATTGTTAGCCAGCTGTTAGCAAGGCTAGCTAAACAAGCAAAAAACGGTAACTTATAATATAGATTCGTATTATAATCGGTGTCGTATAAAAAAATAAAAATACATTTGTATAAATAGTTTTATACTTATATATTAAGGAAGTACCCCTTGCTAGGATAGAATTATTAACAAAAAAATATATTCTTGTTAGTCAGCTATTAGCAAGGCTAGATAAACAAGCAAAAAATGGTAACTTATAATATAGATTCGTATTATAATCGGTGTCGTATAAAAAAATAAAAATGTATTTGTATAAATAGTTTTATACTTATATATTAAGGAAGTACCGCTTGCTAGGATAGAATTATTAACAAAAAAAAATATTATTGTTAGTCAACTGTTAGCAAGGCTAGATAAAGCGCAAAAAATGGTAACTTATAATATAGATTCGTGCTATAATCGGGTCGTATAAAAAAATAGAAAAACATTTGTATAAATGGCGTTGTTTTTGCAATGTTTTTTGTACGATAATATTTACAGATAAAAGAAATTAATAGAGTTAATATATGGTGATTACGAAAACAAAAATATGGGCGATTGCCGGCGGAAAAGGAGGTGTTGGCAAGAGTTTCGTTTCTTTGAACGTAGCGGTCGACCTCGCGCAAAAAGGATATAAAGTTGCTTTAATTGATTGCGATTTTGGAGGCGCTAATTTACATACTTTTTTACGTATTACTCAAACTAGTTTATCTTTATCTGATTTTTTATATTCGTCTAGCATCAATTTAGATGATTTCTTATTACCTACCTATATTCCTAAACTTTTTTTAGCAACAGGTATCTTTGATTCATGGGGCGTTACCGGCTTGCCTAGATTGCAACAAGACAAGTTGATTAAAGCTATTAAAATGTTAAATGTAGATTATGTTGTTATTGATCTAGGTGCCGGAACGTATGCTTCTACACTAGATTTATTCCTTTGTGCTGACGAGTGGATATTAATATCCTCACCAGAACCTACGTCTATGGAGAATATGTATCGGTTTCTTAAAAGTGCTTTTTACAGAAAATTAAAACATGTTATTCCTAATGTAGAAGTGCGCTCTTTTCTTGAAAAGATTATGTCCGTTAGATCAGAAGATAATCCAAGTACGCCAAATGAATTAGTGAAAAAAATTATTCAAATCAGTGATCAAGCAGGGGAAATCCTTAAATATGAGTTAAATAATTTTTGTCCTAAATTAGTTTTGAATCAAATACGAAGTAACCAAGATATACAAATTGGTTTTTCTATTTGCCAAGCATGTTTAAAATACTTTGGAATAACAGTTGATTACATAGGATTTATTTCATATCATAAAGATATTTTACAATCTATCCGCGTTCGTGAGTCGGTGTTAACCTATGCGCCTTCTTCGCAAGTGAATGAATATATTCGTCGTATTACACAAAACGTTCGCAATAATTTCCATTTGATTCCTGCCTAGGTTTGTCTATGAAAACTCTTTCCATTATAACCGCGCCAGATAAACGATTACAAAGAAAAGCTAAAGCCGTTACTAAGTTTGGTAAACAGCTAAAAGAACTCGTAAACGCCATGTTTGCCACTATGGAAGAAGCAAAAGGAATCGGTTTAGCAGCTATGCAAGTAGGGCGCTTAGAAAATGTATTTGTTATCCATATTCCCGCCACTGAAAAAGACGATCAAACAGACGCGACTCCCGAGTTTGGAAAATACGCTATGATTAATACGCAAATTATTGCAAAAGAAGGGGAACAGGCTATAGAAGAAGGCTGCCTTTCTTTGCCTAATGTTAATGCGGAAGTAAAGCGATATGCTAAAATCAAAATAGCTTTCCAAGACGTACAAGGAAAACGGCATATAATGGTAATAGAAGGTTTGCCGGCTATTTGTGTGCAACATGAAATGGATCACTTAAAAGGTATTTTGTTTATTGACCATTTAGATAAAGAAACAAGGCAAGCGTTCTTAACACAATTGCAAGCAGCTAAAACTAACGCAACTTAATTTCCTGATTGTGTATGAAAATGAAAAAAATACAAGTTTTATTATTAAGTATAGGTTTGCTTTTTAGCACGTCTTTGTTTGCTAGCCAAGAAACAGTGATTGTTTTAAAAAAAACGTATCAAGTGAAAGCCAAGCTAGCGTTAACAGAAAAAGAGCAAGAAAAAGGTCTAGGCGGTGTTAAAAAATTAGCCTATGGCAAAGGTATGTTATTTCCGTATAGTGATTCAGATCATCGTATTTTTTGGATGAAAGGCATGTTTATTCCTATTGATATTATATGGATTAATAAAGGAAAAGTAGTTCATATAGAAAATAACGTACAACCCCCCCAAAAAGGAGAGCAGGATTCAGATTTGCCTTTATATGGCATGAAAGTAAAAGCTGATCGTGTTTTAGAAGTTCCCGCAGGTTACGCTGCGTCTATAGGATTGCAACTTAACGATATAGTGCAAGGTGTAGACGGAACGTAAGTTATGTTTATACTTGGCATAGACGAAGCGGGCAGAGGTCCAGTCCTAGGACCTATGGTTTTAACCGGTATCGTGATAGCAGAAAAAGATATTCCTTTGCTTCGCGAATATGGCGTAACCGATTCCAAACAATTCACAGGAAAAAAAGCAGAAGCACATAGAAACGAAATAGCAAAAAAGCTAGAATCGCGTTTCCCTTTTGTGACGCAAATTATAAGCTCGCAAGAAATTGATGAGAATGCAAAGCAAAAAAAAACTTTAAATCAACTAGAGCAGTCCGTTGCGGTCCAGATTATGCAACATCTACAATGGGATAAAGCTATATTAGACGGCGCGACCTTGTTTAAGCCGTTATGTAGTGAAAAAGTACAAGCATATAATAAAGCGGATCAAACCTGTATGGCTGTGGCGGCCGCTTCTATTATTGCAAAGAACACACGTGATCAATATATGACAAATTTGTTTTTACATGAAGAAATACAAGCTTACGGCGAGGTTCGCGGTAAAGGGTACGCTAATGTAGCAACAGAAGATTTTTTGAACTGGTACGTAAAACAATATAAACGATTGCCGTCATTTTATAGAAAATCTTTCCAATGGAAAAATTTCTAAAAGGCAATAATATCAATATTTTTTATTCTTCCTCTTCGTCTTTATTGATAAAAGAAAAAGATTTTATATCTTTATTCCTAAATAGCAAAGCATATCCGCCGGCAAGAAATAATAAAGCCGTAAGAAAAGTGCTAGCTATTTTGCGAAAGGTATTAAAATTGCTTATTTGCAATAAGAATGAAATAAAGCGGGACACAAGTAAAACCTAGTTATTTTATTTAAAAATTGCAATATATCACGTTTTTATATAGATTGACATCTATTTTTAACATAACATTTTTTGGAGGATATGTGAACAAGTATCTTTTTATTTTATTACTTTCTTTAATTAGTTTAGGTTTGCTTGTTTCATGTGGTGGCGCAGCGAAGCAAACAGCAGTGAGTCAGCAAGCATTTGCTACGGCTTCCATAGAGTTTAACGATTTAGATGCCGATCTTGGGGAAATACAAGGGGATTTGTACGTTCGTAGTATGCCGGATTTTCCAACTGTAGATTCTATGATTGTGTATTGGAGTTCGGACGGCAAAACGAAAGGGCAAGAATTAGCACGTGTAAAATATAGTGATCGTAAAGATTTATTTTTTACTTTGCAAGCAAATACAAAGTTAATAGGACAATATTTTGTTGTGTACGTTCAATCAAAGGGGAAAGAATTTTTTACAGGCATGAATTTAAAGATTGAAGATCATGTTGGCAAGATTGAAAAGACAGATCCGTCGTCTTCGTCGTCCTCGCCGTCATCAGTATCAAAAAAAGAGCAAATTACAAATATGGACGCAACCTATATGAATGCCGGTATTGACCCGACGATTGTTTATTTTGATTTTGATGAAGATACGCTTATTCCTTCGGAAACGGAAAAGTTATCAAAGGTTTATTCTCCACTGATGCATAAAGAGAATTATACGTTGAAAGTGGAAGGTCATGCCGATGAAAGAGGTTCAAACGAATATAATTTAGCGCTAGGAGCAAGACGTGCTTATTACGTTAAGCGATCTTTAGTTCAGTATGGTTTTTTTACTGATAAAATCAAGGTGGTATCTTATGGCGAAGAAAGACCGGCAATGCAAGGGAACACGGAGCAAGCTTGGAAATTGAATAGACGCGCCGTTATCTTAATTCATAAAGCAGAAACAAAAGGGCAAGACGCGACTAAAAAGAAAACAAAGTAGCGTGACATAATTGTATAAATAACGACAAAAGAATACAAAATTGTCTTATTTATAAAAAAGGTTCAAACGAACTAAGACGATATTAAACAAGTGCTTGTATTTTATGGCGAAGCGATTCTTAAAGCAAGGTCATATTTAGCAAGTGCTTGTTTTTTTATGTGGTTTTGATTCGTAAAGTAGGCAAGGAATTACTACAAATAAAATAAAGTAACATAATTGAATAAACAACGAAAAAAGAATACAATATTGATTCTAAATGGTTGTTTATTTTAAGTACGTTATGCTTGTTTCTTTGAGAATGGTAATTTTATCAAAAGGTTAGGTTGTGTTAAGTAAGAGATTATTTTTTATGTGGTCTTGCTTCATAAAGTAGGCAGGGAATTAACAAATAAAATAAAGTAACATAATTGAATAAACAACGAAAAAAGAATATAATATTGATTCTAAATGATTGTGTATTTTAAGTAAGTTGTATTTATTCCTTTGGAAGCGGGAAATTTAGCAAAATTTTTTAGCAAGCTTAGAATTTAAATAGACCTGTTATTGTCTTGTTCATAAAAAAGGCAAAAAGACAAAAAATAGCATAACAAAATTGTCTAAATAACGGGAAAAGAATACAAAATTGTCTTACTTTATAAAACAGGACAAAATCAGTTCTAAAATAACAGCGTAAGTTGCTAACTTGTTTGACTTTTTTGTCAAAAAATAGGACGTTGTTTTGCAGTGTATCAATCGCGGTTTGTTGTTTTGATTTACAAATTGTACAAGTGAGAGACTGCCTAAAAGGTGCATAAAATCAGATAGAAATAAAGAAATTGTCATAGTAAAACTAGAGACGTATAACATAGAATAGGAAATTGTCCGCTTATAAAGAGGACAAAATCAGTTCTAAAATAACGGTGTAAGTTGCTAACTTGTTTGACTTTTTGTCAAAAAATAGGACGTTGTTTTACAGTGTATCAATCGCGGTTTGTTGTTTTGATTTGCGAATTGTACAAGTAAGAAATTGCTGAAAAGGTGAATAAAATCAGGCAGAAATAAAAAAATTGTCATAGTAAAACTAGAGACGTATAACATAGGATAGGAAATTGTCCGCTTATAAAACAGGACAAAATCAGTTCTAAAATAACGGCGTAAGTTACTAACTTGTTTGACTTTTTTTGTCAAAAATAGGATATTGTTTTACAGTGTGTCAATCGCGGTTTGTTGTTTTGATTTGCAAATTGCATAAGCAAGAGACTGCCTAAAAGATGAATAAAATCAGATAGAAATAAAGAAACTGTCATAGTAAAACTAAAGACGTATAACATAGAATAGGAAATTGTCCGCTTATAAAGAGGACAAAATCAGTTCTAAAATAACAGCGTAAGTTGCTAACTTGTTTGACTTTTTTGTCAAAAAATAGGACGTTGTTTTACAGTGTATCAATCGCGGTTTGTTGTTTTGATTTGCAAATTGCATAAGCAAGAGATTGCTTAAAACTAAATAAAATCAGATAGAAATAAAGAAATTGTCATAGTAAAACTAGAGACGTATAACATAGAATAGAAAATTGTCCGCTTATAAAGAGGACAAAATCAGTTCTAAAATAACAGCGTAAGTTGCTAACTTGTTTGACTTTTTTGTCAAAAAATAGGACGTTGTTTTACAGTGTATCAGTCGCGGTTTGTTGTTTTGATTTGCAAATTGCATAAGCAAGGAATTGCTTAAAACTTAATAAAATCATAAATATAAATTGTATAAGAGTATAGGATATGAAAAAAGAATATAAAATTGTCTTATTAGAAGGGGACGGAATCGGTCCTGAAATGACGGCGGAAGTCGCTAGATTGTTTGACTTTTTGTCAGAAAAACAGGACGTTAAGTTTAATTACAAAATTATGCCTTTTGGCGCTTCGTCTTTTTTTGTTACCGGTTCTTCTTTTCCTCTCGCAACCCAGCAAGCTTGTGAAAATGCCGACGCTATTTTCAAAGGTCCTATAGGCTTATCCTTTGAAGATACAAAGGAAATCCCACTAGAAGAACGACCGGAAAGAGGGGCTTTGCTGCCTCTTAGAAAAAAATTGCAAACCTATGCTAACTTCCGTCCGGTCTTGTTACCTGCTGAACTTTCTCACTTTTCACCACTAAAAAAAGAAGTTGTAGGCAATGGAATTGACTTGCTAATGATACGGGAACTCGTTGGCGGGCTTTACTTTGGAGAGAAAAAAAGAGGTGTCGATTCAAACGGTAAAAGGTGGGTGACCGAAGAATTAAATTATACGGAAGATCAAATCCGAAATATCCAAATTACCGCTTTACAGGCCGCTTCCCAGCGACGTAAAAAACTTTGTAACATTCATAAAAGTAACGTGCTTTTATCAAGTATAGTGTGGAATGAAATCTTAGAAGAAACGGCAAAAGATTTCCCGGACGTAGAAGTAGAGCACATGTTAGTTGACGCTGCTGCAACGGCGTTATCGTTGAAACCAGGCTCGTTTGACGTGATGGTTATGGAGAATATGTTTGGTGACATCTTAAGCGATCAAGCCGGCGGCATTCTTGGTTCGCTTGGCTTAATGCCTTCTGCTTGTATGGGGAAAACGCAAGCTTACTATGAACCTTCGCACGGTTCGGCGCCGGATATAGCGGGCAAAGGAATTGCTAATCCCTATTCTAGTATTGCTTCTATAGCGATGATGTTACGTATGAGTTTTAACATGCCACGAGAAGCAGATTTAGTACAAAAAGCCATTCTTTCCGTTTTCGCTAGCGGTGTTACAACGCCGGATTTAGGTGCTTTTTCTAATAAGCAATTAAAGCAAGTTACAACAAGAGAATTTTGCGATCAAATGCTAGCTAACTTGGCTAAAGAGCTAAGTTAACTCTTACGAAGATAGGACGTATTAGGAAGTGATAATATCATATTGTTTCTTGAAAAGAGAGGCAATATGAGGCACTTCCGTAATAGGTGGTAATGTGTCGGCGCTAAAAGAAAGCCGTACGTTGTCGCGAATTTCTTCTGTTAGCATGACAAGCACTACCGGTGCTGATATAAATACCTTCTGTTTTTGCTAGTGGTGTTACAACGCCGGCTTTAGGTGCTTTTTCTAATAAGCAATTAAAGCAAGTTACAAAAAGAAAGCCGTACGTTGCCGCGAATTTCTTCTTTAGCATGACAAGCACTACCGGTGCTGCTATAAATACCTTCTGTTTTTGCTAGCGGTGTTACAACGTCGGATTTAGGTGCTTTCTCTAATAAGCAATTAAAGCAAGTAACCACAAGGGAATTTTGCGATCAAATGCTAGCTAAAGAGCTAAGTTAAGTCTTACGAAAATAGGACGTATTAGGAAGTGATAATATCATATTGTTTCTTGAAAAGAGAAGCAATATGAGGCACTTCCGTAATAGGTGGTAACGTATCGGCACTAAAAGAAAGCCGTATGTTGCCGCGAATTTCTTCTGTTGTTAAATGGAGCGCAGTTAAGCCGGTTGATAAATCGCTACATTTAGCATGACAAGCACTACCGGTGCTGATATAAATACCCTCTGTTTCTAGGTGATGAAGTAATACTTCCCCGCGTACTGGTGGAATATTTAAAGATAGAACGTGCGGTATTTGATTTTCAAAAAGCAAGGCTTTTGTTGTTGGTAGCACTTTTGTTAATTCTTCTAGAAAAGCATCTCTAAAATCCTGCACTGTTTTTGTATCTTCTTGTTGCTTTTCCACTAGAAGGGAAAGGGATTTGATCATAGCCGTAATGGCAAGCAAGTTTTCTGTTCCACTACGAAGCCCGTATTCTTGATTGCCACCGTGAATTAAGGGTACAAGGTCAAATTTTTGTCGCATTAATAAAGCGCCGGCACCGCGTAGACTGTGTACTTTATGGCTGCTAATGCTGTATAGATCAACGCCAAGCTCTTCTAGATTTATTTTTATTTTTCCGCAAGCTTGTACGCCGTCACTATGAAATAAAGCATGTGTATCCGCTTCTTGAATGACGTCATGAATAGCTTTCAAATCTTGGCAAATGCCGGTCTCATTATGTACATGTAACACAGAAACAATCCGTGTATTTTTATCTAGCTTACTACGTAAATCAGCAAGATCTACTTGTCCGGTTGTAGGTGATACAGAAAGAACGCGTATTTCAAAACCTTGTTTTTGTAAGAATGCCGTTGTTTCTTGGATAGCGGCGTGTTCAAGCGGAGAAACTACAATATTCCCGCTAGTATACTTTTGCATTACACCTTTAATGGCAAGGTTGTCGCTCTCTGTTCCGGAGCTACAAAAAATAACGCCTCTTGGCTTAATGTTATATAAAGCGGCAAGCTTAGTCCTTGCTTCTTCTAAGAGTAAATAGCTTTTGACGCCTAGCTTATACGTACTAGACGGATTTGCAAATATATCTTGCATTTGTTGGTAAACAAATTCTATAACTTCTTTAGTAGGTTTAGTTGTAGAGGCATTATCAAAATAGAGCATAAGTATAAATTTGAAATTAATTGTTTAAGTAAGTGTATGCATTTTTGAATAACTGTAATCCGGCGCCTTCTTCGTTAGCGCTATAAGGCAAATTAGTCCAATCAGGATGTTGCGTATAATGAATAAACGCTTCCGGATGAGGCATTAAGCCAAGCACGTTTCCTTGCGTATTTGTTAAAGCCGCCACGTTTTCCCAAGAACCGTTAGGATTATCCGGATATTGGCTAGTTATGTTTCCTTGCACGTCAGCATAGGAAAGTACGTTCAAATTATTTTCTAAAATATAATTTTGCGTAGCTTTTTCTGTAACAACAAGTTTACCTTCGCCATGTCGTATTGGTAAGTATATTTGATCTATATTCTTAGTAAAAATACAAGGCGAATCGGGATTGACTGCAAGATTAGACCAGCGATTTTCAAAACGAGTCGAATCGTTATGCGTTAAAGATACGTTTGCCGTTTTAAAAGCTACGTTCGTATCCGGTAAAATCCCAAGTTTAACAAGAAGTTGAAACCCGTTACAAATCCCAAGTATAAGCTTACCTTCTGCAATGAATTGCGTAAATTGAGATTGTACGTTAGCTTCTCCGGTATGAAAGCGAAAACGATTGACCCCCACACGTGCAGAGCCAAGATAATCGCCGTCAAGAAAACCGCCAATGAGTAATAAAAAATCATAATCTTTCAAGTTTACTTGTCCTTGAAGAAAAGCTAAAGTATGAACAACGTCAACAGTGGAAGCGCCGGCTAGCTTACAAGCGTGAGCCGTTTCGTTTTCACAATTTAGACCTAATCCAGAAAGAATGAGCGTTGCTTTTGTGCTTGCCATAGTACGTTTAGTGAAAAATAATTTTGTATAATACAATGTCTTGATTTTTGTAGTATAATAATAAGTTTAACTAGAGTCAATATAGCAGAAAAGGTTAAGTTGCTCGCCTCTATTTACGAGACTGTTTTTTTTTGTTATAGTAGAATTATATAACCTGTTTAACTTTATTATTTTACTAGATATATTACTTTAATTTTATGAAAAAAATACGTATTGGACTATTTGGTCTTGGAACGGTTGGCAAGGGCGTTGTTTCTTATTTATCACAACACCAAGCTTATATTGAAAAAACAACCGGATTTACTTTTGAAATTGCCGGGGCGCTTGTTCTTCCCGCAGAAGCAAAGCAAACGGGATTTTCTTTTCCTTTGCACACTGACGCACAAACTTTATTGCAAGATTCTTCTATAGACGTTTTCATGGAACTCATGGGCGGAACGACTTTAGCAAAAGATGTAATTATGGAAGCGTTGCAAAATAAAAAAGCTGTTATAACGGCGAATAAAGCTTTAATTGCAAAGCATGCTCCTGAAATATTTCAAACTGTTAACGCAAACCAAGCGGCGTTTTTCTATGAAGCTAGCGTTGGCGGGGCGATTCCTATTATTCGCGCTATACATACTTCTTTTAACGGTGAGCCTATTACTAAGCTGTACGGTATTTTGAACGGTACGGCAAATTATATTTTGACCGCTATGTTAGAAGAAAAAAGAGATTTTGACACTGTTTTACAACATGCGCAAGAACTTGGCTTTGCTGAGGCGGATCCTAGTTTTGACGTAGACGGATATGACACGGCGCATAAGCTAGCTATTGCAATTGACTTGCTTTACAAAGGGGTGACTTCTTTAGACGATATTCCTATTGAGGGAATTCGTAAAGTATCTTTATGCGATCTTGAATATGCGCAAAATATGGGTTATGCCATTCGTTTACTAGCAAAAGCAAGGCAAGTTGGCGATAAAGTGGAAGCAAGCGTGCAACCTACGTTAGTGCCTAAAAAAAGTTTGCTTTATAGTGTGCAAGGCGTCCAAAATGCCGCTTTGTTTCACGGTGATTCGATTGGTGATATTTTGCTTTCCGGTGCCGGTGCCGGTGCTTTGCCAACAGCGTCGGCTGTTGTTGCCGATTTGATTAATTACGTACAAAATCGCAACTATTTAACGCCCTATTCACTAGATAAAATTAACATAACGCCATTGCAAGAAAGAGAACAAGCCGCTTATATTCGCGTGGAAGCGGAAGATAACGCAAGCGTATTTGAGGAAATTATCCAACTAGTGGAGAAAGAAGGTATTATTCCAAAATATATTAGACAATATAGTTTGCCAGATCAAAGAATGCATTATGTAATTTTAACTCCTGTTCTAACAGAAAGAAAATTACAAGAAGTAGAGGCGATTTTAAATAACTCGGAAAAAATTACGCAAGTCTGTAGATTAGCCTTGTTTTTTTAATTTATTTTATGCTAAACTGAGTCAAATTTATATATAAACAACTAACGCAAGTATTATTACTATTTAAAAATATGAGTACTAAAGAACAAACTACGGCAGATTTAGCAATAAATCAAAATGAACAAGAAACGCTAGAAAATGAAAAAAAACGCCTAGATAGCTATTTATATAACCTTGTTAATTGGTTTTATAAAAGAAGAGTTATTTTATTAATTATTTGTATTATTGCTTTTGCTATCATTAGTAGTGTGTATGCTTATTTTAAATATGAAGAGCATCTTGCTTATCAAAGAGGCTTAGCTTTATATCAAATAGAAAAACCTTTATCAACGCAAGGTGATACAAAGGAAGTAGAAGCTAAAATAACAAAAAAACTGGAAGACTTTGTTGTAAAATACCAAGGTACAAAAGAATCGGGCGTTGCTTCTTTAAGGTTAGCCGGGTTTTATCAAAAAAATAAGCAAATAGATAAAGAGGAACAATCTTTGAAACAAGCAGTACAAAGCTTTTCAACAAACGATAGTTTTTATTTACTAGGTATTTCTTTATTATCTAATTTTTATTTTGATAATAATAAAAAAGAAAAAGCTTTAGATACTATTTTGAAAATACCGGCAAAACAAAGAACGGCTTTTATATTGATGCAAACGGCGCAGTTTTATAAAGCGCAAGGTAAAAAGAAAGAAGCCATTGCTCAACTTGAAGTAATAAGAAAGAAATACCCAAATAGTGCTCAATTTGCTACGGCAGAAACACTTCTAGACGAATTAAAAAGTTAAGGAAATATATGGATTATTTAGATTTGATTGAAGAATATACAAGTGATAGCCCTATAGATGAAGAGCAACAAATTACCATTTTTGAAAAAGTCTTGATTATTGCGAAACGAGCAAAAGATTTAGCACAAGGTAAGACCGCTTTAGTTGGCAATTTAGGCAAACATAATGAAATCACAAAAGCGCATTACGAATATGTTGAGGGTATGATTATGCCTAAGATATTGGAAGAAGCGCCGGAACCGATTGTGCCGGAAGAAGAGCTAGAAGAGCAGCAAGCTATTACAGATAAAGACGGCGAGCAAATAGAAGCGAAACCGGAAGAAGGACAAGCTAGCTAAACTGAAGTTTATGCATGACAGAAATTCTTTCTTATCCTTTAGAACGCGCTAAAGTCACTACGCAAATAGTTCCTATTGGTAATATACGTATTGGTGGGGACAATCCTGTTTGCATTCAATCTATGTTGGTAAACCCTTGCAGTCATACGCAAGATGCTTGTGCTGAAATTCATGCGTTAGTACAAGCAGGTTGCCAAATGATACGAATGAGTATGCCAACGCAAAAAGAGCTAGATGCAGTCCCTCTCATTCGCCATTATATGAAACAAGAAGGGCTTAACGTTCCTCTTGTTGCGGATATCCACTTTTCATCTACATTAGCTATTAATGCCGCCTCTCTTTTTGAGAAAGTTCGCATTAACCCCGGCAATTTTACGGACACCTCTAAAAATCGTAAACAACAAGCTATTTCTTTTGACGAAGGCAAAGCACGTTTGCAAGAAGAACTTGCTTTATTAGTTGTTGCTTTGAAAAAACATAATACAGCACTTCGTATTGGCGTTAATCACGGTTCTTTATCAGAACGTATGATTCAAAAATATGGCGATTCGCCTATTGGCATGGTTGAGTCCGCTTTGGAAGCTATAGAAATATTGGAAGAAAATACGTTTTATCATACGATTATATCGTTGAAATCTTCTAATTCAATGATAGTGCAAAAAGCATATCGTTTACTGTGGGAAAAACAAAGACACAGAACGCGCGTATATCCTTTGCATCTTGGCGTTACAGAAGCAGGTAACAAAATCAGCGGAGAAATTAAAGGCTTAAGTGGTATTGCTCCTTTATTGCTAGACGGTTTAGGTGATACTATACGCGTTTCTTTAACAGGCGCTAGTTTAGATGAAATCCCGGTTGCGTATACGTTTAGAGATACGTTTGCCTCGCGACAAGGAACGAGTAACCCTGTTGAATGGAAGCGGTCTTTACACTTTATTCGTACAAGAGAAGAGGCTTGTTTTTTTGGTGATATTAACCTAGAAAATCAATTTCTTGTTGGTACAAGCCAAGATATGATTGTGCAAGGTGAAAGTATATCTGATTTTATATATAAACAAACAGATACGCATTTAATTTGGCAAGGCAATCGTTATCTTATCAAAGCGCTTACTGATGCAACTATTGCTCAAGACGAAGAGGTACTACTTTGTTATTTTCCTTCGGCTTTATATCAATTACGTTCTTTTTATTACAAACAACAAGCAAAGGCACCGGTTGGGCTTGTGATTACAAGCGATATGTCTTTACTAGAGCAAGGCGAGTTAGCGGCGATATTAAGCGAAAGGCTTATTGATTTTATATTATTGCCGGCTAATCTAACATTGCCAATGATAGAAAGAATACAATGTTTATTACAAGCTACAGGATTGAAAAGGTACGTTGCCGACTATATTGCATGCCCTTCATGTGCAAGAACTTTGTATGATATTGAAGCGACGACACAGAAAATACAAGACAAAACAAAACATTTGAAAGATGTGAAAATTGGTATAATGGGATGTATTGTAAACGGACCTGGCGAAATGGCAGACGCAGAGTTTGGCTATGTTGGTGCGGCGCCGAATAAAATAGATTTATATTATCTTGGGCAATGTATTCAAAAAGGTATACCAGAAGAACAGGCAGTTGAAAGATTAGTTTCTTTAATAAAAGAAAAAGGCAAGTGGGTAGAAAAGATTTAAAACTATGTTAATACATTCTTTTTATTACAAGTTATAAGATTGAAAAGTGATATTACATGCCCTTCATGTGCAAGAATTTTGTATGATATGGAAGCGACAACACAGAAAATACAAGACATTTGAAAGATTAGTTTCTTTAATAAAAGAAAAAGGCAAGTAGGTAGGAAAGATTTAAAACTATACTAATGCATTCTTTTTATTACAAGCTACAGGACTGAAAAGGTAAATTGCATGCCCTTCATGTGTAAGAACTTTGTATGATATGGAAGCGACGACGCAGAAAATACAAAACGGTTGAAAGATTAGTTTCTTTAATAAAAGAAAAAGGCAAGTAGGTAGAAAAGATCTAAAACTAAGTTAATGCTTTCTTTTGATTACAAGCTATAAGATTGAAAAGGTATATTGCCGATTATATTGCATGCCCTTCATGTGTAAGAACTTTGTATGATATGGAAGCGACGACACAGAAAATACAAGACGTTTGCAAGATTAGTTTCTTTAATAAAAGAAAAAGGCAAGTGGAGAGAAAAGATGTAGGGGTAGTCTAAAACTATATTAAATTAGATTGGAGCGGGAAACGAGATTCGAACTCGCGACCCTCTGCTTGGAAGGCAGATGCTCTAGCCAGCTGAGCTATTCCCGCGTATAGTTTTAGTGGCTGGGCTGCCAGGGATCGAACCTGGGAATGACGGGATCAAAACCCGTTGCCTTACCGCTTGGCGACAGCCCAACTATATCTTTAAGTATAATCGCATACTTTTTTGTTTGTCAAGAAAAAAATGATATTTGTTAGGTTGTCTTTTGTTTTTTTTCTAAAAAATAATGGTAGTTCCTAAACTTAAACGTTGATCTAATAAAGGTAATACATTTCCCGGCAATTCTTCTGCCTCATAATCATAATTGGAATCCTTGTTGCCTCGTTGTATGGTAAAACGAGTATAGGCTATTTGATATGATATATTAAGTGCCATGAGGTCAAAGATTTGATATGCCATTCCAACATCTCCTTGTATAAAGCCAGTATCGCTAAAAGAATATATATTTGGCACGCTATATTGATCAAATGTAGTGCGTAAGCGGTACCCGAGTAACCTTGCCACGCCAAAAGCGCCGCTGATCAGGATCTTAAATCGGTTATCACTCCATGGATTCCCCATATAGCCTAGATGTAAAGCAGCTAAATGCAAATCCCCTTTATTCTTAATGTTTATAGTCGCATGATCATCAAAGTAAGCTCCATTAGCAAGAAGCTTAACGAGTTTATTAGTATCCTTATATTCTAGTTTTGTATGAACGTAAGATACACTTAATACAACATTCGCCGTAGGAAAGAGCAGATCAATTGTAACCCCTTTTTCTCTTCCTTGTTGTTCCCCTATATCGTTGTTTAATTTATTAACTACAGGAAAACGAAAGCCTAACGCAATTTTATGTTTAGACGTTTTCTTAGCTGCCTCTTCTTTCTTTGCCGGTTCTATTGCTTGCAGTTCTTCGTTCGCTTTTTTAATTTTTAATTGCAGTTTTTTAATTTTGACTTCTTCTTGTAATGAAGCTAGCTGTTCTTGTAGTTTTTGCGATTTAGCTGATTTTTTTTCTTTAAGTTTTTTATTTAATGTATCTAGCTGTTTTTGTAACTCTTTGACTTTAGCTGATTTTTGCGCTACTTTGTCGCTTTGCGTGTTTTTTGTTTTCGTTGCTTCTTTGTCTGCTTTTTTTGTTGCGGCAAAAGCATTTTGAGAAAAAGCAAGTAATAAACATAAAGAGAATAAATATATAATAGTACGTATTTTCATCAGTATAGTTTAGAAAAATAAAGTTGTGCCAGCAGTAAAAACATTAGACGAGACTGATTGATAGCCTGTTTCTTCTTTATTGCCCATTATAGACAATACTACCGGTACTTTTGCATAAATAAGAGAATAGCCTATGTCAATGCCAAAATACTGGGCAACAGCATAATTGAATCCTATGTCAAGGCTCATAGCTTTATCGTTTTTTATTTTTGCGGCAACGAGTGTCGTAGTCTTTGTGCTTGGCATAAGATCGCCTATTTTGTAAGTTTGTTCTTGTATAGAGACCTTCATATTTAAATCTTCACTAGAAAAGCTCCCTACGCCCACGCCAAATTTTAAATGCGCTCTAGAGAAAATCGGTGCTATAACCGCTACTTGCGCCAGCTGATACATGATGCTTCCCTTGGTTCGCGCTGTTATTCCTGATTCTATTATGTTTGTAGCTTCCGGATAGGTATCTCTTTCTTGCGATATGAGTTGATGTAATTGATTAAGCTTAGTATTTTCGGCTTGTGTGTAATAAGCAGAGTAACTAACGGCAAGATGTATTTTAGGGAAAAGAAGTTGTATAGTTCCACCTTTTGGGACTCCTATTGCCTTAGCTAGATTTTGATTCATTGTAAACATAAACGGAAGTTGCGCTGATATCCCAACAGTGGGATTAAATGCTTCACTTTCTTCGGATTCGGGCTTAGTTGTAACAGGTGTTTTTTCTTCTTCTTTTGTTGTTTGATCGCTTGCTTGTAATTGCTTGTCTAGTTTACGTAATGCTAATTGTTGTTGCTTTATTTGTAATTGTAATTCTAGTTCCTTTCTTTTGTCTTTTTGTGCTTGCGTATTTGTCTTTGCAAAGGCAGTGGAAAGTAAAAAGAAATAGATTAAAAATATAAGTAAACTTCTATTAAATTTCATGAGCAGTACTTAAGTTTTGTTAGACTAAAGGGCTAAATCCCAGTTTATTAAGAATAGCAATTAACGTAGTACAAGGAAGCCCAAGAATCGCACTAGGATCGGTGGTTTCTATTTTGGAGAATAAAGTCAATCCTAATGATTCATATAAATAAGATCCGCAAGCTATTGTGGAGTCTTCTTTTTCTATGTAGCCGTAAATTTCTTCATCAGTTAACTCGCGCATATTCATAATGCTAATTATGCTATCTCTGTAATATTTACCGCGATAAAAGCAAGTCAACCCGGAATATAGCGTGTGCTCTCTTCCTTGCAAAGCTTGTAGTTGGGTAATTGCCTCTTGTTTATTTTGCGGTTTTGAAAAAACTTTACCGTTTTGCAATAAAATTTGATCGGCACCAATAATAAAAGCAGAAGGAAAATCGCTAACTAAGCTAGATGCTTTTTGAAAAGCTAACTCTATGGCAAAATCGCTAGCCGAACCTTCTTTGAACGGAGCTTCTATAACAAGCGGGGAAACTTGTTTATGTTTAATACCGCATTGTTTAAGCAAGGCGCTTCTTGACGGAGATTGACTCGCTAAAATAGTTATTAAATTTTCAGTACTAGATAAAGAGGACATAACCTTAACATAGGGAAGTATAAATAAAAATTAAAGATACGTTAGCATATCATGTAATATGTAAATTTACAAGATTACTATAGTATATATAATTTGAATTTGTTACTAATGATATAGATTTATTTTTTTTAACTGTCGTTTCTTTTTATAAGAAAAACAAGGCGACGTACAATATAAAGATTGTTTGCTTTTTCGTTTATATCTAGAAACAAGCGGAGCATAATAAAAAGATCGCTGTACTTGGGAAGCGTGAGCTAGCCAGAAATAAAGTAGGTTCGTAAATTGAGAGAGCTCTTTAGTAATGCATGCAGTCCATATGGTATTATCAAGAAAATAAAAAGGGATAATACAAGCTTGAAAGAATTGACGTGTAATAAATTCGTTTGTTTGTTGTTGTACTAGAATAATGAAAAGTTGCTTGATTTCAAAAGGAATCGTTAACGCTTTTTCTTTTGCTTTAATAAAGCAAAGCGCAGCAGATTGATATTCTTTTGCGTTCCAACTGTGTAAGCCAAGTAGTAGCCAACTAGTATGGTTTTGCTTGTTATAGTCTATGCTTTTTTCTAGTAAATTCGCACTTGTTAGCTGATCTTTTTGTATTTGACAAGACTGGGCAAGACGCAAACAAAGGAAGCTTTTTTGATATAAAGGCAATATGGCTTGATCAAGCAAAGCAAGCGCGGATTCTTGTTCTTGATTTTGCCAAAGCAAGCAGATAAGTTGTATTGTATTTTTTTGCAAATTAGGCTTTGTTTTTACTATTTGTTGCCTGATTTGAATAGCCGAGTCGATTTGCCCTTTTTGTTCGTAAAAAAGAGCAAGGGCAAGTTTAGTTTTACTTAATTGCAATACTTCATTTGGTGCAAGAACAAGCAGTCTATGCACTTCTTGTGTGTACTCTTCACTATAATTCAATACGGTTTGCCATGTTTCTATATTATTTTTTTCTTTTATGAAACAGTGATGCCATATAGAAAATGCTTTTTCCGGATTAGCTAATTTAATATATAATTCGGCAATATCGCTTAAGCTTGCAATAGACGGTTGGATTTTAATAGCCTCGTTATATGCTTGCAAAGCTTCGTTATATTGTTTTAACTGGACGCAAGAAAAAGCGTAATTATGCCAATAAAGCGCATTTGTTTTGTTATATATAAGAGCTTGTTTGTAAAAAGAAAGACTTTGTTGGTATTCTTCTTCCATGCTATAACTTGCCGCAAAAAGAAAGAAAATAAAATCATTTTGCGGATCTTGCTTTAAAGCTAAATTAAGCCAAGCTCTTGCTTCATTAAAAAACGAAGCTTCTAAAGCGGCTCTTGCAGATTCAATCAGCATGGTAAGGTTAGCTTTTTTTTGTTCGATAATTTGACGAAAGAAAGGCAAAGCAACTTGCGCTCCTTCTTCTTGCCACTTAATTTGAGCTAATCCAAAAAGAGTAAAAACGTTGTCTTTAATTGCTAAAGATTGTGAATAGTAGTTTTTAGCATTTGCAAATTGTTTGCTTTTGTGATAACTTATGCCAATATAGTACAGGATTCCTGCATTATCTTTTATTGTTTTTTCGGCTTCGTGCAAAACGAGTAAAGCTTGATTGACGTTATCTTCTTGTAATAGTTGTTTTGCTATACGTAGATAATCGTTAGCTTGTTTGCGTTGTGTTGCCATACTTTTAAAAGTAAGAAAATGATATGTTAAAACATTTAGTTCTTAATAATATCATTACAAAAAAAACAAAACAACCAATACTTTTTTCATTTTTTACAAAAAAGAGTAAAAACGTTGTCTTTAATTACTAAAGATTGTGAATAGTAGTTTTTAGCATTTGCAAATTGTTTGCTTTTGTGATAATTTATGCCAATGTAGTACAGGATTGCTGCATTATCCTTTATTGTTTTTTCGGCTTCGTGCAAAACGAGTAAAGCTTGATTGACGTTATTTTCTTGTAATAGTTGTTTTGCTATACGTAGATAATCGTTAGCTTGTTTACGTTGTGTTGCCATACTTTTAGAAGTAAGAAAATGATATGTTAAAACATTTAGTTCTTAATAATATCATTACAAAAAAAACAAAACAACCAATACTTTTTTCATTTTTTACAAACTATTGTAGCAAGTTGATTTTATATATATAACTATGTTAACTGTTTCTAATTTATCTATTCGCTTGCAACAGCAATCTTTATATATTGCAAAAGGCGTTAATTTAACTATTCCAAAAGGAAAGACAGTTGGGCTTATTGGGGAGTCCGGTTGTGGTAAAACGATCAGCACGCTAGCTTTGTTAAGGTTATTGCCAAATAACGTTATGTTCCAAGAAAGCGGAACGGTTACACTAGACGGAGAAGTTATTTCCGATTTGCCTTTATCTGCTTTTAGGAAGGTTAGAGGCAAAGCTATATCTATGATTTTTCAAGACGCAATGACTTCGTTAAATCCGGTTTTAACTATTGGCAAGCAAATGATGGAAATATTAATACTTCATTTGCAAATGAATAAACGCGAAGCTAGGCAAGAGGCAATACAATGGTTAAATAAAGTAGGTATGCCGTCAGCAGAGGAAATAATGAATAAATATCCTCATCAGCTTTCCGGCGGAATGAAACAACGCATTATGATTGCCATGGCAGTTTGTTGTTATCCCAAAGTAGTAATTGCAGACGAACCAACAACGGCACTAGACGTAACGGTGCAAAAACAAATCCTAGACCTTTTAAAACAAATGCAAGAAGAACAAGCAACGTCTCTTTTATTGGTTACTCATGACCTTGGCGTTGTTGCGTATACGTGCGATTCAGTTGCCGTTATGTACGCCGGGTTTATTGTGGAAGTAGCAGAAACAAAAAACCTGTTTGAAAATGCAAAACATCCTTATACAAAAGGATTACTTGAATCAGTACAAAGTTTAGTACAAAACACAGAGAGGCTGCAATTTATTGAAGGGCAAGTCCCGCCGTTAAATCAGCGGTCTAAAGGTTGCCCTTTTGTTGATCGTTGTTTGTATGCAAAAACAATTTGTCATGAACAAATGCCGTTAATGCAATCTATTAACAAAACCTCAGAGCATCAAGTCGCTTGTTACCACGTTGCCGAAGAAATGGGAAGTTAAATATAATGGAAGCACTACTCACTACAAAAAACTTAAGTAAAAAATTTAGTCTTAAACGAAGTGTGTTAGGCTTCAAATCAGATTTCTTTTGGGCGGTGAATAATGTAAATTTCACAATCGAACATAAACAAAACGTTGGCTTAGTTGGCGAGTCCGGTTCGGGAAAATCAACGGTTGCAAGGTTAATTATGCAACTTCTTAAAGCAGATAAAGGCGTTGTTACATGGCAGGGAAAGGAAATAAGTAACCTTACGACAAAGCAAAGAAGAGAGGTATACCAGCAAATGCAAATGATTTTTCAAGATCCGCTAGATGCGTTTGACATACGTTGGAAAATCAGTGATTCCCTTGCCGAGCCGTTACGTATTATAGAAAAATTATCACACAAGCAAATACAAGAAAGAATGGAAGAAGTTTTGTCGCTTGTTAATTTTCCTTTAGATAGAAAGTTTGCCTATCCGTATCAACTAAGCGGCGGACAAAGGCAACGAGCTTTAATTGCAAGATCGTTAATATTAAAACCTAAATTAATTATTGCAGATGAACCGGTTTCGGCTTTAGACGTTTCTATGCAAGCGCAGATTTTAAATGAAATGAAAGAGTTAGCAAATAAATTAGATATTACGTATCTTTTTATTTCTCATGATTTACATGTTGTTCGCTTTCTTTGTTCTTTCGTTATTGTTATGTATCAAGGACATGTTTTAGAAACCGGCGCAAGCGAGGAAATATACACGAACCCGCTACATCCGTATACGCAAGAGCTACATAACTCTATCCTTATTCCGGCTTACACAAAACCGCAAAAAAAGGTAGTCACAAAGGAAGTTGCTTTTGATAGGCATAAAAATAAACAAGGTTGCCCTTTTGCTCATAGATGTCCTGAAGCCTTTGCTTTATGCAACAAAGAAACGCCAGTCTTACAACATTATAAAGATAAAAATAGACAATTAGCTTGCCATATATACCAAAAATAAAATATATTAAACTTGATTATAAATATAGTTTTTCGTCTATATATTATAATTACATTCTATTATCAGGTGCATAAATGATAAAAAATTATCGCAATAGTATTTTATTGTTTATATTTATGTTTTTTAATGTAGCGTCAATCAAGCTTGCTGAACAAGAAAAATGCAATAATAATAAACGTTGGTATTGTTCTTCTGATGCGCAAGCCGCAGCAGTAGACAAAAAACTTCTTACCTTGAAAGAAGAAGGATTTAAAATTACATATGAACGTATTAAGTATTATGCGGAACAATATGCCTATTTAAAAGATTCGGAACCATCAAACTAAACTTTGATACTAGTAAATAATATTATGATAAAACAAACTATTTTTTTTCTATTTGTTTTTTTGTTTGTTACAGTTAATGTAAGTACGTTGGCTGCCATGAGTTCCGCTGAAAGTCAGATTTTAGCGCAACGAAAAGCTGAAAATGATAGAAAACAACAAATGTATTGGTTAAAAGAACATGGAACGCCTATTCGTACTATCTTGGGAAAAGATGTTATTGAATGGTATCCGGCTTGCCTACGTAAGCGTGATAATCAAATTTTTGCTTATCGTTCATGGGGTGTTGTGAAAGTTTATAAAGATGAAGACGTGGTTACTTGTCCGGATTTTTTTTGATTAATATAGCAACTTTTATAAAAGGGGAACAATGAAAACAAAAATTATTATTTTATTTGTAAGCATAACTATATATTCTATTTTTTGCCTAAGTGCTGTGCAAGCAAAAACACGTGTGTTACGTGTTGGTACTTCTGCCGATTATCCACCTTTTTCTTTTCAAGATAAAGGCAAACTTAAAGGTTTTGAAATAGATCTAGCGCAAGCCATAGGAAAACGTTTGAGTAGACAAGTGGAAATCCACAATATCCCGTTCGCTTCTTTAATCCCGGCTTTAAAAACAAATCGTATTGATATTATTATCAGCGCCCTTTCTTCTACAGAAGAAAGAAAGAAAAGTATTGACTTTTCAGATACCTATCATACTCCAACCCTTTCTTTTTTATATTTAAAGAAAAAACCAATTAACAAGGTTAGCCAATTAAAAAATCTTCGTGTTGGTGCGGAAACCGGTTCGGTTATGTTTAATGTAGGCAAGTATTTTCAAAAAGCGAATAAGTTTGAATTAGTAGCCATAGACAGCGTGCCTGAATTATTTAAAGAACTAGAAACAAACCATTTTCAAGTTGTTATTATTGAAACAGTACAAGGCAAATCTTTCTTAGAACGTAATAAAACAGTAGAATATACGCCTATTCCTTTGAAAGCCTATCCTAGTAACATGCAAGCGGGATACGCTATTGGTTTAAGAAAAAAATCGCCTCTACTTACGTCCATTAATAACACGATTCGTTATTTAAAAAATAAAGGTGTTATTGCTAAACTACGCACTAAATGGATCGGTAAATAGTTATTAATTTATAATACTATAATGGATAAGTATGTTTGGCTTATGGGATTTTAACTCGGAATCAGCAGTTTTAAATTGGGGTAATATTGTATACGTTTTGCAAGGTATCCCCATTACTTTACTGTATACTATGGTTGCCTTGTGTCTTAGCTTGCTATTTGCAATTGCTCTTAGCTTGCTTTCACGTAGCAAAATTAAAAGCCTTTCTTGTTTGATTCGGTTTTATATTTCTATTTTTCGCGGAACGCCGTTACTAGTGCAACTTTCTATTATATACTTTGGCAGTTCCTATGCGATTGGGGTAAACCTATCTGCGTTAACAGCCGGGATTGCCGCTTTTTCTTTGAATTCGTCTGCTTATGTTGCCGAGATTATTCGTTCCGGTATTCAATCTATAGACGAAGGGCAATTTGAAGCGGCGAAAGCTTTGCATATACCTGTTTTTTTAATGTGGAAAGATATTATATTTCCGCAAGCTTTTCGTAATATCTTCCCGGCGTTAGTGAATGAAAGTTTAACTTTATTAAAAGACACGGCTTTAATTTCCACTATTGGCGGATTAGACGTTATGCGAAGAGCTAGCTTGCTTGGCGCTGAATATTATAGCTATTTACCGCCTTTGTTATTAGCCGCTTTTATTTATTACATTTTAGTCATTGGCTTAAGTTATGGCGCAAAATGCATTGAAAAGAGGTTGCAATATGATTAGTATTAAGCAACTCTGTAAGAAATTTGGTGATAATCTTATCCTAGATAACATAGATCTAGAAATAGACGAAGGGGAAATCGTAGCTTTAGTTGGTTCTTCCGGTGGAGGGAAAACAACGTTGCTTAAATGTTTACACGGCATAGAAAGAGTGACGTCCGGTAGTTTTATTCTTTCTGAGTCAACAGGTCTAATTTTTCAGCATTTCAATTTATTCCCTCATATGAGCGTATTAGAGAATATAATGTATATGCCTTGTAAAGTATTGAAAGAAAAAAAAGAAGCTGTTGAAGAAAAAGCAAAACAATTGCTAGCGTTATTGCAAATAGAAGCGCATGCCAATACGTATCCTGCTTCTTTATCTGGTGGTCAAAAGCAAAGAGTGGCTATTGCAAGAGCATTAGCGCCGTCTCCAAGAATTTTATTGCTAGATGAACCAACGTCCGCTTTAGATCCGTCTTTGACAACGCAAATGGCAAACTTGTTTATGACGCTTTCAAAAGAAAAAAAGGTAACCATACTTTTTTCTTCGCATGATATGGATTTATTGAAAAAGGCGGCAAATCGCGTTGTTTTGTTGGCTAACGGTCGTATAGTGGAAAGTGCCTCTACGACGACGTTTTTTACTAATCCGCAAACAAAAGAAGCGCGCGAATTTATAGAGCATATAGTAAAAACAAAAAATTAAGTTTGCTTATATATGCTAAGTGCTATAATTAGCGGGTTAGGTACGCTCCACGGTTGCCATAATATAGAGACTATAGTAAAAAAGTTTGCTTATATGTGCCAAGTGTTATACTAGCGGGCTAGGGATTCCCCATTTTTGCTATAATATAGTAAAAACAAATAGTTAAGTTTGTTAATATTGCTAAGTGCTATAATTAGCGGGTTAGGTACGTTCCACGGTTGCCATAATATAGAGACTATAGTAAAAAAGTTTGCTTATATGTGCCAAGTGTTATACTAGCGGGCTTGCTACTCCCCATATTTGCCAATATAATAAAACAAAAGATTAAGTTTGCTTATATATGCCAAGTACTTGCCGACGCTAAAGGCATTTGCCAGCTTGTGCCAAGTGCTTGTTTAGCTACTCGCAAAATGGGTGCGGCTTGAAAACGTTTGAATTCAGCAATTTCTATTTTACGTACTATTTCTTTGACTATATCCGCATCATATCCTTGTTGAATCAAAGAACGTACAGTTGCCTTTTCTTCAATTAAAGCATATAAAATCGGATCTAACACAGCATAAGGCGGAAGGGAATCCGTATCTTTTTGATCTGGTCGCAATTCGGCTGACGGCGGTTTGGTTTGGATATTTTCAGGGATTGCTACAATATTTTCGTCTTTTAACCATTGAACTAGACTAAAAACCTCCGTTTTCCATATATCGCCAATTAAAGACAAAGCCCCGCATGAATCGCCGTATAACGTAGAATAGCCAATTGCAAGCTCTGATTTATTACTTGTCGTTACGAGTAAACTATTTGTTTCTGCTGCAAAGGACATTAATAAAGTACCGCGAATACGTGCTTGCAAGTTTTCTTCAGTCAAGCTTTTTTGCATAGCTAAAGAAGATTGAAAAGACGTAAAAATAGCGTTAATAGGAATGGTTTGCGTTTTGATTTGTAATATTTTAGCAAGCGCTAAAGCATCGTCTATACTAGATTGCGATGAATAGACAGACGGAAGCAAAAGGGCTTGCACGTTGTTCGCTCCTAAAGCGTGCGTTACAATTGCCGCGCAAAGAGCCGAGTCGATTCCGCCGGAAAGCCCTAGCACTGCTTTAGTAAAGCCGTTTTTTCTTAAATAGTCTTGCGTTCCAAAAACTAACGCCTTCCAATATAATTCATTTTGTGTGTAGTTAGGTTGCTTTTGTTTGATTGGTTTTGCTAAGTCAAATGCAAGCGCATCTTCAGCAAAACAAGCGGCTTCGTGAATAGTACCTTTTGTATCGTATACTAAAGATCGTCCGTCAAAAAGCAATTCTGTATTCCCTGCTACTTGATTCACATAGGCAACGGGACATTGTAAGCGTTCGCTTGCTTCTTTGATTTGTTTGATTCGCGTTTCATGGTGTTGGTAATGAAACGGCGATGCCGCTATATTGACAAGTAAATCAAGGTTTTGATTTGTTAACTTAGCTAGTGGATCGGTGTGATATAAAGTAGGGTTATAGGTATACCAAATATCTTCGCATATAGTTACGCCTATACGTTTACCTTGTAGGTTAATAATTGGCGCGTCTTGCGTTGGTACGTGGAAATACCTTGCTTCGTTAAATACGTTATAGTTTGGTAAAAGCGTTTTATATAGTACTTTTTCAATTTTGCCATGATGAAGAAAAAGACAGGCATTGCCGTAATTTTCTTTTTGATTTGCTAAAGGAAAAGGCGTGCCTAAGAGTACGGGCGGGAGGTCTTTTATTTCTTTAGCGAAGTTAAGCAGTCCGTCTGTTAAAGCTAGCGTAAAGCTAGTATGTAATAATTTATCTTGTAAAGGGTAGCCTGTTGCGGCTAGTTCGGAGGTAATAATTAAATCAGCGTCTTGATGTTGCAAGATATGCCGTTTTATTAACTCAAAATTAGGCAGTATATTACCAACAAGATAATTTAATTGTAAAAGGACAATACGCATTTTTGCATTATGTTGATTTGAGCCGATAGCCGGAGTCGAACCGGCCACCTACACTTTACGAAAGTGTTGCTCTACCAGATGAGCTATATCGGCTTTATATTAAAAGTATAATGTATAAACTATTATTGTCTATAGTTAATATGCATTTTTTTTATTTTTTTTCTGTAGGTTGCGTTTGTTCCGGCTGCGTTGCTTCTTGTGTTTCTTGTGAAGTCGGTTGCGGTTGATTCGGTTGCGTTACTTCTTGCTTTTCTTGTGAAGTCGGTTGCGGTTGATTCGGTTGCTGTGCTTCTTGTTTTTCTTGCGAAGTCGGTTGCGGTTGATTCGGTTGCGTTGCTTCTTGCTTTTCTTGCGAAGTTGGTTGCGGTTGATTCGGTTGCGTTGCTTCTTGTGTTTCTTGCGAAGTTGGTTGCTGTTGATTCGGTTGCGTTACTTCTTGTGTTTCTTGTGAAGTCGGTTGCGGTTGATTCGGTTGCGTTGCTTCTTGCTTTTCTTGCGAAGTCGGTTGCGGTTGATTCGGTTGCGTTACTTCTTGTGTTTCTTGCGAAGTCGGTTGCGATTGATTCGGTTGCGTTGCTTCTTGCTTTTCTTGTGAAGTCGGTTGCTCTTGCTCTTGCTCTTGTTCTTGCTTTTCTTGCTCTGCCTGTTTTTGTGCTTCTTCCTCTTGCCTTTGCTTTTCTATTGCCTCTTGTTTTATTCTTTCTAGGGTCGTAATAGAATGATTATAATGAGCAGTAGAGAAAGAAAGAGGGTGCCTTATTGATTTATTTAATTTTCGAATAGCTACTCTTGCTATATAGGCAGAAGTAAATTGCCCTATATAGAGTCTATAATAATAGCCCTTGTTGCTTTTTTCTTGGGTAATAAATGCAAAAATCGCCGGATCGTTAATATTAGCAAGGTAAGGCAAAAAGCTATTAAAGTTAGTTGTTTTTTTTGAATAAGCATACACAGGCAAACTTCGTTCATTTTGAAAATTAACTAATTCAAGGTTTTTTTCTTCTGTATTCGTATAGACTAGCCATAGTTTTTTATTCTTTGCTTGTATTTCCGGAAAATCTTGCAATAGTTTTTCTTGCGTAGCAAACGCGTCTACTCTAGAAATAAAAAAGCCAACACGAAGAAAAATATAATTTGTCGGTTTTGTATTTTTCCCTTTAATTAACGGTTGTTTACTGTGCGTTAAATAGGCGCAATATCCTTTTTCTGTTAACCTGTTAAGTTGTTTATAGGCTTCTTGGATTTTGCTAGTAGGATAGGATTGAATTTGTAAAGCGACAGAAGCTTCGTTTACTTTGCTAAAAGAAAGTTGATTTAAGTTATGTGTAACAATCTTATAATGTAAAGAAAATTCATCAGGTGTTGCAAGAGAACAAAGCGGCGTTGTATTCGTAAAAATAGGTAAATGTATTGTTCTTTTATGTAGTAAAACCATTACTTTAGCCGTTTCCGGATCGTTTAAAGGAAAGCTATGAGTTTGAATAATCCATTTTTTATTTTTTTGTTGGATAAATGAATTTATTTCTTTTGGCGGCAAGCTAGCAGGGCTAACGCGATCCCATTGTTCCTGTTGCGATAGGCTTACGTCTTGTTTTGAATCAGTTGTTTGCTGTTGTTCTTTATGCTGCTTAGGTGCTTGTAAATTGTTATGAAGTAAAATAACAAGCGTACAAAATATAATAGCAGGAATCCCCCAGATAATGCCGTATACTAGTGTGGATTTAATTGATTTATGTGATTTCATAACCTTATATAGAAATAGGTAAACTGCTGATTTTACTTTTAGAGCTTACGTTGGCAGTTAATGGATTTACTGGCATAATGATATTACGTTTATAGTTCATATAAGCGCTAAATCCTATCATAGCCGCGTTATCAGTGCAATAAGACGGTTGCGGGGCAAAGAATTTTAAGTTTTTTTTATTTGCAAAATTTTGTAGCGTTTCACGTAATTTTTTATTACAAGCCACCCCGCCGGTTAATGCTATTTGACGGACGTTAGTTTGCTTGCAAGCTTGCGTAAAGCGTTGTTCTACAATGCGACAAGCTAGGTCTTGGAAACTTGCGGCAATTTGGCAAGTTTTTCTTTTTGTTTCTAAATCGGCTTGCGCAAGAAATTGAGATAAAGACAGGAGCTTATTTTTTTCATTATATAAATCGCGTTCTACAATTATTTTTCTAATTGCTGTTTTTAAGCCGGAAAAACTAAAGTTAAGAGTTTTTTCTTTTTGTAAAGGCATAGGTAAAGGCAATAAGGGCTCTGTGTTTAAATCGGCTAGTTTTTCAATAATAGGACCGCCCGGATATTCTAGACCTAGCATTTTAGCAACTTTGTCAAAAGCTTCGCCAAGTGCGTCGTCTAGTGTTCTTCCTAATAAGCGATAGTCACCTAGATCGTTTGCTAAAATAAGGTGCGTATGTCCACCTGAGGCAATTAAAGCAAGATAAGGGAAGCAAAGGTCTGTATGTGATAAAAAAGGCGCTAATAGATGCCCTTCAAGGTGATCTACAACAAGAAGCGGTTTTTTAGTTAACCATGCGATTGTCTTTGCATAGCTAAGACCAATCAGTAAAGACCCCACTAGTCCGGGCGCATTCGTCGCCACAACGGCAGTTAACTCGTCTAAAGAAAAAGGATATTCTTCTTGAATAACGTTAAGAATTAAGGGCAAGTTAGTTAAATGGCGTCGTGATGCTATTTCAGGGACAACACCGCCGTATTTTGCATGTTGTTTGATTTGTGTTGCTAGTTTGTGACTTAAAACTTGCCCGTCTTGGGAAAGTAAAGCAACTGCCGAATCATCGCAGGAAGTTTCAAAAGCAAGGAACATGTTATATTTTATGAAATAATATAGTTTTGGATACGTTTATTCATTGTTTGAAAATAAGGGAAACGCCGTTCTTCTTGACGAAATATTTTTGTATGCGCATATTGTTTCCCTTGGCTTCGTATAACGCCAATAACACTATGTAGTAATTCATGATAAACTAAAAAATACAAAATGTCAGCAGGTATACTTGGTGAATCAAAAAGTAAAGAGATAACGATTTGATTTTTTTTAACGTTATAGTGTCCCAGTTTTGTTGTGCTAAAGTGTTTTGACCAAGTAATAGAAGGAAATTGTTTTAACTCAGGAAACCAAATAGCCGCAATCGTATACATGATTTCTTGCAAGTTTTGAAAAATACCTTGCCCTTGTGTTGTTGCGTAGTAATTTTGATTAGGATTATTACAAAGCGATAAAGCTAAAGCTTGGAGAAACTGTATAGCAAACTTGTCTTTATATTGTAATCTTTTTCTTTTTAAAGGATCTATGGCACGAGTATAAAAATCAAGAAAAGAAGCATGCCAATGCGTATTGTTTTCAGATAATATACTTTTTCGAAGGTGAAAAGCGTAAGATGATAACGATAGATTGGGTGCGACCATAGTAAAGGCAAAATAAGTTACAAATAATTATGTATTTAATAAACGTGTTATTTTAATTTTTTTATGCTTAGCAAGTCAAGAGGCGATTTAGTCCGTAGATTTTGAAAAATATAGATTGAATAAATAGGGGCTTGATAATATTTGTCATTATGTTTACTATAATATTACTTTACTTTATAAGCTTACTTTTAAAGATAGGTTATATAAATATGCTTTAACTTTTTTATTCTATTTATCTAATGAGCAAACAATATATATTTTCTTCTGAATCGGTTGCCGAAGGGCACCCGGATAAAATAGCCGACCAAATATCGGATACGATTCTTGATGCTATGTTGCAACAAGATCCTGACTCTAGATCTGCTTGTGAATGTTTAATTACAAAAGATTTAGTCATTATAGCAGGAGAAATAAAAACAAAAGCAAAACTGAATATTGAACGTATTGTACGAGAGACAATTTGTAGTATTGGCTATGATTCGCCGGAAAAATGCTTTGACGGTAATACTTGTAAAATAGAGATTCATTTACATGAACAATCGCCTGATATTGCGCAAGGCGTGATTGTTGGCGAAGGAAAAGATAAAGAACAAGGTGCCGGCGATCAAGGTTTTATGTACGGCTATGCAGTTAACGAAACAAAAACGTATATGCCGTTAGCTATTACGTTAGCACATGGTTTAGTGCAAGAAGCGTCAAGGCAACGTAAAGAAAATATATTACCCTATTTGCGTGCTGACGGTAAAGCGCAAGTTTCTATTGTATATGAAGACGATCGCCCTATAAGAGTAGATACAGTTGTACTAAGTTTCCAACATGCTGAAGAAGTGTCTGAAGAGCAAGTATTTGACGATTTGAAAAATAAAGTGGCTATGAAAGTCATTCCAAAAGAATTATGGCACGATGATATTCGCTGGTTAATTAACCCAACAGGTCGCTTTGTTATAGGCGGTCCAACAGGGGATTGCGGTTTAACAGGAAGAAAAATTATTGTAGATACCTACGGCGGTGCTTCGCGACATGGTGGCGGTGCTTTTTCCGGTAAAGATGCGTCTAAAGTGGATCGATCTGCTGCGTATATGGCGCGTTATATTGCTAAAAACATAGTCGCTAGCGGAGCGGCAAGCGCTTGTG
The DNA here is from genome assembly GCA_002995645.1 of SAR324 cluster bacterium. Lineage (GTDB taxonomy): Bacteria > SAR324 > SAR324 > XYD2-FULL-50-16 > HCM1 > HCM1. The sequence continues at coordinate 23,499 of PUHO01000010.1, read as the reverse complement.
AAGTGCAACTAGCTTATGCTATTGGTTTTTCAGAACCTGTTTCTATTAAAGTAGATTTCTTCGGTACCGGTAAAGTGGAAGAGACTGATACGGTTGCGGCAATACGTAAGATATTTAAGTTAAAGCCAGCAGGGATTGTAGCAAGTTTAGACTTAAAACGTCCTATTTTTGCAAAAACAGCAGCATACGGGCATTTTGGAAGAGAATTGCCTGAATTTACATGGGAAAAAACAGATAAAGTAGCGGATCTTAAACAAGAATTACATTTATCTTAATTTGTTTCATCTAACGGCGATATGGTTAATTTAGCAAGTAATATTAGTGGAAAAAGTAAATTATACGGCATTATCGGTAATCCGGTAGACGAATCAAAATCGCCGTATATGCATAATGCTGCGTTTGCACATGAAAACATACAAGGTATATACGTTCCTTTTCATATAGAAAACCAAGAAGCACCGGATTTTGCAAAATTGCTTTCTTCTTTTTCGTTTGCTGGCGTACAAGGTTTTAACATAACCGCGCCGTTTAAGCAACAAATCATTCCTTTTTTAGATAGGTTAATGCCAATGGCAAAAGCTTCTAATTCAGTGAATACAGTTGCCTATAAAGAGCAAAAGTGGATTGGTGAAAGCACAGACGGACCGGGTTTCGTCAAAGCGATAGAGAGTGAAGGTTGGAATAGAAAAGGAGAAAGCGCCCTTGTGATTGGTGCCGGTGGTGCGGCTTCTTCTATTATCCCTGCTTTAGCTGAAGCCGGCTTTGCTAGTGTGATTATAAAAAATATAGACGAAGCGCAGGCAGTGACTATACAAGAGCGAGTGAAGCAATATTACCCGCATGTAAAGGTGCTTGTAAATCCAAGTGAAGTACCGGCATATAGTTATTTAATTAACACGACGCCAGTCGGTTGGCATGATGCTAATTTATCGGCAACGCAAGAGGAAATAGAAAAAGCAACGTATGTAATAGACGTGATTTATCATGTTAAAACGCCACTTTTGCAATTAGCTGAAAAACTAGGTAAGCAAACGCAAAGCGGCATGGAAATGTTGTTATATCAAGGGATTATTGCTTTTGAGATTTGGACGGGAATAACGCCGCCTTTGGAAGTTATGAGACAAGCTTTATTACAAGCAAAATAATTTTATATTTCATAGTGAAGTACATGACGCCAGTCGGTTGGCATGATGCTAATTTATCGGCAACGCAAGAGGAAATAGAAAAAGCAACGTATGTAATAGGCGTGATTTATCATATTAAAACGCCACTTTTGCAATTAGCTGAGAAACTAGGTAAGCAAACGCAAAGCGGCATGGAAATGTTGTTATATCAAGGGATTATTGCTTTTGAGATTTGGACAGGAATAACGCCGCCATTGGAAGTTATGAGACAAGCTTTATTACAAGCAAAATAATTTTATATTTCATAATAGGAAAAACTATGGAAGATAAACGTATTACAAGAGATAATTATTTTCTACAAATAGCGCAATTAGTGGCGAAACGTGGGACTTGTCATAGAAGGCAAGTTGGCGCCGTGTTGGTTAACGATATAGGACATATTATTGCTACCGGGTATAACGGTGTGCCAAGAGGTTTTGATCATTGTCTTGACGGTGGGGGCGAGGCTTTGTGCCCTGCTGCTACTGCTTTATCCGGGACTAATTTAGATGCTTGTTATGCTATTCATGCCGAACAAAATGCATTATTACAATGTGCTAACGTAGAGGCAATTGATACTTGCTATTGTACTGCGTCGCCTTGTATTAGTTGTATTAAATTATTGCTTAATACTTCTTGTAAGCGGATTATATTTATAGAAGAATACCCGCAAGCGTATGCAAAAAACCTATGGTTAAAAAAGCACGAACCCCACACGTGGCAACAAATTAGTATTTAACAAGGTAGTTTTTATAGTAACATATCAGCAAGATAATATTTGCTTGTATGAATTTCGTTACCTTACTTCTTGCGAATAGATTATATTTATAGAATAACCCCCGCAAGCGTATGCAAAAAGCTTATGGCTAAAAATACGACCCCCCCACATGGCAACAAATTAATATTTAGCAAGCTAGTTTTTATAGTAACATATCAGCAAGATAATATTTGCTAGTATGAATTTCGTTACCTTACTTCTTGCGAATAGATTATATTTATAGAAGAATACCCGCAAGCGTATGCAAAAAACCTATGGTTAAAAAAACACGAACCCCACACGTGGCAACAAATTAGTATTTAGCAAGCTAGTTTTATAGCAACATATCAGCAAGATAATATTTGCTAGTATAAATTTCGTTACCTTACTTCTTGCGAATAGATTATATTTATAGAAGCATGCCCGCAAGGGAATGAGAAAGCACGAACCCCACACATGGCAACAAATTAGTATTTAACAAGGTAATTTTTATAGCAATATATCAGCAAGATAATATTTGCTAGTATGAATTTCGTTACCTTACTTTTTGCGAATAGACTGTATTTATAGAAGCATGCCTGCAAGGGAATGAGAAAGCATTTGATAGCCATGAGCATCATCATCTGCTATTTATAGAAGCATGCCTGCAAGGGAATGAGAAAGCCCGAGCCCCCCACACATGGCAACAAATTAGTATTTAACAAGCTAGTTTTATAGCAACATATCAGCAAGATAATATTTGCTAGTATGAATTTCGTTACCTGACTTCTTCCAAACAGATTATATTTATATAAGAATACCCTCAAGGGAATGAGAAAACACGAACCCCACACATGGCAACAAATTAGTATTTAACAAGCTAGTTTTTATAGCAACATATCAGCAAGATAATATTTACTAGTATGAATTTCGTTACCTGACTTCTTGCGAATAGATTGTATTGATAGAAGAATACCCGCAAGCGTATGCAAAAAACCTATGGTTAAAAAAACACGAACCTCACACATGGCAACAAATTAGTATTTAACAAGCTAGTTTTATAGTAACTACCCGTAAGGGAATGAAACCCGGCGCACTCTCCCGATTTCTAAAATGAAAGCCGGCGCACTCGCACGATTTCTAAATAGATTATCTTTATAGAAGAATACCCGCAAGGGAATGAGAAAGCACGAACCTCCCACATGGCAAGGGAATGAAAGCCGGCACTTTCACCCGATTTCTAAACAGATTGTATTTATAGAATAAGCCCCGCAAGGGAATGAGAAAGCACGACCCTCACACATGGCAACAAATTAGTATTTAACAAGCTAGTTTTTGCTTATATTCTTTGACGATCAAACGCACAATTTCTTTAGCCAACTCTGTTTTATGTAATAAAGGAAGCGCTATTTCTTCTTTAGCCGTTATAATAGTCGCTTGATTTGTATCACTATAAAAACCGGTATCTTTTTTGCCTACTTGATTAGCAATAATCATATCTAGCTTTTTTTCTGTATATTTTTTTCTTGCATAAGTAAGTATATCATCTGTTTGCGCGGCAAAACCAACTAAAAATTGAGAAGCTTTTTTGCTGTTCCCTAGCTCTTTCAAAATATCTTTTGTTTTTGTTAGCTCTAAAGTAAATGAATCTTGTTTTTGTACTTTAAACGATGCCGGATTGGCAATAGTATAATCACTTACTGCGGCACATTTGATAATAATATCGTTTTGATCGGCATATTGCATTACTTGCGTATACATTTCGTTAGCTGATTGTACTACAATTGTATTAGCACCAACAGGCGGTTGCAAGTGTGTTTGCCCAGTGATTAAAGTAACGTTCGCACCTTGTTCAATACAAGCTTGCGCCAATGCAAAGCCCATTTTCCCAGATGAATGGTTTGAAATAAAACGAACGGGATCAATAGCTTCTTTAGTCGCGCCGGCAGTAATTAAAATTTGTTTGTTCGCCAATGTTTGCGATTGATGATAGTAGTCTTGTATGGCTTGCAGGATAGTTGCCGCTTCGCTCATACGACCAATGCCGGTTACTTTACAAGCTAATTCGCCACTTTCCGGACCAATACACTGTGTGCCGCGTTTACGTAAGATTTGCATATTATCTTGCGTTGCTTGGTTTTGCCACATGTGCGTATTCATAGCCGGGGCAAGGAATACAGGTGCTGTATTACTCAAATAGGCAGTAGAAACAAAATCATCGGCAATGCCGTGCGTTATTTTAGCAAGTATATTAGCTGTTGCCGGTGCGATAATAAAGCCGTCTAGGTTCGTTGTTGCGTTAATATGTTCAATAGATTGTTTTGTCTTGTCAAACATATCTACGTATACGTCGCGTCCTGTAATACGTTGCAATAGTAAAGGTTGAATAAAACGAGTTGCGTTAACTGTCATGCCAACTTGGACAACGGCGCCTTGTTTTTGTAAAAGACGTATGAGTTCAATACTTTTATAACAAGCAATGCTACTTGTAATCCCAAGAAAAAAACGTTTATTTTTTAACATAATGCTAATTAGTTTATTATACTTCTTCTTTGCTAAATGATTGTACTAAAGACAAATAGAAGCCTTTTTGATTAATTAATTCTTGATGCGTTCCTTGTTCAATAATTTTACCGTGTTTTAATACAAGAATTTTATCGCAGTTTTGTATAGTACTTAATCTGTGTGCAATAGTGATTGTCGTTTTCTTTTGAAATAAAATATTAGTTGCTTCTTGTAAGAGGTTTTCCGTAATAGAGTCTACTGAGCTAGTTGCTTCATCAAGTAAGACTAGTTCATTATCTCCTACAATAGAGCGACAAAAAGACAATAATTGTGCTTGTCCGGCTGAAAGATTACTGCCGTTGTGTTGTAATACATGATGATAGTCATCAGGTAGGGTATTAATAAACTGATCGGCTTTAATTAATTGTGCTACTTGCTTTGCATTATCAAGAGTTAGCCCTTTTCTCCCTAGTAAAATATTAAAAGCAATATCTTCTTCAAAAAGAAAAACGTCTTGCGACATAATAGTCATATTTTGCATTAATATACTCTTAGGCAAGGTTGCAAGCTCCACTCCGTTAATAAGAATAGATCCTTCATACTGTGTGTAGGCACGTGTTAAAAGCTGTAAAATAGTTGTTTTGCCTGATCCGGTTTCCCCTACTAAGGCAATATTATCACCTTTATTAATAGTAAAGTTAATATCTCTAAGTACAGGTTGTCCGGGAACGTATGCAAAACTAACGTTTTTAAAAACAAGTTCTTCAAATTCAATTTTTCCTTGGAATGCTTGTTCTTGCGTTGCTTGATCGTCTACGTCTTCTAGTAATAAAAGGTTAATATGGTCTAGTGCCGAGAGTGATCTTTGGATTAATGCAATTTGTTGTGCAAATTCACGTATTGGCGAGAATAAACGATTTAACGTATTAATAAACGCAACAAGAATCCCCACAGTTAAAGCGCCGCTAAGTAAATTTTTCGTACCAACAAAAATAATCAGTGCTAAGGTGATTAAAATAATCGCTTCTACACAAGAATAAATTAAAGCGTCATAGAGATTGGACATGTTTTGCGCATGTAAGAAACGGTAGTTTTTCTTTTTGAAAGTTTTGATAATTTCTTTTTCTGCTAAGTATAGTTGTACTATTTTCATGCCTTGTAAGCATTCTTGCAAGTATGCTGTTGCATCTGCTAAACCTTCGCGGGTAATATCGTAATAGGCACGCAGTTTAGTCCGCATACGGCTAATTAGGAAGTACAAACCGGGAACAACAAAAAGCAAGATAAGAGCTAGTTGCCAACTTAAATAAAAAAGAAAACTAACAAGAGCGACACTTTTAATTAACTCAATAATGAGACTCATAACGCCGATTCCTAAACTTTCGCCGAGTGCTTCCACGTCGCTAGTAATACGGCTTAACGTTTCTCCTACCGGGTGGTAATCAAAATACGTTCGTTTTAATTTCAAACTATGTTGGAACAGCGTAAAACGTAGATCAGTTAAAGCAAGTTGCCCGCTTTTTTGCAAAGAAAAAGTATAAACCGCGTCGAATAAATAGGAAACAACAACAGTTACCCCAAGTAGTTCAATCCAAACGGATATGCCGTCAAAGTGATGCGGCATAATGAAGTTATCAATAATCCTTTGTGTAAGCCAAGGTGCGACTACAGTTGCCCCAATGGCAACAGGCGCGCAAATGGCGCTGATGATGAGTAATTTTTTATGTGGTATAAAATGCCGAAATAAAAGCTTAAGTAGCTTCCAATCTTTTTTATATTGTTCTTTCTTTGATAAACGCGGCGTTTCAGAGGGCTTCTTTTTTTGCGTTTTACCTAGTTGTTTAGTTGATTGTTCTGCCATGATATTGTGGTAAATTAAGTATTTTACGTAGTGCTAAGCGATGGTTGTATTGGTGGTAAGTCCGTTTTGTCTAGTTGTATTTTACAAGTATCTCTAAAAAGACCGGGACGAGCGTATAATTCTTGGAAGGTTCCTTGATCTACGATTCTTCCTTGATCTAGTACAATGATTTTATCTGCATCTTCCATTGCTTGCACGCGATGAGAAATTAATAACTGACTTTCTGAAGTTGTTTTTTGTTTAATTTCATGTAGTAAAAAATGTTCTGTATTTGTGTCTACTGCAGAAAGTATGTTGTCTAGGATTAATAAAGAACAAGGACGAATGAAAGCGCGTGCTAGGCTTAAACGTTGTTTCTGTCCACCAGAGAGCATTAATCCTTTTTCGCCTACCAATGTTTCTTCATGTTGTGGAAAACGTAATATTTCTTTATCCATAGCACTCATACGCAGTATTTCTTTAAGGTCTACTTTTTCTCTTTCTTCTTTTGTTAAACCTAATAAAATATTTTCTTTTACCGTGTTATCAAATAAGAAAGTTTCTTGACTTGCTGTGCGGATATACGAACGGAGTTGTTCAAGCGGAATAGTAGCAATGTCTACGTTGTTAATAAAGATAGTATTCGGTTGGATAGATAAATAATGATTTAACAAGTTTACTAATGTTGTTTTGCCTGATCCAAGTTGCCCAAATAAACCGACAGACTCGCCTTTTTTGATAGTAAAAGAAACATTGTCTAGCACCAGGTTATCGCGATAAGCAAAAGAAAGATTTTGCACACGAAGTTCTTTAAACTCACCTAAAGGCGCCGGTTCTTGATCGCGTACGGCAACAGGGGGAATATTTTGCACTCTCATTTCTTCTAGTGAATTAGAACCTTCAATGCCCCTTGCAAGAACAACGATAAGCCAACTTGTCCCCATAATGGGCATGGTAATAAATCCGGCGTAGCTAATGAAAGCAATTAAATCGCCAATAGAAAGTTGATTATGCATGATATATACACTACCAATGGATAAGGCAACTAATAAAATTAAGTTTTCAAGGTTACCTACTAAAGTCATGAAAAAGGCGCGTAAAAAAGCGCTGCGGATACTTAAATCAGCAACGGTTTGATTAATCTTATTAAACTTAGCGTGACACCATGGAGTTATCATATAATTTTTTACAATATCAATACCGGATAAAGAGGATAAAATGAAATTAGAAAAAAGACGCATTGTTTGCATTCTTGTGCGAATCAATTTAGCTAGTCGTTTTGCCACAATGCGAACAGTCATAAAAACAAGACCAATAGGCAGCAAGCTATATAAAGTTAAAGGCAAGGAAATCGCTACCATTTGATAGGGAATAACAGCTAAAACAACAATAATATTTATTAGTTGCATCATGCCAAAACCGGTAAGCAAACGTACGGCGTTAATATCGTTTTGTATTCTTGAAAGAATCATTCCTGAAGCATGGGTTTCAAAGAAATCTTTTTGCATATACGTAAGATGCTCTAAAGTATCATTTTTAATATTAAACTCAATAAAACGCCCGGGATTAAAGAAACAAATTCTTGAGACAGTGCGGCAAATTAAAATACCAATACCGAGAATAATAATCATACCGGCATATTGATATATTGTTACTTCTTGCGCTAACGTGGCGTGGCTATTAAAAATATCAATGATTTTTTTTATATACTTAGGAACGAAAACGTAGCATAAGTTGGTAGCTATAATAGCCAACGCGCCGATGAAATAGAGAAGTTTATAACGCCAGACGTAGGGCGCTAGAAAAGCGAAAGTTTTTTTCATTATAGGGTATAAAAGTATAAATTAAAGGTAAGCCAATATAATTATTTGTATTTTAGCAAAGAAGCGAAAGACTTAGGACTTAATTCTAAAATAGTATGTATATATTTGCATAAAGAATCTATATTTTGCAATAGGAAATTTAAGGGAACTTTACGTAATGCATTCCAATTATTAGATTGTTCGCTAAGATAAAATAATTTAATAGCTGCCGGTGAAATTAAATTTGTTGTGTTTTGGCAAAGGGAACAATATAAAACGCCGTGAAATTGATCTAGGTGATAGGTAACTTTACGAAAACGTAAAGACAAATCGTCGTTAACCATATAAGAAGGAGCGTGACATTGAGCGCACTGTGTGTAGTCAAAGCGAATCCCATGTTGATCTAGTAAATGCCATAAAAATAACCATAAATAGAGTTGTTTTTCATATTGCCTATTTTCTTGATTTAGTAAAAATTGAAAGAGGTTATTATTTTCTTGATTTGGTTTAATTGATAAGTAAAGCAGTTCTAGAATGTAACTTTCAAAGATTAAAGATTCATAAGAAATATTATGACGAGACCGCCATATATGCGGTGAAACAGAGTGAATCGAAGCAAAATCTTTGTTTTGTGGAATCGTATAAACCACTTCTACAAAATCGCCGGCTTGGAACGGGAAAGAAGATTGTGTTGTTGTTTGTCTTCCGCGACGAATGGAAGACGTAATTAAACCAATATGAGGGGATAAAAAATAAACAAGTAAATCAGTTTCTCTTAACGAGGCAATACGTAAAACTAGTAAAATTTCTTTTTGTTGCGACATTAGGAACGGGACAAGGTGTTTAAGCCCCAATTATAGTCAAAATAATCTAATTTATAATTTACAATTGCTTTTTGAACTTGTGGATCGTCTGTAATATATAAACTAATAAACGTTTGTACTGTTTTGTACTTCTTTGTAAAATCCCCAGCATACCACTTGAAAATACGCGATATTTTTAAGGTTTTCTTGCTTGTAAGAATACGATTTTTACTTGTATTACGTAAAAAAGCTTTTGTTCTTGTCGTTAAATCTTTGTCTAGTGTGGCGGCTTTAAAAGCATGATTCCATAAACCGGGACAAGAAATAGAAGCGCAAACAAGCGCAAAATGAATACGCGGTTCTTGGTAGCGTTTGCGTATTAAAGTATGTTCAATATAATCAAGGTTTTGCTTTTTATTGAATAAAAGAAAAAATCGTTTTTTCCAAGGTGAAGAAAATAAACTCCCTATATCTTTAATAGATTTAATAGACGGGTATTTTGTAAGAATAAGTTTAATTGTCAGCAAATTATAGGCATTCATTAAAAAAGCAAGTTGTTGCTCTTGAGTCCATGTGTTAAATTCACTACGTTTAACAGCTTGTATAGTATCAACTAAAAGATTTATTTTTGAAGTAAACTTTTTTTGTTGTAATAAAGCGTAATTTATACTAGAGCCGTCATGTTGCATTACAACCGCTTGTTGCAATAGTTTGTCATACGCCGTATAGGTATGGTCAAAAGCAAAACAAGTGGCAGTGAATGCAAAATATAGTGCAATACAAAGTAATAAACTAGGCTTTAAAAGCAATTTTATAAACTTGATCATAATTTTTTACAAAATGAAATTGTATATTTTCTTTAAGGTAATCAGGTAACTCTTCGTAATCCTTTTTATTACCAAAAGGCGCGATAATTTCTTTCAAGCCAACACGTTTAGCGGCAATTACTTTTTCTTGTAATCCACCAATGGGCAACACGTCGCCAGTAAGACTTAATTCGCCGGTCATGCCAAGATTTTTACGAACGTATTTTTTTGACAATAAAGAAACTAAAGCCGTTGCGATCGTTATACCCGCAGAAGGTCCGTCTTTTGGCGTAGCGCCAGCAGGAACGTGCAGGTGGATTTGATTATCCTCTATAGTTTTTATATCAAATTTATAAGTTTTAGCTCGGGACATAACGAAATTATACGCTAATTCGGCAGACTCCATCATAACTTTACCTAAGTTTCCGGTTTTTGCTAGCCCTTTGCCAACAGGCGACTGAATAGCTTCAATCATTAAAACCGCTCCGCCCATGCTTGTCCAAGCTAGCCCGGTAGCCACGCCAAAATTACCAACGCCGGTTAACTCGTCGTCTGTAAAGGTCGGGCTTTTAAGGTAATCAACAATATTGTTTAAATTAATGCGCACTGATTTTTGATCTGTTTCTTGTGTCAGTTTAAAAACAGTTTTACGGCAAATTTTTCTAATTTGTTGCTCTAGTTGACGAACGCCGGCTTCCCTTGCATAGCCGTCAATAATGGCTTTTAACGCTGTGTCGGCAATTTGCAATTCATTTGCTTTAAGTCCGTGTTCTTTACGTTGTCTTGGTAATAAATATTTTTTCGCGATCATCAGCTTTTCTTGTAAAATATAGCCTGACAAGCGAATTACTTCCATTCTATCTAGTAAAGCCGATGGAATCGTATCTAATTGATTTGCTGTTGTAATAAAAATAACTTTAGACAAATCAAAAGGCACGTCTAGGTAGTGATCTAAGAAAGCGCTGTTTTGTTCCGGATCAAGGACTTCAAGTAAAGCACTTGCTGGATCGCCATGATAACTATTACCGATTTTATCAATTTCATCAAGCATAATAACCGGATTTGCACTTTTAACGGTTTTCAATGCTTGGAGTAATTTCCCCGGCATAGCGCCAATGTAAGTTCGTCTATGTCCTTTAATTTCCGCTTCATCACGCATGCCACCAACAGAAAAACGGTAAAACTTACGTTTCATTGCACTAGCAATTGATTTTCCAATAGAGGTTTTCCCAACGCCCGGAGGTCCAACAAAGCATAAAATAACACCTGCCGTCTTTTTTCGTCTTTGAATTGTTGCAATGAATTCAAGGATATTTGTTTTAACGTCTTGTAAGCCGTAGTGATCTTTTTCTAGGATTTTCGTTGCCGCTTCAATAGAAATAGAGTCTTTCGTATGGACGCCCCAAGGTAGCTCGGTAATCCATTCAAGGTAATTACGTGTAACGTTAAAATCAGGTGATTGTACGTCTAGCAACCTTAGTTTTTGCAATTCTTCATCAAAACGATCTTTTGCTAGTTTTGTAAAAGTAAGTTTTTGAGCTCTTTTTTCTAGCTTCTCTACTTCTTGACTTTTATCGTCTTTCTTAAGTCCAAGCTCTTTTTGTATTTCTTTAAGTTGTTCTCTTAAAAAGAATTCTCTTTGATGTTCTGAAATACGATTTTCTATTTTTTGAGAAATTTCTAGTTGTAATCTTGTTAAGTCTAGCTCTTTTTTAATAAGTAAAAGTGCTTTTGCCAGTCTTTTTGTAATAGGAAAAGTAGCAAGGACGTCTTG
>PUHO01000010.1:0-12045 GCA_002995645.1 SAR324 cluster bacterium | reverse complement strand
TCTTCAATAGATATTTGGTTTACAAATTGACTTACTTCTTCTTTTAAAAGTGGATTTAAACGAATTAATTCTTTTAAATTAGAAATAATTTCACGGCAATACGCTTTAACTTCTTTTTTATTTGCTTTCGCGTGTTCTTCTTCTTCGCTAATGTAACGCGGTTGGATTTCCATAGGCGAAACGTCAGAGAGTACTTTATTAATTTCAATACGTCCTATAACGTCTAATAATACTTGAGAAGAATCGTCGTCTTGGCTAAAAGTTTTAGCGATTTTAGCAATCGTTCCCACAGGATAGAGGTGGTGCACTTCCGGTTTATCGTCTTGAAAAGTGTCTTTAGCTAGAAAAATACCAATATGCCCGGAATTGTGCTTAATAGCGTGTTTTAAGGTGTCTTGGTATATAGTCCCTTCTATGACTAAAGGAATAATCATATGAGGGAATAAAGGGCGGCGTTGTACTGCAATTACACCCAAAATTTCCGGCAAAGCTTCTTTTTGAGCTAAAACCCCTTTTTCTTCTGAAATAATAATATCCACTTGTTCAGTGAAGTCATTATCTAATGGTTGAATATCAATATCGTTTTCGTTGCTCATAGGTAATTATATAGTTGAGAGTGCAATTTAAGGTATACACCTTATTATATATCAAATGTAACATTATTTTTGCGTTGTTTCATAAAGCAAAAACACATGTTAATAAAAATATAACTGAATTGCAATTTTTATTCAATAGTTAAAATAATATCCTATATTTATAGAGCGATTCGTATTTTATGAAAAAATGTATTATATTATACGTATAGTTTGTTAATGCAAATTGATATAAGTGTATCTTGAAAAAAGAATATATAAATTTGTATAAATAAACTTGACGAAAACGATAAAATTCTTTTAATATAAAAAATTGATTATTTATTGACTTAAATCATTTATTAGGAAAGGAAAATGGGTCTTACTGTTCAAACTCGAGAAAAAACGGGAAAAAGCTATATAAGGCAGATTCGCCAACAAGGTTTAGTGCCGGGCATTATTATGACTAAAGAAGGCATTAAAATGGTAGAATTGCGCGAAGATCAAGCGTATCGTTTTTTACTTGCAAACCAAGATAAAACAGTTGTTTTTGATTTGGAATTTGAAAATACGCAAGAAAAAAAACAAGTTATAGTGCAAGACTATCAGGTAGCTCCTTACGGAAGAAAATTACTACATATAGATTTTCGCGAAGTAACGCCGGATACAAAAATTAAAACCTCACTAGCTATTATTCCGTCGGATAATTGTCCGGCTTTGAAATTTGGTGGTATTATTAATATCATTCGCCGTCAAATTCCTGTAGAAGCTTGTGTGAAAGATTTGCCGGAAGCTTTACATATAGACGCTGCTAATTTAGATTTTGGCGCGCCTATTAAAGTAGCTAGCATTACAGCGCCAGAAGGCGTTAGATTGCTAACGAAAGGGGAAAATTTTACTATTTTAACTATAAGCGGACGTAGCAAAGGCAAAGGTGCTGCTATGGAAGACGACGAAGCAATAGAAGAAACAGAAGAATAAACTGTATGAAACTTATTGTTGGTTTAGGCAACCCTGGGGAAGCTTACGCTAATACGTTACATAATATGGGTTTTCGCGCTGTTGATTTGCTTTCAAATCATTTGCAAGCAACGTTATGGCGTGAAAAATTTAAAGCCGATATGGTTAAATCTAAGTTTAACGGGCAAGATTTTATTTTGCTTAAACCGTTGACGTTTATGAATTTAAGCGGGCAATCTGTTGTTGCTTGTACTTCTTTTTTTAAAATAGAGCTTAAAGATATGTTGGTCGTTTACGACGATCTTGATTTGCCTGTTGGTAAAATGAGATATCGCGAAAACGGCGGACATGGCGGGCATAACGGTATTCGTAATATTATGGAACAATGCGGTTCGTCTCAATTTGCTCGTTTAAAACTTGGCATTGGTAGACCAAAAGGCAAGCAAGCTGTTTCTGATTATGTTTTAAATAAACCGAATCAAGAAAATCAAATAGCTATTGATTTGATGTTGGAAAATAGTGTGTCCATATTGGATATGTTTTTGCAAAATAAAACAATACGAATTCAAAATTAAACGTTTACTATACTTTATATTTTAAATAAAAATTAAGTTATGGGATTAAATATTGGTATTGTAGGACTCCCGAATATAGGGAAATCAACGTTATACAACGCGATTGCCGCTGTGCCGGCACAAGCGGAAAACTACCCGTTTTGTACGATTGAACCTAATACGGCTATTGTGTCTGTGCCGGAAGAAAGATTGCAGCAAATTGCCGCTCTTTTTAATCCGGAAAAAATTATTCCTAATATACTGGAAATAGTAGACATTGCCGGTTTAGTTAAAGGCGCTTCTAAAGGCGAAGGACTAGGCAACCAATTTTTAGGGCATATTCGTAGTGTAAACGCGATTGCTCATGTTGTTCGCTGTTTTGACGATGATAATATTATCCATGTTGAAAATAAAGTTGATCCTTTACATGATATTAGCTTAATTGAAACCGAATTGATTCTTGCCGATTTAGAACAAGTTGAAAAATATATAGATCGACTGACTAAACAGGCTAAAGGCAATAAGGCAAGTAAAGAAGCTATTCCTTTGTGGAATAAAGTCAAAGAAGGCTTAACGCAAGGGGAAGCCGTTCGCTCTTTAGATTTAACTGAAGAAGAACGATTGGAAATAGACGTATTGAATTTATTGACTGGCAAGCCTTTCTTTTACGTTATGAACGTAACGGAAGAGAATTTAGCTAAGCCAAATCAATATATGCAAGCAGTGCAAGAACAAGCGGCAAAGCAAAACGTGCGCGCTCTTCCTATTTGTGCTAAGTTAGAAGCTGAATTGTCACAAATGGAAATAGAAGAAAGAGAAGAATTTTTACAAGATTTAGGTATTAAAGATACCGGACTTGATTTGATTGTACAAGAAGGATTTCGCTTATTAGAGCAAATTTCTTTTTTTACAGCCGGTCCAAAAGAAGTGCGAGCTTGGAACGTTTTAGGCGGTAGCAAAGCTCCGCAAGCGGCAGGTAAAATTCATTCTGATATAGAAAGGGGTTTTATCCGTGCTGAAGTATATCATATAAACGACTTGCTTACGCATAAAAGCGAGGCGAAAATTAAAGAGCTTGGCAAGTTGCGCATAGAAGGTAAAGACTATATTATGCAAGATGGCGATATTGTCCATTTTCGTTTTAATGTATAATCCTTGTCCTTTCCAACATAGGAAGGACTATTAACTCAAGAGGAAATATTATGAATAATACATATGAATTGCTGATGGTTACGTCAGCAAAAATGACAGATGATGAAAGCACGGCTTTAGTGCAAAGTTTCTATAAGTATATAGAAGAGCAAGACGGCAAAATACTATATGCCGACGTGTGGGGAAGAAGAAAAATAGCTTATGAAATTGCAGACCAAACGTATGGTATTTTTCACCTTATTCATGTAGAAGCGAACGGCGATTCTATTAAAGAATTGTATAGACAAACTGGATATAATGATCAGATTCTAAAAATGTTTCTTGTTTCAGTTGACGACGTTACTAAAGCAAGACAAACGTATCAAGAATTAAAAGAAAATCCAAAGAAAAATGCAGAACTAATAGAAAATTTAGGAGAATAACAATGGGAACAAAAAAACGTGTTAGTAAAGCGGCATATATGGAACTTTTAAAACGTCAAAGTTGCCCTGTAATGAGAGCCGGTATTACTGAAATTGATTATAAAGACGTTGAATTTTTAAAACTATTTTTAACGCAAAAAGGAAAAATTATTCCAAGACGTATTTCACGTGTTAGTGCTAGAACGCAAACTAAATTGACTAGCGCTATTAAACAAGCAAGGCATGCTGGCTTACTTTCTTTCTCAGAAGGATACGTTCAGCAAGATATGACTAATGTTGAAACCGTAGGAGAATAGAATGAAGATTATATTAAGACAAGATATTCCCGCACTAGGATCGCTAGGAGATGAGATAGAAGTAAAACGTGGTTATGCAAGAAATTACCTTGTACCACAAGGCTATGCTTATGTGATTGAAAGAAAAACGAATAACGTTGTTACGGCTATGATTCGCCAGTTAGTAAAAAAACGCGATGCTGCTATAAACGATGCGCAAGTTTTAGCGAAACAACTAGAAGCACAAGTTTGGACTATGGAAGTGGAAGCCGGCGAAAGTGGTAAGCTACACGGTGCCGTTACTACTCGTGATATAAGAGATTTATTACTTAAAGGAAATATAGAAATAGATCGTAAATTGCTTGCTTTTTCTCCTATTAAAGATCTAGGAAGCTATTCGTTTTCTGTTAAACTACATACGCAAGTAGTAGCGACTTTACAAGTTAAGCTAACAGCAGCAGCTAAAGAAAATGCCGGTGCTGACGCAAAAGCAGAGGAAACGCAAGAGCAAGGATAGGCATTATATAATAAATATAATGTAAAGCAAAAAACCGATTGTCATGAAGGCAGTCGGTTTTTTTGTAGGTAAGTAAATTATTTACTTGAAGAAAGTTTAATAATATCAAAGCTATATTAATTCTACAAACTAAGCTTGTAGATATAGGCTACAGGCGAAGCAAAGCAGGATTTTTTAAAGCTAAGCAAATTATTTGCTTGAAGAAAGTTTAATAATCTTAGCTTGTTAGCGTTGCTGTAAGTTTTGTTTACGGCGATCGGCTACAAGCGAAGCGAAGCAGGATTTTTTACAGCTAAGTAAATTATTTGCCTAAAGATTTACCCACAATCTCCGCGACATCTGGTGAGAGCTCTGCAGATTGCAATATTTCTTCTAATATGGGTTTTATCTTTGCTTGGAACGGCGTATCATACGTTTGCCATGGTGCGAAAGTACGAGCTAATCTTGCGGCAATTTGTGGATTTGCTTTGTTTTGCTCTAGGATTTTATCACATAAAAAACGATATCCTTCTCCTGATTCAACGTGAAAATTCATCAAGTTTTTAGAAAAAACACTGAATACACTACGTATCTTATTCGGGTTATTCGCTTCAAAGTAAGGGCTTTTGGTTAGCTCTTTCACTTGCTCCACTGTCTTGCAAGGTGCCGATGCTTGTATTGTAAAGTAATTTTCCATAACAACAGGATGTTGCTTCCATTGTAAAGCAAAGGCTTCTAAAGCTTTTTGACTAGCATCTGGCGCATAATGTACGAGCATTCCCAGTGTTGCAAGCTGATCTGTCATATTGTCTGCTTGAAAAAAACAATCTTTTACTAAAGCGGTATACTCTTCTTTTTGCTGTTGTACGAGGTAACGTAAACAAAGATTTTTCAAACGTCGTTCGCCGTTCGCTTTGGCAGAGAAGGTATAGGGCGTTAAGCTTGGCGCTAGTTTTTTGTAACAATCTAAAAAATAGCTTTCTAGCAATTGCCCCAGTTCAACTTGCACGGCTTCATGCGTTTGATGTAGCAAAATAGGATTTATATTTGTCAATAACGATTCTATTTCAGCTAAGCTTGGAAAAATAAGAATTTCAGCAAGAAACCCGGCTTCTAACTTAGTATCCTTCCCTATTTCTTTAATGGTATTAGCAAAATGCGTTAGCAATTCTTTGCTTGGCTTGTTGTCTAAACGAGCTAATATAGCTTGCTTGAGTAGTGATTGCGCGGCTTCATAGCGATTGAATAAGTCAATATCATGTTTCATTAAACATAATTTATCGTCAATAGATTGGGCTAGCTCTAGTATAACCGGTGCCGAGAAGTTTTGTAATCCAGAAAGAATAGGCTCTTCTTTAACGTTAGTAAGGGTAATCGTTTCTTCTGTATCTGTGATTAAATAGGTTGTTTGCGTTTCCTCTTTTCCATCTAAGGTAAAAGTTAAAAGCTTGCCTTGCTTAGATAGGAGGGAAAAACGAAACGGAATAGGAAACGGTTTTTGCTTGGTTTGTTGTATAGGTGCCTCGCAAGTTTGCTTACATTGTAAACTATAGGTTTGCGTATGGGCATCATAGTTCGTTGTAACTGTTAGTTTTGGCGTGCCTGCTTGTTCGTACCATGTTTTGAATAGGCTAAGATCTTGCCCGGAACCTTGTTCAAGAGCATATATAAAATCATCGCAAGTAACGGCCTGTCCGTCATAGGTTGTAAAGTAATATTGCATTCCTTTTTGGTATTTTTCTTCACCAAGAAAGTAAGCTAACATGCGAATTACTTCAGCGCCTTTTTCGTATACGGTAACAGTGTAAAAATTATTGATTTCACGGTAACTGTCGGGACGAATAGGGTGCGCTAATTGGCTGGCATCTTCTGGAAATTGGAACGTACGTAACTGGTTTACATCTTGAATACGTTGTATAATACGGCTTGTGTGATCAGCTGAAAATTCTTGATCCCTATAAATAGTTAGCCCTTCTTTTAAGGTAAGTTGAAACCAATCGCGGCAATTAATGCGGTTTCCTGTCCAATTATGAAAATATTCGTGTGCAACAATACCTTGAATTCTTTCGAGTTGGTTATTTGTTGCGGTTTTCCCTGTGCCAAGAATACAGCTGGCATTAAAGATGTTTAGGCTTTTGTTTTCCATTGCGCCCATGTTAAAGTCGCGTACGGCAACAATAGAGAAAGTATCTAGATCATATTCTCTATTATATACTTTCTCGTCCCAAGCCATAGCTTGTTTTAAGCTGGTCATGGCATGGTCACATTCTTTAATCCATTGCGGTTCTGTGTAAATATAAAGCTTAACGTTACGGTTACTTTTTGTTGTAAAGCTATCTTCTAAGCGAGCTAAGTCGCCCATCACAACGGCAAAGAGGTGCGCCGGTTTTAAGAACGGATCATGCCATGTAACAAAGTGTTTATTATCAGGTAAGTCGCCTTGTTCAATTTGATTACCATTAGATAATAATACAGGGTACGTAGTTTTATCCGCTTCTAAACGCACTGTGAATTCGCTCATAATATCAGGGCGATCCGCAAAATACGTGATTTTACGAAACCCTTCCGGTTCGCACTGTGTAGACAACATAGAATGGCTTTTGTATAAACCTTCACAGCTTGTTTTTGTATGTGCGTATATTTTGCAAGAGCTAGTGAAAGTAAAGCTATCCGGCAGGTTATACAAGGTTATACCTTCGTTAGTTATACTATGATTATCGTTCGTTAGATCTACCGAATTAATTTTAGCATATTCTAGGTCTAATTCTTCACCATGTAAAAAGAAGCTTGTATCTGTGCTATTTTTATTTTTTTCTATTGCTAGCGTACTAAGCACACGTACGTACGTATCAAAAACTTGTATGATTAAGTTTGTTTTTTTAATGAGATACGAAGGGATAGTATAATCTTTTCTATACTTTGTTTTATATTGCATAGGTGTATTTCGTGATAAGAAGATAGGAATAAGTAGCCATAGGATAGGCTACTTACATGAAATTTATTTTAATAGGTTAGTAAAAATATCGCTTACTAACTTAGGATTGCCTTTGCCTTGTGTTTCCTTCATAGCTTGCCCAACGAAAAAACCAAATAATTTTGTTCTTCCTTCTTTATATTGTGCTACTTGATTGGGATTAGCGGCAACGATCTTTTCGCAAATAGATTGTAGTAAAGACGTATCAGAAACCTGTTCAAGACCTTGTTCTTTAATTAAATCTTGTGGCATTTTGCCAGTTTCAAACATAGTCTCAAAAATAGTTTTCCCAATTTTACCACTAATCGTTCCTTTTTCTATAAGCTGTACGAGTTCGCCAAGATGAGCGCTAGTAATTTTAGAATCAGTAATTTCTATTTTAGCTTCGTTTAATAATCTAGCAAAATCACCGGCAATCCAATTCGCTATTTTTTTTGCCATGCCATATTGTTTTACTGTGTCTTCAAAATAAGCTGCCGTTTTTTTATTCACAACAAGAATAGCGGCGTCATATTCGCTTAGTTTATAGGCTTCCATAAATCGCTCTTGTTTTGCATCTGGTAATTCAGGAAGATTTTTTTTGTATTCTTCAACTGCACTTTCTTCTACAAGGACAAGCGGTAGATCAGGGCAAGGAAAATAACGATAATCGTCTGCATTTTCTTTTGTACGTAAAACGCGAGATTGCTTTTTATTAGCGTCCCATAAAAGCGTTTGTTGGTAAATGGTTTCCCCGTCTATAATCGCGTCGGTTTGCCTTGCGATTTCTGCTTCAATTGCTGCGTGTACATTACGAAACGAATTCAAGTTTTTTGTTTCTGTTCTTGTGCCGAACTCAGTTTGTTCAAAAGGCTTTAATGAAATATTAGCATCACAACGAAGGTTTCCTTTTTCCATATCTCCATTACAAACGCCAAGATAGGTTACGATAGAATGGATTTTCTCCATATAAGCTTTAGCTTCGTCTGCCGAGCGAATATCCGGTTCAGATACAATTTCAACAAGCGGCGTGCCGGCGCGGTTTAAATCAATATAACTTGCATTAGGATCTTGCCCTTCATGCACTAACTTGCCAGCGTCTTCTTCTAGGTGAATACGTGTAATCCCTATGCGTTTTACTTTCGAGTTTACTGTAATATCAATCCAACCGTTTTCGCAAATAGGCTTATCATATTGTGAAATTTGATAGGCTTTAGGAAGATCAGGATAGTAATAGTTTTTTCTTGCAAATTCCGAGTCTAAACGAATACTACAATTCGTTGCAAGCCCAAGTTGAATTGCAAATTTAATTGCCGTTTGGTTAATTGTTGGCAAAGCACCGGGTAAAGCAAGGCATACCGGACAAGTATTTGTATTAGGTTGCTCTCCAAAGGAGGTTTGACAAGAGCAAAACATTTTGGTATTAGTAGCTAATTGAGCGTGGACCTCTAGCCCAATAACAGATTCAAATTGCATAATTAACGTATATAATAATGTGGATAAATTCTTTTTTTATTCTTTCATAAAAATAGACTAAAGTCAACTTGAGCTGCTGTTAGACTTAACTTTATTTTTATGAAAAACTTATACGTACGTTGCTATTGTGGCGGTTGCCGGCAATGTATATTTTATTATGAAGAAAGAAATGAAAAATCAAAAAAAATCCGTATTATCTCTTATACTTATTGGCTTTTCCATGGGATGCGCTGATATTATTCCCGGCGTGTCCGGTGGAACGATTGCACTGATTACCGGGGTGTATGAATCGCTGTTACAATCTATTTCTTCTTTTAATCTGAAAGCGCTTCTTTTGCTGTGGCAAAGGAAATGGAAAGAGTTTGCCGATTATGTGTCGCTTCGTTTTATTAGCTCGCTGATTATAGGGATTCTTATTGCCGTTGCTGTTATGGTGCGGTTGATTACCTTTTTGCTGCATACCTATCCCATTTGGACCTGGTCTTTTTTCTTTGGGATTATTCTTACGTCTGTCATTTTTTTGATTCGTGAATCTTCTTGTATTAAGTGGTATTTTTGGATTGCTTTTGTTATAGGTGCCGGCTTTGGTTACTGGCTTGTAGATATGGTGCCCATAGAAACGCCTAATACACCTTTATTTTTTATCCTTAGTGGCGCGATTGCTATTAGTGCGATGCTTTTGCCAGGGATTAGCGGTTCTTTTATTTTGTTGTTACTTGGCAAGTATGAAGCTGTGTTGACGGCTATTCAAAACCTTTTGACTTTGACTGCTCTTACTGTTTCTTTAGAACGGCTAGGTTGCCTTTTTGTTGGTTTGCTACTAGGGTTGCTTGTTTTTTCTCGCCTTTTACGTGCTTTACTACGTCATTTTCATGATATAACTATGTTTACGTTAGCCGGTATTATTTTTGGCTCTATACGTAAGCTTTGGCCGTGGAAAGAAATCATTTTGCAAAAAGTAGTGCATAATCGCGTGCATATTTTGCAAACACAGAATATATTGCCTAACCTTTACAATAAAGAATTTGTGATCGCGTTGTTATTTATCGTGTTAGGGATGGCTTGTATTGTTCTCTTAGAGAAAGTACAAAAAAAGTAATGATTTGCTTATCTTGTTGTTATTGCTTGTTTTTTTATATACTTGCTTCGCTTTTTCATAGTGCTAGTTAATTTCAATGCAAGTATGAAATTGTGCTAACTACTTATTTATATTCTTGTTCTTACTTGCTTTTATTCTTGTTAGTTATATAACTTGCTCGCTTCGCTTTTCCATAGCACCGGTTGAATTAATGTAAATATGAAATTGTGCTAACTACTTATTTATATTCTTGTTCTTACTTGCTTTTATTCTTGTTAGTTATATAACTTGCTCGCTTCGCTTTTTCATAGCACCGGTTGAATTAATGTAAATATGAAATTGTGCTAAAGGATTGCTTGTCTTCTTGTTCTTACTTACTTTTATTCTTGTCTATTATATAGTTTGATTCGTTCTTTTTATGGTACTAGTTACACTATTGCAAGTATGAAATTGTGCTAATGGCTTTCTTATCTCTTGTTATTACTTGCTTTTATTCTTATTTCTTATATAACTTGCTTTATTCTTTTCATGAGTTGGATTTTATAGCGCTAGTTAAATCAGTGTAATTATGAAATTATGAAATTATGAAATTATGCTAAAGGCTTGCTTATCTCTTGTTTTTACTTGCTTTTATTCTTATTTCTTATATAACTTGCTTTATTCTTTTCATGAGTTGGATTTTATAGTGCTAGTTAAATCAGTGTAATTATGAAATTATGCTAAAGGCTTGCTTATCTCTTGTTATTACTTGTTTTTATTCTTATTTCTTATATAGCTCGCTTCGCCTTTTCATAGTGCTAGGCATAGTCTTGTATTATCCTACTAGAGAAAGTATAAATAAATTAAGTAGTAAAACAACGATATAATTGTTATTGTTTGATAATTTTCTAATAATTACAGTTTGTTACTTTGTCCGTCCTTGTCTTTTCTTGTTATTATTTACTTTTATTCTTATCTATTATATAGTTTGATTCGTTCTTTTTATGGTACTAGTTACACTATTGCAAGTATGAAATTGTGCTAATGGCTTGTTTATCTTCTTGTTATTACTTGCTTTTTTATTTTTTATTATGTAGCTTGCTTCACCTTTTCATAGTGCTAGGCATAGTCTTGTATTATCCTGTTATAGAAAGTATAAATAAATTAAGTAGTAAAATAATGATATAATTGTTATTGTTTGATAATTTTTTAACAATAAAAGTTTTTTACTTTGCTTTCCCTTACTTTTTTATTACCCAGCTTGCTTTATTCTTTTCATGAGTTGGATTTTATAGTGCTAGTTAAATCAGTGTAAGTATGAAATTATGTTAACGGCTTGTTTGTATTTGCTTTTTTCTTAGCTTATATAACTTGCTTGCCTTTTCATATTGCTCGTTAATTTCAATGCAAGTATAAAATTGTGCTAATGGTTTGCTTCTCTTCTTGTTATTGCTTGTTTTTTATTATGTAACTTACTTCGCCTTTTCATAGCACCGGTTGAATTAATGTAAGTATGAAATTGTGCTAATGGCTTGCTTATCTTTTTGTTATTACTTGTTTTTAATTATGTAACTTACTTCGCCTTCTCATGTCACCGGTTGAATTAATGCAAGTATGAAATTGTGCTAAATACTTACTTATCTTATTGTTATTACCTGTTTTTTTATTATGTAACTTGCTTTGTTAGTTGGCTTTTTATACTACTGAGTATCTACAATAAAAAATTTGCAGAGTCTCTATTTTTCATAGTGCTAGGAATGATCTTGTATTTGTGTTCTAGAAAAAACAGGACAAAATGTAGCAATAAAAAAAGCGGAAACCCTAGTAAATCAAGTAAAAGAGCTTTGATTCTAGTACAAAAAAAGTCTTGTTTTCATGTCCTAGAAAAAAACAGGACAAAATTTGACAAGGAAAATCGGCTGAGACCCTAGGAAATCAAGCAAAAGAGCTTTGATTCTAGTACGAAAAAAGTCTTGTTTTCATGACCTAGAAAAAAACAAGACAAAATTTGACAAGGAAAATCGGCGGGAAGCCTAGTAAATTAAGCAAAAAGAGCTTTGATTCTAGTACGAAAAAAGTCTTGTTTTCATGACCTAGAAAAAAACAGGACAAAATGTAACAAGAAAAT
>PUHO01000009.1 GCA_002995645.1 SAR324 cluster bacterium | reverse complement strand
GATCCTATTTTATTTGATCAAATCATAGGAAGGCAAGTTTTTACTAATATAGAAAAAGAAAAAACTATATTACCTATGTTAGCAAGCTTACTCAATCAATCCGGTTCTTTAGTGTTAGCACAGATCTTACAAAAATCGCAGTTATCTCTTGTGAATATATTACAAGAAAAACTTACCTCTCCTAGTTTACAAAGTAAAATACAAACTATAGAAACGCAATTTAATGAGAAAAAAGAAACAATAACAAATTTACAACGCCATCTAGAAACGAATCGTTTTATTGTCAAAGAAACAAGGTTAGAAACTATTAGTTATACAGTAAATTTATCTGTTGCTAATTGGCGTTCTTTTTTCTTTAGCCCTGCTAGTAAAAACAGTTTATCAGCAACCTTACAAGAACAATTGTCTATAAATGAAAGACAAGAAATACTATCGCTTATCTTAGCTAACTACAGTAATAAACCAATTACACAAAAAGCAAAATACGCTTTTATTAAAGCGACTTTACAGTAAGGTTATTTAACAGACTTACGATATAAAAACGAACATATTGCCGGTAAAGTCGGGTTACTTTGCAAATAGTGAAACACATGATCTATAACAAAACCTTGCTTTTGGATCGTACGATCAATAGGAATAAACAAAGCTCCCATATAACCGCCACCACCGGCATATACGTAGCTTGTCATAGCAACCGAATATAGCTCGTCTTGCGTATGAAGTAAAAAAGGATTCGTATTTCTATGTAATATACTTGGTATGGCTTGATTGCTATATAAATGCAACTTTTGACTTTTCTTTAATCTATAATTGCCATATAAAGCAATACTATGAGACAGTTTATATATTTGCCTTGTTGTTAACATAGGATATACTAATTGATCTCTATAACGAAGCAAAGAAAATAAATCGTATCTTTCTAAATTCCTTCGAATATTCGTATACGGTTTTTGTATACTAAAAAGTAAGCTTATGGGCACTTTTTTATGCAATACAGATTTCCCAACTATGTATTGCCAACATGGTTTTGCTTGTTTTTGCTTTATTTTATTCGATCGAAAAGGTAACGAACTATGCATATAAGCTAATAAATGCGCGTATTTCTTTTGTATATATTGCTTACGTTTACGTTTATACTTACGGCTGCCTTTTGCCTTGGCTTTAGCGTTATAAACAAGTACTTTTGTATGCGTTACTTGCCACTTATGTTGCTGCCGATGTATTTGTAACACAATCTCTTGCAAAGCTTTACCAAAAGCCCCGCCCCAAACAACAGGTATATGATGAACGTACTTTACAGGTTGCTTATTTTTATAAGGATACATACGGTGCGTATGTCCTATTAAAGCTAAGTGTACGCCATGAACAGCTTGTAAAGCTAGGTTTGCACTATTAACAAGTGGTCGATGATTTAACTTACTTGTAATACTGTCATACTTAGCATCTAATCCGCTATGAAACAAAATAATAAGCAAATCCGGTTTTTCTTTATGCTGAACATAATGAACCCAATATTTTGTTTGCTTAACTATATCTTTGAATACAAAACTAGACGGAACGGACAAGCTCCACATTGGCGTGCCGGGCGTAACAAAACCAAGAATAGCTATACGTAAGTGTTGCTTGTATACTATTGTATACGGTTTGAATAGGTTTGTTCTGCCTATATTGTCAGCAAGTGGGGGCGGTTTAATGCGGTGAGATTGGATAAGAGAAACAAGCGGCACTTGGAAATCGTGATTACCAACAACCCAAGCATCATAGCGCAATTTATTAAATAAAGTAATAAAGGGATATGATCGTTTTGTTTTTTGACCAAAAAAATAATAAAATGAAGAAGGCGAACCGTATAAGAGATCGCCGCCGTCTAGTAATACCGGTTGTTTTAGCTTTGCTCTTCTATGGTTAATAATATTAGCTAGATAATATAATCCGTTACCATGGGAATGCGGGCTTAGTATTTTACTATCAAAGTAACCGTGTATATCACTAGTAAAAAGGATATGTACTTCTCTAGACGTCCCGTTTACTTGTTTATGTATAACACGAGCTAGCCCAAGACTAGGTATACAGCAAAATAAAAGAAACGCAAGTTTATACTTATATCCACTTATTTTATGCACTATAATAATAGGTTTACTATTTTTATACCGTTCTTTTTAATTTAGCAATAAATATCCAATTGCCATCACTTGCCGGCGGTGCAATAGCACAGCTTCCTTGTTCTTCTTGCTTTGTAATCGGATTTATATACGAATCATAGCTAAAGTTACTATGTTGTGAAAGAAAAACGTCAAGTTGATTCTCATTTTCATTAGGTAAAAAAGAGCAAGTAACATAAAACAAATGACCGCCAACAGGAATTACTTTTGCCGCTTGATTTAATAAATCTTGCTGCGTTTGTAAAATAGCTTCATCAACGCCACGAAAGCGAAAACGTAAATCAGGCGTTCTTCGCCAAGTACCGCTACAACTACAAGGAACGTCAATCAAAATTTTATTCGGCACAGTGCTAAAGTTAGGCGTCTCACCTGCCATAAGGCATTGTATGTTTATATTTGTATACTCTTGCTTAGCTAGTCGTTTTCTATAGTTTTGCAAACTTGCTTTACGTATATCAGTAGCATAAATTTTCGCTTTGCCATTAGACAATTCAGCTAGATGCAAACTTTTGCCACCACTACCGCAACACATATCCCACAACGTATCCGTTTCTTGTATATCAATAATTTCTCCCACAATTTGCGAAGAAATATCTTGCACTTCTAACGTGCCGTTTTGATATAATGAACAAGCTGATAAATTAATATTTTCTTTTAATGCAAAGCTATAAGGTAAAATCGGAGATTGTGTAAAAGCAATATCTTGTTCTTTAAAAAAACGAATTGTTTGCTCTATTTTATCTCGTTTTGATCGTAACCAAATAGGCGGTCTTTTTTGTAAAAAAATAAAATTATCAGGCAAGCTTTCTTGTGCGGCTAAAGGGAATAGATCTTCTTCTTTCACATTAGGAACAAAATAAGATATTATGTTTTTTTGCTTTAACGGGAAGCTTTGTTCTTGCTTTACTAGCTCGTCTATTTCTTCAGGAAAGGACAAGGCTTTTTTCCAATAAAACACTGTTTTTGTTTCTTTGTGTCCGTCTAAAACGTAACCGCAAAGCAACTGGAATAAAATAGGTTTCTTTAACAAAGATAGCCAACCGTACCAACGGTAATAACTAAACAAGGCGTTTGCTATTAATTTTCTATCTTTTGAACCAAGAAAAGCAAATCGTTTAAAATAGGATTGGAGGTATTTATCTAAAGGGAGCGTGGTGCTGCTAAGCGATTGCCACGATTCAAAACAATCTTGTAATGCTTTAATACTTGCGGGAAGGACTGGCATAATTAGTAAATCATAAAAAAGAATTAAAACCAGTCCATACTGATTTTAGTAAATAAGGTGTTAGTTTTTGTTTCGTCTTAGTTGTTTTTCTAGTTTTTCAACTACTTCGTCTACTGCTTTATGCATGTTTTCTTTATTTTCTGACTCAGCGTAAAACCTTTCGCCTTTTGCCTCGCCTACTTGTATATTACACCGGTATATACTTGCTTCAATAATTAAATGAACTCGTAATTGCAAGTCGTCATAACCGTATTTATCTAGTCTTGCTACTTTTTCGTTTATATACGTTTTAACTGCGTCAGTTAAATCAAAATGTTGTGTTGAAATTTGAATTTGCATAAACTTCCTTTATAATTAAGTAAAGTAAAAATCATTAATTTTTAATAGATTACTTCAATACTATACATATATATTCTATTTGTAAATAATTAAAAATTATTTTTCTGATCTCGTAATTTTTTTAAGCTCTCAATTGTGTCTACTCGTAAAAACGGATTCACGTTTAATTCAGTTGCTAACGTTGTTGGCGTTGTATATTTTCTTTGTAAACGAAGCGCTTGCACTTCTTGTTCATATACTTGCAGATCTTGATTATCCGGCTCTATTGTTTTAGCAAAAGCAATGTTTGCTTGCGTATATTCATGTGCAAAATATATTTTCGTATTTTTTGGCAAACTTTGGATTTTTGCAAAAGCATGGAACAAGTCGTTTGCATCGCCGTCAAACAACCTTCCGCAACCAGCGGAAAATAAGACGTCGCCACTAAAAAAAGCATTCCCTATAGCAAAGCCTCTATCATATTTACTATGTGATGTTAAATCGTATACTTTTACTTCTATATGATTAAATGTAAGCGTTTGTTGATCATACACCGTATAGGTAGTTTGTTCGCTACCACTATAGACCGGAATACCGGGATATGCATGTTGTACGGCTTTTAAGCCGCCCATATGATCGTGATGCAAGTGCGTTAGCAAAACAGCCTTTAATTGCAACTTATGTTCTGCTATATATTGTAAAATAGGGCTAGCTTCTCCACAATCAATTAAAATCGCTTCTTTCGTTTTTTTATCGGCAACAAGATAAGCATAATTATTTTGTGCATACGGAATAATATGGATCTCTATATTCATGAAAAAGCAACTTATATCTTACGTTAATACAGCATTACTAGCATAACGTATCACAGGAAAGGTTCTTTTCTCTTGCGCTATATTAGCTAGTTGTTGTTGTAATGATACTAAATTAATAGGATTTTGTAAAGAGGGATTTATTTCCAATAACGGAATAAGAAAAAAATCACGATTCATAAGATCGTAATGCGGGACGCGGCATTCTGTGTCTTGGTATATATCATCACCATATAAGGCAATATCAATATCAATAGCGCGATCGCTCCAATGCTCGCCTTTACGTATACGACCAATTTGCCGTTCTGTTACAAAAATTTTGTTTAACAATTCTTTACAAGGCAAGGTTGTTTCTATTTGTAAAGCAACGTTATAAAAGGAATTAGCACTATCAAAGCCATAACTTACCGTTTCATATACACTAGAAGCGGTTTTGATTGAAGTATATTGAGAAAGAGATCTTACTGCTTGTTGAAACGCAAGCAATCTATCTCCGAGATTACTCCCTAGAACTAAATAAACAGGGATTTTTTCTTTTGGCATGTTTACTGTTACACAGTGATTAAAAAGTAGTATGAAAATGCCATATCGATCTTGATGGTGAAAGTAGCCTTGCCGGGCGATCTACTAGGTTTACGCTATGCAAGGCTGAGAAACTATTTTCAGCTAAATACAAATTATCATTTACAGGTCTATCATTTGAAACGCTAAAGGTAATCCCGTTCATAGATAAATAAAAACCGGTAAGTACCCCTAAAATAGCGCCGTACGTTGCTCCAACAAAAAAAGTATAAGAAATATGACCAAGGTTGTCTAGTTCTTGAAACTTAGCATTATCCACAGTATTAACGCCAAGATACAATAAACCACCGGTAAGCGATCCCCAAAGCGCATTATAAAAAACGTTATGCATTGGGATATTCGGTTCTACCTGGATTGTATCCTCATTTGTTTGCGATGGATCAGTCGTAGACGGCGCCGTCTGTTGTGCATATACCATAGTGCTACTACATAATAGTATAAACAAACAAACAGCGCAAAATAGTTTGACTTGCATAAGAATAAATATGCCTCTATTTAGCAATGTCTTCTCTAAATTTACGTGAAGGTACAAAATTAACAACGTTACGCGCTGAAATCATATGGATTTCTTTTGTTTGCGGGTTACGTCCGACACGTTCTTTTTTATGTCGTACGTTAAACGTACCTATGCCGGAAATCATTAACTTATCTCCTGCCTTAAAATGGTTTTTGATTATATCTAACAGTAAATCAATTAAATATTTACTATTATCTCTTTCTAGATTGATTCGATTCATCAATTCTCGTATAATATCTTCTTTAATTCGTGTCATACAAACTCTCCACTATAAAATTGTAGGTTACTATATATAATTATAAATGCTTATTTAAAATTATAATATTAGGTTGTTATACTTAATATAATAAAATTACATAAAAAAGTAAAATCATTATTAACATATTTTCTACTTTTCTACTTTTTTACAATATTAAAAGAAAAAACACAATGTAAAATATGCCTATTTTTGCAAGTATTGCTTATTTTTTTATTTTAATGTATTTTAATGTAAACAACATATTGATTATTATATCCTATTTTTTTCATGTTTAGTAAAGTAATAAAATCACAATTTAAAGTTATATTTCTTCTTTTTCTGTTTTTTGCCGTTTTATTTTTACAAATAAAGCTTGCCATAGCCGCGCCAAACCTTGGATTATTTAACAAAGTAAAGAAACCGAGCATCACCGTATTAGCAACGGTTAAACCGCTTAATCAAGCAAAGCATATGTATACGCTTTCTTTACTAGTAACCATACCTGATCGTTTTCATTTATATAGTTTTGAAAAACAAGGTGAATTTGCGCCGCATCCTAGTTCTTTAACTATAAACAAACCTTGGCAAGTATATCAAAAAATACAAGTACCTAAAGCGCAACTTCTTTTTGATGCCGCCTTTCAAAAAAAGCTAGCCGGTTACCAACATGAATTCAAAATAACGCAACAAATACAATATACTAAAAAAAACAAACCACCAACGTACGTTTCCGGATACCTTTCTTATCAAATTTGTGATAACGTAACTTGTTTTGATTTACAAAAAGCTTCTTTTTATACGTCTCTTAATTAAACTTACTACTTCTTTGTTATATGTCCTCTTTTATCCTTACCCTTAAACGATATAACGTAATAATCCAATCTATCTTTACTTGCTTTTATTTTTGCAGTAAAGGAATTATTCTTTCAAAACGAAAGAAGTTAACAAGAGCCATGTCTTCTGCTATCTTACAAAAATGGGCGACTAGGCTACTCAAACACGTTAAAGCACAAGTAAAAGTAGTAAACCCACATAATACGCAATTAGATCAAGACCGCTCTTATATTATTGTGGTAAATCACAATTCTTTATACGATATCCCGGCAACGCTTGTCTCGTTTCCCAATGTAGATATACGTATGGTTATGAAAAAAGAATTATTTTCCATTCCTGTTTTTGGCGGCGGTGTTAAATCAGCTGAGTTTTTGTATGTTGATAGAGGGAACAGAGCGGCGGCGCTAACATCGCTTAAGCAAATAGGAAAAGCCATTCAATCCGGTATTACTATATGGATAGCACCGGAAGGAAC
Source organism: SAR324 cluster bacterium (assembly GCA_002995645.1). Classification (GTDB taxonomy): domain Bacteria; phylum SAR324; class SAR324; order XYD2-FULL-50-16; family HCM1; genus HCM1. The sequence continues at coordinate 40,952 of PUHO01000009.1, read as the reverse complement.
AAGGAGTTTGAATAAAAAATTAGGGGAATTTAAAAAAGGAGCTTTTCAATTAGCATTTACCTCAAACGCTATTCTTATTCCTTTAGGGCTTCGTAATACAGATATAGTTTGTCCGGCAAAAACCTATAAATTTACTTTTAATCAAACCATTGAATTACATATTGGCAAACCAATTGACACACTTGATTATAATAAAAAAGATATGGATTCGCTTATAGAACAAGTTAGATCAGAAATAGGCGTTCTTTCTAATCAAGAACTTGCTTAAGTTTATTGATGCAATATAGGTTTATAGGTTTCTTGTGCGTCTACAGAAACTATTTTTCTTTCAGGAAGGATTAAAGCGGAAAGTTGCTTGCCATAAACGCAACCGGTATCTAATCCAATACAATTATCCCGTACTAGCCCGTTCAAAGCAGCCCAATGACCAAATACAATTAGCTTGTCCTTTTTATAAAAATCAAACCAAGGCGGATTTAAAGGCGATTGTAAATTCTTTCCTTTTCCGTCCCACGTGCGAATAGTAGTAAGGTAAAACGGCGGTGTCTTTGCTAGTTTTAAATTAGGAACCACGCCGGCATGTACTAGCGTAAATTCTTCGTCTATATACTTTGGCATACGCTGAATATATTCTTTTCCTTCCGGTAATTGTTTCTCTAGTATCACCGTAAAGTCTTCAACCCATTTTCTTCTTTTTATTGCCCTTTGCCAATAATATTGCAAACTTAGTTCATGATTTCCCAAGACGGATTTAGCTTTTAATTGGATACATAAGTCTAAAACTCCAATACTATCCGGTCCTTTATTGATTAAATCACCAACAAAATAAAGCTGGTCTGTGGCTTGCGTATAATGCAGTTTATCTAGTAAACTTTCCAATTCGGGAAGGCAACCGTGAACGTCGCCAATAATAATTTTTCTTTTTTTTTGCATAACGTATAAAATTAAATTGCACTATTTATTTTTTCAATATAACATATACCTGATAATACGTTTTTTATTTTTATATCATGTCCGTTTCTTTTTGCTCTTTTCCTTTATTTGCCGACTCGCAAGTCTTTGCTTTTACGTTTCAAGGAAACGATTGCAAGTTAATTGACTTTATGCAAAAACGCTATTTCCCTTTTTTGTCAACACAAGAAGTAATGCCTATTATCCAAGATCGGATTAAACTAGACGGAAAAAAAGTAACAACAGATAAAGAAATAGTATATCATAAACAACGCATTGAGTATACGCATTATCGTAGTGATGAAAAAAAAATCCAAATTGCTACTTCTATTTTATATGAAGACGAGCATTTACTTGCTTTATATAAACCGCCGCACGTTCCGGTTATTCCTTCTGGTAAATTTTTTTATACCTCAATGGCAATTTGGGCAAAAGAAGCCTTTGCCAACGTTGAATTAACACCGCTACACCGTATTGACTTAGAAACAAGCGGCGTATTACTATTTGGTAAAACAAAAAAGGCGCGTAGTGTGTACCAAACTAAATTTCAAAAACAAGAAATACATAAACTATACTACGCTATTACTACGAACAAACCAAAACAAGATCACATTGCCGGCGATCTGGTTCCGGATACGGATTCTAAAATATTTACAAAATACAAACTTATCCCAACAGAAAAACCGACAAGCAGAACTTATATTAATGAAATCGCCTCGCTTGGTAAGTTTTTTCATTTAAAACTTACGCCTATAACGGGAAAACTAAACCAAATTAGAATACACCTTGCGTCTCTTGGCTGTTCCATTGTAGGCGACAAAAAATATTACCCTGACGAAAACTTATTTTTATCTTGGATAGCTAATCGAAATAAGCAAGATTTGCTTGCTAAAGTAATCCTTTCTAGGCAAGCTTTACATTGTCAATCCCTTGCTTTTCATCATATTCTTGCAAATAAAGACGTATGCATTCAAGACACAACAACACATTGGCAAAATCTTTGTTCTTATATTATTAATCTTTGATTCATTCCTATTATGATTAGCTTTATTATTCGCACACATGAAATCAGCTTAAAACAAAAAAATAGAAGCCTATTTGAAACGCAATTAATTAAAAATATTAAACGACATCTCCCTGATGCGACAGTAACAAAACTACATCGCCGGTTTTTATTATTCCTTCCAAGTGTAACAAAACAAACCTATACTATTTTGGGGTCTATAGCCGGCATTGCCAATTTTAGCGAAGTAACCATTACTAGTTACGAATGGGAAGACATAGAAAAAACCGCACTAGCCACGTTCGAACAAGAGCTAGCAAAGCACACGCAAGACAACCTTACTTTTTGCGTTAAAAGTCACAGGGGGAACAAACAATATCCTTTGAATTCAAATGAGATGAATCAAAAACTAGGTTCTTTAATTATAGATCGCTATCCTTCTTTATCCGTTAATTTAAGAAATCCGGATATTCTGCTTGAGCTAGACGTTTTAGTAGAACAAAAAGTTATTGTTTTCATTCATAAACAAACCGGTCTTGGCGGGTTACCTGTGGGAACGGCAACACATTCGCTTTCTTTCTTAAGTAGCGGCATAGATAGCCCTGTTGCTAGTTGGTTAATGTTAACGCGCGGTTGTCGTGTTAGCTATTTAAATTTTGATTCGTTTCCTTTTATTGGAGAAAAGACAAAACACAAAGTAATTCATCTTACTAAAATCCTAGCTAAGTACCAACCGCAAACAGACCTTTATATTGCCCCTTTTGCTAATATACAAAAAGCAATTCGTAAACAATGTAAAGAATCAATGCGTACTATATTGTATCGTCGTTTTATGTACTTTGTTGCTAATGAATTTGCTAAAACCTTGCCTGATGTTTCTACGTATATTTCCGGTGAAGCTTTGGGACAAGTAGCAAGTCAAACAATTGAAAATTTACAATGTACTAACGCCGCTTCGGAAAAGTTAGTGTTACGTCCTTTAATTGGCTTTGCAAAAGATAAAATTATTGAACATGCTAAGTTAATTAATACCTATGAAACCAGTATAGAACCGCTTCCGGATTCATGTACTTTATTTCAGCCGCAACATCCGGAAACTAAAGCAAGAATACATAATGCTTTATATGAAGAAGAAAAACTAGACTCGCTTGCTTTAATTGAAGAATGTGTTGCTAATATAGAAAAACATTACTTTACAACGAAAGACGCTTTATATATATAGCACTACTTTTGGATTCATGTACTTTGTTGCAACTGCATATTTGGAAACTAAAGCAAGAATACATAATGCTTTATATGAATTCGCAACGAAAGACGCTTTATATATATAGCACTGCTTCCGGATTCATGTGCTTTATTGCAACTACATAAAAGAAAAGAACTAGACTCGATCGCTTTAATTTACTAAAGACGCTTTAGATATCTAGTTCTCTTCTTGTTTATCCGCTTTGATAATCTGTTAATCTACTGGCGGATTCTTTTTATACGAAACAGACTCAAGTGTTTTGCCATGTCTATATTCATCATAGTAAATTACTTGTGTTGGATGTTTTCCATGTTTGTATCTTTCTAAGTGAGAACGATAAATTCCCATTTTAAAATAAGGTCCTATTTGCGCACCGTCTGATAAATTCCTTCCTCTATAACTAAAGAGCTTTTTACCGTCCATCGTAACTTCAACTAGACCTTTTTTTGGATCTGTTGACCATACAATTTTATAAATAAAATCATGCCACTTGCCTTTAGTGAAGTTAGAAACGTAGTCGTGTAATCTATCACGATGATTATATTTCACGTTAATATAGAATTGACCACCTTGGTATTGATTACTAAAGTTATTAGCTTGGTTATCGTGAAATTGTCCTATAATTTGATATGGGTTATCCATTTCCGGATAGTCTTTAGGTAATTTAATACTATAAGCATAGTAAACAGGAACGTCCATTGGTGCTAGCCATAAATTACTAACTTCTGCTCTTTCCCTAAAAGTAGCGCAATCGTTTAGTTGTCCGCTATGTCCTGTGTAGCAATCTCCGTTTCGTATTTCAAAACGTAACGACGTTTTACCTCTTCGTTTTTCATTTGTAACACGTGTTATTGCGTAGTTTCTGGATTTCTCTCCAATTTTGCTAAACATTAACACGTTTTGATCAATATTATTTTTCTTTTGATATGGCAATACCTCTTTAAGATACGCTTTTTCTTTTTTGTCTTTTCCCGCTAAGTTAATAACATAACCGAAACCATCAGGCGAAGGCGAGGCATTCTCTAATAAATTATGCACACTTGTTTGTTTTATACCTTTACAAAACTTCTCATTTTTGTAAGTAAAACATTTCTTGCTATGTTTAGATAGGTTTTGCGCTTCTTTTGCCGAAGAAGGCGCTTTTGTTTTTCCTGCGGCTAAGCCAACAAAACTAGTTGTTACTAATAACAGACTAGTTATTAAATAAATTACCATTTTTTTCATAGTACACTCTCGTAATAGGTTAAAGATTAAGATAATTTAGCCAATTATATTACATATTTATTTTAGATACAACCTATTTTTTTTATTCTGTTACTATAATATTCACTTTAGCAAAAAATTGATTACATTTTTTCAATAAATATAGTTGTTATTTCATTTAAATTACTTTAAAGTAAATAAAACCTTACGAAGCATTATGCCGTTATGTTGGCTTGTTTGTTTTCATGTTGACACTAACATTATTCCAAGAAGTCTACTTATGTTCTCCTTATCTCAATATCTAGAAGATTTAAAATCAATTGTTTCCATTGATTCCGGCACAGACACGCTGCCTGGAATCAAACAAGTCCAAACCGTTTTACACAATCGTTTTTTTAAACAACCGCCGTGGCAAGTAGAAGAAATTCACGTTCACCCTGATTGCGCGCCTGTTTTAAAAGTAAGCTCTGGCAAACCGCCGTATGATCTGCTTATCTCCGGGCACCTTGACACTGTCTTTCCCAAAGGAACGGTCGCTAATTGGTCGTTTAGCGTTGATGAAACCTATGCTTACGGACCGGGCGTTGCCGACATGAAAGGCGGTGTTCTTGCCACTTGCTATGCTGTGGAAATGCTTCCAAAAGACGTATTTGAAAAGCTGTCTATTTGCTTTTTCTTTACTGGTGATGAAGAAATTGGAACACGTTATTCAAAAGAAGCACTGAAACAAGTAGCAAAACAAGCTAAAGCCGCTTTTGTGGCAGAATCAACGGACACGCCTTTAACTTTAATGGAGTCAAGAAAAGGTAGGTCTTCTTATGTAATTGAATATAAAGGCATACCCGCCCATTCTTCCGTACCTAAAGAAGGTGCGTCTGCTATTGCCGAGTTATTATATCAAGGCAATCAAATACAAAGCTTACATAATCCGGAAAAAGATATATCTCTTAATATTGGCAAGATAGAAGGCGGCGATAAAATTAATATTATCTCTGACACGGCAAAATTCACACTTGAATGCCGTTCGTTTACGCCACAAATACTTATTGATTTTAAAAAACAAGTAGAAAAAATCACGCAAAACAAACGCGATCCTAAAGTAGAAGTTACCCTTACTATCCCGGTGGAAACAAAGCCTTTCTTTGTTACTGACAAAACAAAAGCACTACAAGAAATCATATCACAAGCGGCAAAAAAGCTAAATCAAACCTTACGTTGGGACAAAAGCGGCGGCTTATCTGACGGTAATTATATTTCTTCTATGGGCTGCCCGGTCGTAGACGGTTTTAGCGCTTGCGGAACAGGCATTCATACTAAAGAAGAAAAATTATGTTTACACGAAGTAGAACCTTTTATCCAACTTATGAAGGAATCCATCATATTACTTGCTAAAAAATAAATTATGAACTCTCTTTTTATTACGTTTTTACATAGCATTTTATTCATAATACCACTTTCTTTTACGCCCGGACCGAATAACCTACTTGCCATTGCGCTTGGCAAGCAAAACGGCTATAAAAAAAACATACCTTTTATTTTGGGCGTGTGGATTGGTATACTTATTATTTATACATTCCTACTCTTACTTGGGCAAGGTATTTTTAACCTTGTCCCGGGAATACAACTTTACATTATCATAGTCGGATCTTGTTATATGCTATATCTTTCTTGGAAAACTATCCTGGCAGGTACGCAACAATTCAAAGAAAGAAAAATCAAAAAATTCAAAGTTGGTTTTTGGGAAGCTGCTTCTTTACAATGGGTTAATCCTAAAGGTATTGTTACGCAAATAACAGTTATTGCTTTATTCAAACAACCGTCGCTTACAGTTAACCTAATTTTATTTACTGCCTTATCTGCTTTCATTATGGTTTCCGTTAGCTTTTGGACTATTTTCGGGAAAATCATTTCTCCTATATTACAAAAATCTAAAAAAGGAAATTTTCTTTTTCATTTACTTCTTGGGTCTATCCTTGCCGCTTTAAGTATATACTTTATCCTTGATTCAGCAACTAAATTAAGGCACTTATATTTTTAAATACTATTGAATTCATTACATTTGACCGACTATGCTAAAAAATAAATTATGAACTCTCTTTTTATTACGTTTTTACATGGCCTTATGTTCATAGTGCCACTTTATTTTACGCCCGGACCTAATAACCTACTTGCCATTGCGCTTGGCAAGCAAAACGGCTATAAAAAAAACATACCTTTTATTTTGGGCATATGGGCTGGAATACTTATTATTTATGCATTCTTGCTCTTTCTTGGCGAAGGTATTTTTGACCTTGTTCCGGGAATACAACTTTACGTTATCATGGTCGGCGCTTTGTATATGCTATACCTTGCTTGGAAAACTATCCTTTTAGGTACGCAACAATTCAAAGAAAAAAAAATCAAAAAATTCAAAGTTGGCTTTTGGGAAGCTGCTTCTTTACAATGGGTTAATCCTAAAGGCATTGTTGCGCAAGTAACAATTATTGCTTTATTTCAACAACCGTCGCTTATAGCTAACCTAATTTTATTTGTTGCCTTATCTTCTTTCGTTTTCGCGTCCGTTAGCTTTTGGATTATTTTCGGGAAAAGCGTTGCTCCTATATTACAAAAATCTAAAAAAAGCAATTTCATTTTTCATTTAATTCTTGGGTCTATCCTTGCCGCTTTAAGTATATACTTTATCATTACTTCAGCAACTAAATTACTACACTTATATTCTTAAATACTATTTATTTAATTACATTTGATCGGCTATGCTAAAAAATAAGTTATGAGTTTTCCTTTCGTTACGTTTATACATAGCGTTATTTTTACAATCCCCTTTTTATTCACGCCGGGACCTAATAACCTACTTGCCATTGCGCTTGGCAAGCAAAGCGGACTTAAGTCAAATTTGCCGTTTATTCTAGGTGTGTGGATTGGGCAACTTGTTGTTTATTTATTTTTATGCCTACTTGGTAAAGCAGTTTTTCAACTATTCCCGGGAATACAACTTTACATTATCATAGCCGGATCTTGTTATATGTTATACCTTGCTTGGAAGACAGCCCTTGCAGGTAAACAAGATTTCAAAGAAAAAGAAATCAAAAACCTAACTGTTGGCTTTGGCGAAGCTTTCTCTTTGCAGTGGGTTAATCCTAAAGGGCTAGCCGCACAAATCACGATTGTATCGGCATTTAAACAACCGTCGCTTACAGTTAACCTTGTTTTCTTTACCATATTATCTACGCTCGCCTTATTCGATCTTAGCTTTTGGATTATTTTCGGAAAAAGTATTTCTCCTATTTTGCAAAAAAATAAAAAAAGCAATTTCATTTTTCATTTAATTCTAGGAGCTATCCTTGCCGTGTTAAGTATATTTTTTATTTTGGACTCAACTATTAAGTTAACTCGTATTTACGCTTAAATCCTATTTTGATTATAATGCACCTATACTTTATTAAATAAATTATGCATTTTCCTTTTATTACGTTTATACATTGCCTTATTTTTGCACTCCCTCTTATGCTTACGCCGGGACCTAACAACTTAATTGGGATTGCGCTAGGTAAACAAAACGGATTTAAAGCAAACTTTCCCTTTATTCTCGGCGTATGGAGTGGGAGTCTTTGTATCTATTTATTTTTATGCTTACTTGGTAAAGAGTTTTTTCAGCTATTCCCTAAATTACAACTCTACATTATTATACTCGGATCTGTTTATATGCTATATCTTTCTTGGAATACAATCCTTGCAGGTAGGCAACAATTCGAAGAAAAAAAAATTAAAAACTTAAAACTTGGATTTCTGGCAACCTTTGCTATACAATGGGTTAATCCTAAAGCTTTAGTTTCACAAATAACGATTATTGCCATATTTAAACAACCTACGCTTATAGGTAATATTATTTTTTTCTCGGCAGTTTCTATTTTCGTATTTCTTAGTATTTGCTTTTGGGTATCTTTTGGAAAAAGTATTTCTCCTTTACTACAAAAATCTAAAAAAGGAAATTTTCTTTTTCATTTACTTCTTGGCTCGTCTCTTGCCGTGTTAAGTATGTTTTTTATGTTTGATTCGTCTGTTAAGTTAATTCATCTTTATAGTTAAATTATGCCTTTTTCTATCACTACGTTTCTACATGCAGTGCTATTATTTTGCACTTTTGCTTTTACGCCGGGACCAAACAACTTACTTTGTGTTTTTCTTGGTAAAGAATACGGCTATAAAAAAACTTTTCCTTTTATGCTTGGCGCTTGCCTGGGACGAATGGTAATTACAATACTACTTGTTACCATTGGCGAAGCTATTTTATTCCGCCTACCTTGGGAACAACCTTTATTAATGGCGCTCGGTTCTTTATATATGCTATATTTAGCTAGTAAGACCATTAACAACGGTATTAAAGCAAAAAAGAATATTATAATAGAAACTAAGCCGCTATCTCTCTGGCACGGTATAGCCCTGCAATGTGCTAATGTTAAAGGTTTATTAGTTCAAATAGCACTTATTGCCGCTTATAGACAAGCAACCTATATTGGCAATCTCAGCTTTTTTTTGCTTCTTAATTTACTTATGCTAGCTACCCTAAGCCTATGGGTTTTACTAGGCAAGCATATCAATCCGTTTCTTAACAAAAACCCACTAGCTAATTTCTTGTTTAATCTATTTCTTGGCTCGTTGTTAGCTTGGATAAGTTTACGTTTCTTATATAGTGGCGTCACAGATCTATTAACTTTCATGCATTAAATTGGTATGTCTATGACTTTTCCTATTATCGCTTTCTTACATGCAGTGCTATTATTTTGCACTTTCGCTTTTACGCCGGGACCAAACAACTTACTTTGTGTTTTTCTTGGTAAAGAATACGGCTATAAAAAGTCCTTTCCTTTTATATTCGGTGCTTGTCTAGGAAGAATGATTATCACTGTAATACTAGTTACACTTGGCGAAGCAATTTTATTCCGCCTACCTTGGGAACAACCTTTATTAACGGCGCTCGGTTCTTTATATATGCTATACTTAGCTAGCAAGACCATTAACAACGGTATTAAAGCAAAAAAGAATATTATAGTAGAAAGTAAGCCGTTATCATTCTGGCACGGCATGGCGCTTCAAAGTGTCAACGCAAAAGGGCTAGTCGTACAAATAACGCTACTAGCCGCCTTTAGACAACCAACGTACGTTGGCAACCTTGTTTTTTTTCTTCTTCTTCATTCGCTTAAGTTAGTTAGCTTTAGCGTGTGGGTTTTACTTGGAAAATATATTAATCCTTTCCTTAATAAATACCCGCTAGCTAATTTCTTGTTTAACGTAAGTCTTGGCGCGTTGTTAGCTTGGATGAGCTTACGCTTCTTATACAGTGGAGCAAAAGATCTATTATCTTTCATTTATTAAATTGTTATGTTTATCTCACTTCCTATTATTCCTTTCCTACATGCAGTGCTATTATTTTGCACTTTCGCTTTTACACCGGGACCAAACAACTTACTTTGTGTTTTTCTTGGCAAAGAATACGGCTATAAAAGAGCTTTTCCGTTTATACTAGGCGTTATTTTAGGGCGTACTGTTCTCACCATAGCGCTTGTTACGATTGGGGAACAACTTTTATTTCATCTTCCTTGGGAGCAACCTTTGCTAACCTCGCTAGGTTCGTTATATATGCTATATTTAGCTAGTAAGACCATTAGCAACGGCATTAAAGCAAAAAAGAGTGTTATAGTAGAAACTAAGCCGTTAACAGTCTGGCACGGCATAGCGCTACAATGTGCTAACGTTAAAGGTTTCTTAGTACAAATAACGCTTATAGCCGCCTTTAGACAACCAACCTATACGGCAAACCTTACTTTCTTTCTGCTACTTAATTTATGCGTTATGCTACCTAGCTTAAGTATATGGGTTTTATTAGGAAAGTATATTACTCCTTTTCTTAATAAAAATCCATTAGCTAATTTTCTGTTTAATATATTTCTCGGATCTTTGCTAGCTTGGATAAGCCTACGCTTTTTATATACTGGTGGGAAAGCTTTATTAGCTTTTGTATAAGCCTTGGCGACTCACTTTTTAAGGGGCGTCGAAGGGAAAGGTTTATTGGCTTTTGTATAAGTCTATTTTATCTAATCGTATTATTAAACTTATTTTGCAAATCTTGCCAACTTACTTTTTGTTGCTTCTTAGGGGAACGTTTAGCTTTTGCAGAAGATGAATCAGATTTCATAGAAAGACTAATACGTTTTTGCTCAACTTGCACGTCTAACACGGTCACCGTTACTTTATCACCAAGAGAACAAACGTCCGCCGGATCGCTAATAAACTTATTTGTAATTTCAGAAATATGAACTAAGCCGTCTTGATGTACGCCTATATCAACGAACACGCCAAACTTCGTCATATTAGTAATAATACCTTCTAGCTTCATACCTTTAGTTAAATCGGTAATCGTCTGCACGTCGTCTTGCCAAGCCATAGCTTCAAACGCTTTACGCGGATCCCTTCCCGGTTTAGCTAGTTCGTGAATAATATCTTGTAACGTTACTTTACCAACGTTAGCAACATCTTCTTCTTGTATGATTAAGTCTTTTACTGCTTTCTCATTACCTACCAACTCTTGGAGGTTTAAGCTCATTCTGTTTGCTAAATTCGTAACAAACTGATAATTTTCAGGGTGGACTGCCGAGTTATCTAGTGGGTTTTGCGATTCCGGCACTTTAAGGAAACCGGCGGCTTGCTCAAATGATTTAGCACCAAGTCGTTGCACACTTAACAGATCTTGCCTTGATTGAAACAAGCCGTTTTCTTCTCTATGTTTCACAATATTACGTGCAACAGACGTATTTAATCCGGAAACGTAAGCTAACAAAGCATAGGAAGCAGTATTCACATTAACGCCAACCTGATTTACACAAGATTCAATCACATCGTCTAGCGAAGTTTTTAATTTAACTTGATTAACGTCATGCTGATATTGTCCAACGCCAATAGATTTAGGGTCTATTTTAACTAATTCGGCAAGTGGATCTTGGAAACGCCTTGCAATAGAAATCGCCCCGCGATAGACAAGATCCAGCTCGGGAAATTCTTCTCTAGCAATAGTAGAGGCTGAGTAAACAGAAGCGCCGGCTTCATTAACAGACACAATCGGCAATTTATCCGTTAAGTTATCTTTAACAAACTGCGTAACTTCACGTGATGCCGTACCGTTACCGATACAAATCATTTCAATATTATAATTTTGAATTATATCTTGCAAAGTTTTCGCCGCTTGTTTTGCCATATCGCTACTTTTAGCAATAGGGTAAAAAGTGCCGTATTTTTGCAAACGACTATTATTCGCCACAACCGCCCATTTAGTCCCGGTACGTATTCCCGGATCTAACGCAAGGACCGTAACGGTTCCCGCCATAGGTCCCATTAATATATCATGTAAGTTACGAGAAAAAACGCGGATCGATTCTTCGTCTGCTCTTTCTTTAAGGAAAGTACGCAAGTCTAGTTCAAGAGAAGGCAAAAGCAAACGGCGCAAGCTATCTTCTATAGTTTGCATTAACCAGGCTTGCTCCTTAATAGGCTGCCATTTTTCTTCTATAGCTAAAACAAGTTTTTCTTTAGGAAAGGCAAAAGACAAGCGAAGTATTTTTTGTTCTTCACCACGTCGCATTGCTAAAAATTGGTGCGCCGCTATATTTGCCACAGAGCTAGTATAATCATAATACTGAGAAAATTTTGTTGTTGTTTCTGCAAATTCAGGTTTAACAACACAAATAATTTCACTTTCTTGAAAACATAGTTTACGTAACCGTTCTTTTATTTCTACGTCGTTTGCCATACGTTCAGCAAGAATATCGGCGGCACCTTGTAAGGCGTCTTCTTGGGTTGCTACGTCTTCACTTTGTTGCAAAAACGAATCTAACCAACTAGCATAGGCTTCACTTTGCAAAAGCTTATCTGTTAACGGTTCAAGCCCTTTTGCAATCGCTTTAGACGCGCGCGTTTGTCTTTTCTTCTTAAAAGGCGCGTATAAATCTTCTACAATTTGCTTTGTTGTTGCCGCTAAAACGGCAAGCTTCCAATCTTCTGTAAGTTTACCGTCTTCCTCAACTAATTGAATAACTGCCAGCTTTCTTTCTTCTAGTTCGCTAATATATTGATAGGTGTCGCGTATCGCTCTAATAGCAACTTCGTCCAGTTCGCCTGTTAGTTCTTTCCTATATCTTGCAATAAACGGAACAGTCGCTTGCTCGTGTAGAAGTTTAGCTACTTGAAAAACGTTTTCTTGTTTTAATTGCAGTGCTTCAGCTACACGTTTTACATAGCTAATATTCAAATCAGACATAATAATCAAACTAACAGAGTTATTGTATTAATTTATTTTAGTAAAGTATCAAAAATCATTTCTAAATTAGGCTTATCGTCGCCTTCTACTAAAAGGACGCCGTTAATAATAAAGCTTGGAGTTCCTCTAATTTTATATTGTTTTGAAACTGCTTTTGTTTCTTTAATCTTAGCGTCAACCGGTGCGGATTGTAATTCTTTTTCAAGGTTTTTCTCTAAACCGTGCGCTTTAGCAATATATTTCAAAACAGATATTTGATAGGTTTGTTGCCCTAATCCTTTTTCATGATAATAAGAAAAAATTTCGTTTTTCACTTGTTCCGCAACGGCATTGCCTTTTTTAATTTGAGCTAGGTAGAACAAACGTGCCGGATTTTCGCCGTTCCAAAGAATAGGATAGAATTTGAAAGTAACTTTAGTTCCATATTTCTTTTTTATAGTAGGAAGTATGGTATTAAATTTATAGCAATGCGGGCAAGCAAACGAAGCAATTTCGTATACAGTTATGCTTTTTGCCGAATGCGCAGCCGGCACGGTGCCAGGTGGGATAACTTTAAATGTACCTTTAACGCTTCCTTTTGCAAAAGCAACCGAGCTAAGTAATACGCATGAGACGATAAGAGTTATTAATTTTTTTTTCATTGTAAACCTCTATAAAAAATGAATGAATAAGGGGAATTAACAAAATTGCCTTTCCAATTACTTGCCGACTTTATTTTTTTTGTCGACTTGTTTTTGTATGTTAGGCGTTTGAAAATGTTGAATTTTAGGAAAGTATTTCACAAAATTAAAATCCGGAGAATGCCCCGGCGTATGGCATTGTTTACAAACTGCTTGCGTAAGCGGTTTGCGAGCTTTACCCAGTATATGGGTTGGATCTTTTTTGCCATGACAACTTTCACACTGTACGTTAACTAGGTTTGGCGTAATTTTTTCAGCAATAAAACCGCCTTTTTTATATTTCACAACATGGCAGGTAATACACTCAGGATCAAAATTCTTGCCTACTTTCTTCAAGTCATTCCAAGCATGGGAATGCGCTGTTGTGTGCCATTTTTTAGCTTCCACAACGTGGCAAGTAGCGCAATACGCTTCGCCTTTATATTGTACGTTCTTTGGTTTTTTGCTTCCCTTTTGCAGGTCAGCAAGAAACATATCTTTCACTGTTTTATCATACGCCTTAAACTGATTTGCCCATGCTTTATCAAACGGATATTTTTTTGTTAACCAAGCAACTTTGCTTTTATCTAATTTCTTTGTTGCTTCGTTAAATTGAGCGACCATAATTGCTTGCCCACGAATAGGCGGCGTAATTAAACGGTACGTTTGTTTTGTTTGTTTACTTTTAATTTGTATATTTGTTTTTTGCACTAATTCATTTTCAGCTTGGTTCGCCGGCAAAACAAGATCAAACAAATGACTATCTAGAATGGTAACAAGTTCTTGCTTTGTTCCGCGAAACAAAAGTATTTTATTTTGCTTTGTTTTATTTTTTTTCATATAAGAAAGCAACGAATCTACGTTTGTCAAATAAGGATAGGTTTCTTTTCCAAAAGAAAAAAACGAAGGTGACAAAAAGCCGTAAAACCTATAATTTTTATATGTTTGTGTGAATTTGATTGCTGTTTTCTTCGGTTGGTTTGTTAAAACAAAAGGAAAAGCTTCCCCTTTTCTTGGCGCAACGTATTTAACGGTAGCTAAGTTACTAAAGCCAAGATTTAATTCATATTGCCCGGGTAAAGCCGCTTTCAATTCAGGGAGTTGAGAAAAGAAGGATATCCATAATTGATTTTTTAAGTTTGTCTGTTTTGTTGGAACAGGTGCAACTAAGTTCCCCAGATCTAACCATATAAAATTAGTTTTTTTCTTTTTTTCTTGTTTAATATAAGTACTCATTCTTTCAATGCCGCCGAGCGTGGCACCAGCAGAGCAGCCGCACGGTTTAATTTCAGCATGAATATCACCGGTCAGAAAAAAAGTTTGTGTTGTTGTTTTGGCAAAAGCAGAACTATACGCACTAAGCAAGAGCGAGGCTAATCCTAAGAGAATAATTTTTTTCATCATTATATTTTCATTATTACATGTGCAAGTGATATTGTCAACTTCATAAGGATACACTATATAACCACAAAAAACAAGCTAGCAACGCATTAATTTTAAGGCGTATATTGCGCCGTTTTAACTTGATCGCCTTCTAAGTAAGCGTAAACTTTATCTTTAAGCCAAGCGGGTATAACGTAAAGCGAGCAAGTGGCTAACTGCATAGTATATAACTCAGGCATATGAAAATGACCTAGAAAAATATAATCGGCGTTTCTTTTTTTTTGTAGTTTCGTAAGATAAGCTAGGTAATCTTTTACGGAAAAATGGACGGTATGCCCTTTCACTGTTTTACGATTATTAGCAATCTGTTGCACTAACCGGCTTATTTTATGCGTAAGTGCTTGCGGTGCTATTTTAAACAATAAAGCGGCAAAGCTATAATGATGTAGGCCTATATTACGTAAACACAAATATTCTTTATCTGCTCTATTAATTTGATCGCCATGTAACGCCATAATTTTTTTGCCGTTATGTTGAAACAAAAGAATATTTTTTGTCACTTGATGAAACGGCAAATATTTTCTCTTTTTATGAAAAAATATATCTTTATTTCCTGCCACCATGTAAAGCAAACCGCCTTTATTTCTAAAGGCAAATAGCTTTTCTAAAAAGTACGTATGTTCCGCATAAAAATACCGTTTATCGTCAAACCATACGTGAAAAATATCACCAAGAAAAAGTAAAGTTGTTGTTTTCGCTTCCCATGTTGCTATAAAGTCACAAAAGCGGACTGTTTCTTCCATAGAAGCAAGGTGTTGATCAGCAATAATTACTAGTTTTCTTTTTATGTTATTTTGAGACATACAAGGTATAGATAAAATAGTTTTTACTTCTCAAAACAATTAGATATAATATTTTTATCATAAAACTTAGACGTTTCCGGTTGGATAACAAGGTGAGTCACGTTAAATTGCGCTAATTTAGCACGAATAGCAGTTATTAACTTTTCAATATCGCTAAGCTTACTTTTTGCGGTGTAAGTATCTTCTAACACAAGGTGCACAGTTATAAAACAATGATTAGAAGCCGGTTGATATATATGAAAATGATGAATACTCGCCACTTCGTCAAAAGATAAAAACAAGTCAATAATCGGTTGTACGTTACGCATATTCATATCCATTAAGCTTTGGAAACTTTTTTTCAAAGTAGGATAGGTAATATAAACAATATACAAAGAAATCAAAAGAGAAGCCACCGCATCAATCCAGTAAAGCCCAAGAAAGTAAATAGCAACGCCGCCAAGAATAACAATAAATGAAATTAAAGCATCAGCAAACATATGAAGGAACGCAGCATGAATATTCATATCTCTTTGTGCTCCCGGCGCATGATGATGTTGATGGCTATGGCTGTGGGTATGATGGTGATGATGATGCCCTCCTTCTTTTTGATATAAAAGCAAAGAAGAAAGTGTATTGCCAACTAGCGCAACAGAAGCAACAACAATAATCGTCACCGGTTGGACTTCGTAACCTTGTACCCAAGAAAAAATTGCTTGAATAAATATATATAGCGTTGTTACGATTAAAAAACAACTATTCACAAACGCCGCTAGCATTTCGGCACGAAGATAGCCGTAAGTTGAATTATAGGTTGTGTTTTTATTTTTATAGATTAACGCAATAAAGCTAACCACTAAAGCCAGCACGTCGCTAGCATTGTGAAACGCATCGGCATATAAACTATTTGAATTAGAAATAAAGGCAAATAGTAACTCAAATAAAATAATCGCTATATTAAAAATAATAACGGCTATCAATTTTAATTTCATACTTATTTCATACCTCGTAATGCAATAATAGTATATTCCTAGTTTTTAACCTACACAGGTGCACTTCGTCGCTTTGTATCCAAGAAAAAATCGCTTGCACTCACACCGCTAGCATTGCTAAAATTAAAAAATAGTAACGACTATTAATTTTAATTTCATTTCTCGTAATGCAAGAATAATATATTCATAGTTTTTTAACCTAGCATATTGCATAGGAAAAAACAAGATGACAATCAAAAATAATGTACTGAAAAAAACATGACAACTTAACTGGAACCGGCATATTATATAGGAAAAAACAAGATGACAATCAAAAATAATGTACTGAGAAAAACAAGACGTTGTTCTCAAAAAAACATGACAACTTAACTGGAACCCGCATATTATATAGGAAAAAACAAGATGACAATCAAAAATAATGTACTGAAAAAAACAAGACGTTGTCCTCAAAAAAACATGACAATTTAACTGGAACCCGCATATTATATAGGAAAAAACAAGATGACAATCAAAAATAATGTACTAAAAAACATGACGTTGTCCTAAAACAAAAACATGACAATTTAACTGGAACCCGCATATTATATAGGAAAAAACAAGATGACAATCAAAAATAACGTACTAAAAAAAACATGACGTTGTCCTCAAAAAAACATGACAACTTAACTGGAACCCGCATATTATATAGGAAAAAACAAGATGAAAAATACAAATAACGTACTGGGGAAAAAGCATGACATTGTCCTAAAACAAAAACAGGACAATTTAATTAGCCTTCTCGGTAAATACATGCAAGAAGGTCTGCTTATTGCCTTCTCCGGCGGGGTGGATAGTACGTTCCTTGTTTGGGCTGCTATGCAAGCTTCTAAACAATATCAAGGAAAAGTTAAAAGTATTACCTCTGCTAGTGCTAGCCTTGCCAAGCAAGAAAAAATAGACGTAGAAAATATTATCAATCTTACCAAAATGCCGCACTCTTGGATTATTAGCAAAGAGCTAGACAATAGCCATTATTTACAAAACGATGCAAACCGTTGTTATCATTGTAAAAGTGAGTTATTTAACAAAATGGAGTCCCTTGCTAAGAAGGAAAATTTTACCTACCTTGCCTATGGTTACACAATCTCAGATGAAGGCGACGTTAGACCGGGGCACAACGCGGCTTTGCAACGTGGCGTTATCGCGCCTTTACATGAATGCGGTTTTACAAAAGAAGAAATCAGACAATGCCTTTTACAAGAGTCCCTTCCGTTCCATGATAAACCGGCGACGCCGTGCCTTAGTTCGCGTATCATGACCGGCGTTGCTATTGATAAAGAAAAATTAGATCACATAAATCAAATAGAGCTTCTTATTAAGCAACAAGGGATTAACCTTGTTAGAGCAAGGCTTTGCGCCATACAAACCGGCGCTCTGTTCGTTCGTATTGAAACAACCGTACAAGATATGCCGCTTGTCCTACAAATACAAAAGCAGCTTTCTCAGCTAGTTCAATCTTTCGGCTATCTCTGGGTTACGCTAGACTTACAAGGATACAAACAAGGCGGCGGGAATCTGTAGCATATAAAAAAGTCGTTTCCTATACAACATAAGAAACGACTTGCAAAAGGAGAAGTAATCTTTTTACTTAATCACGGCGACCGCCAAATAATTGAAGTAAAATTAAGAATAGATTGAGTACGTCTATATATAAAGAAATAGTTGCTAGAATATATTCATTAGTCGGATACTTCCGCATAATCATAAACGTATCGTATACAATAAAACCGCTAAATAAGAAAGCCCCGCCTATATTCATAAACATAGTGTTAGCCGGACTTTTAAAAAAGAACGCATTTAGCAAAGTGCCAACAATTAAAACAATCAAGCCTACTGTCAGCATACCGCCAAGAAAGCTAAAATCACGTTTTGAATTAGCAACGTAAAGTGTAAGCCCGCCAAAAACTAAGGCAGTTAACAATAAAGCGTTCACAACGCTAGCTTGGGTATACATCATAACAACAGGAGCGGCGACAATGCCGGTTAGCGTTGTAAATGAAAATAAAGCAATAAGACCTTGCGTTTCCTTTTGTCTTGCAAACATGCACCAAATCATCGTTCCTATTTCAAGAATAAAAAAGATAAATATGTTATTTATAACTGTTGTTAATAAAGCTTCGTTGCTTAACGTTGCCCAAGCGCCTATAGTTGCCATTAAAACACTTAAAGACAATAGACCGTATACTTTCTTTAAAAAAGCTTTTCTTTCTATAATCGGGGCTTGTGCCACAACAGTTTTCCGAGCGGACACATTAATAGGTTGTTGTTCAAGTTCCATACGTACTTCCTTTAATATATAATTAATATTTATTATTTACAATAACAAAATCAAATCGCCTATGTCAAGTTAGGTTTTACAAAACAAAAGACTAACGAAACTATGTAAAATAAACCTTTTGTTGATTGCTCTTGATTTTTATTCACCTTATGAGTATAATATAGATTAAAATATGAAGTATCCGGTTTGTCCGTCTTATACGGTTAAGCCAATCTTATTTTCTCTTTAGTAAAAACTATGTACGAAACAAACGAATTTAGAAAAGGATTACGTATTGAAATAGACGGACATCCTTATATTATGGTGGAAAACCAATTTGTAAAACCCGGTAAAGGACAAGCGTTTAATCGCGTTAAAATTAAAAGTTTACTTAATGGCAACGTAATTGAGCGAACCTATAAAAGTGGGGAAAAAGTAGCCAAAGCCGACGTGTCAGATCAAACAATGCAATTTTTGTATGAAGAAGGCGGTATTTATCATTTTATGGATGAAAAAACGTTTGAACAAATTGGCTTACAAAAAGACCAAATTGGCGATTTAGCTAAGTGGATACAAGAAGGCATGAAAGTAGATATATGTTTATATCAAGGAGAAGCCGTTTCTTGTGCGCCGCCTAATTTTGTCACGTTAGAAATCACCTATTGCGAACCGGCAGTACGTGGCGACACGGCAACTAACGTAACAAAAGAAGCAACTGTTTCCACAGGCGCAACTATACAAGTTCCCGCTTTTATTCAAGAAGGCGATAAAGTACGGATTGACACACGAACGGGAAGCTATATGGATCGTGTTAATAAATAACATGTAACCCTGTAATCATGTCTACTTGGGAACCGACCGCATCGCTAGCAACATTACAAAAACGAGCTTATATTTTTGCTAAAATACGACGTTTTTTTGAAGCTCATGCCGTTCTTGAAGTAGACACCCCGCTTCTAGCCGACTTCCCTAATATAGATGATAATATATCGCCTATATCTCTATCTGTTTCTAGATCTAGCACGCAATATCTTGTAACCTCTCCTGAATATTATATGAAACGCTTCCTTACGGCGTATCGTTGTTCATGTTATCAATTTTGTTCTTGCTTTCGTCAAGACGAAAAAGGAAGTTTACATAATACTGAATTCACTATGCTTGAATATTATCGTGTGAATTACACACATTGGGCTTTAATGAAAGAAGTAGATTTGCTTTTACAATTAGTGCTATCTACGGCGCCTTGTTCTTGGCTATCTTATAACCAAGCATTCCAAAACATAGGCATTAATATAGCGAATTTAGAAGGCAAAGAAAGGAAGCAAGCTTTGATATCGTTTTTAAAAGCAAAAGAAGATATTACTTTACTCCCTTTTGACAAAGTTCAAGAATGGGAAGAATATATTTTTAGTTTTTACGTACAACCGCAACTTGGCAAAACGGCGCCTGAATTTGTTTTTTATTATCCTTTTACACAAGCCGCTTTAGCTTCGCAACATAAACAAGATACAAGCTTAGCTTATCGTTTTGAAATATTTTACAAAGCTATAGAACTAGGCAACGGCTACCAAGAGTTACAAGATTCAAAAGAACAAACAAGACGTATGCACTCTTGGAATCAAGCTAGGCAAAAGCAAAATAAGCCGGCTTTACCTTTAGATCCTAAACTAGACGCGGCGATGCAACAAGGCTTGCCTTTTTGTAGTGGTATTGCTATTGGAATGGATCGTTTAGTTATGTTGGCAACAAAGCAAGAAACACTTGCTGACGTGCAGACTTTCTATGCTAACTAATAGTAATCACTTCATGCCAGTTGTTGTATTCTTGTAAAAAAGGAATTTTAATAGACTCGCTCGGATCTTCGCAAACAATAACCGTTGTTTGGGTATGTAAAAAAATTTCTTCTAAGAAATCTATAAACAAACTATCTAGTTCTTGGTAAAGCAAAGACGAAAGGATAATATAGCCGGTTTCTTGAAAACAAAGAGCAAGCAAGACAAACTTAAGTCTATCTATGCCTTTTAATCTATAAATAGGGAAGGTTTGCAAATAAGAGGCACGTAAATTTTGCATATACAAAATTTTATGTTTTTTTTGTCCATGAAAAAAGAAAGCAGGACTACGCTTTAAGGCAAGGTAGCGCGATACTGTGCGGGTATATATTTTTTGACCAAGTAAAAGCCTATCACTTTGTATTATACCGGTGCGATTTAATATCCCTCTTTCCGGTTTATACCTTCCTTCAAGCATGCCTAGCAAGGTTTGATATTTTTCTTTGTCGTGGCAAATAAACTTGTATTTTTTTCCTCTTTCTAAAGTGAAATTTAGTTTACTTAAACCAAAACTTTCTTTAGAGAAAACACAAACGCCAATGCTTTGTAGCGTAGTACGTCTATCTGTTTCCATACGTTACGTTTACGATGCCCGTTCTTGTTTATCCCAATCTTTGCTTTCTTTTTGCATGTTAGCAAGATGCAAAATAGCAAGAACTGTGGCTTTATAAGATTGCTTTAAAGACACTAGGCTAATAAACTGTTTACAACAGTACCAAGATAAAAGACAAATTAATACTATACTAATCAAGGTCAACACTATAAAATGTTGCATATACAATGACAAAATAAATGCAAAGATACTCATATAATAAACCTTATAAAAATAAATACTAAAGATTACACTATCGTAAATGCAATATATATGCTAAAGCCAATCTCTTTAACTTAAGTATTTTTTATCGCTACGTTCTTTATGCAAACAAAACAAATAAAAACGTTTTCTTTTCCTAAACTATCTTTATCTACTTTATTTTCTCGTTTACCAATAAAACAAAAAAAATATTGGATACATAACGAAGAACAAAGCATACTAGCATTAACTGCGGATTCTAGTTGGAATGCCTACACAAAGCAAGATATAGAAGAAAGCCACCTATTCTTTAAAGAAAACGGCAATAACCTTATTCTTGCTTTATATAGCTACGATCTAGCTTACAGTTTACTTAACGTTACTTGTCAACGTACACAAACAGATCCGCTTTTGTGTTTACGTAGTTTCTCCCAGTTTCTACATGAAGAAAAAGGCGGGGTTACGCTATATTACCATGATCCTAGTTTGCTACAATACGTACAAGAAACGCTTACAAAAGAACCGTACCAAGAAGAAGTAGAACTAACATGGGAACCAACGTTAAGTTATGATTCCTATAAAACCGCTTTTCACAACATACAAAACGATATTACAAACGGTTTATTCTATCAATTAAATTATACGCAACAATATAAAGCAAAAATCAAAGGAAGTGCTTCTTCTGTTTTCCTTCGTTTATTAAAACAAAACGTAGCGCCCTACGCCAGTTTTTGGGAAGACGACGACCTTGCCATTGTTAGCCTTTCGCCGGAAAGTTTTCTTGCTGTAAATCAAGGATATATTCGCACAAAGCCAATTAAAGGATCGATCGCAAGAAATACGCCCCAAGCGTTTCGCCGTCTTTGGCTTAATGAAAAAGAGCAAGCCGAATTATATATGATTACCGATTTAATGCGCAACGATCTATCTATCATAGCAAAAACAGGTACTGTAAAAGTACTTTCCCAACGTAAAGCGCAATTGCTTTCTAAAATTATACATACCTATTCTATTATAGAATGTAAACACAAAGAAAATCTTTCTATTCATGAAATGATACTTGCTTTACTTCCTGCCGGATCTATTTCCGGTTGTCCTAAAAAACAAGCGGTTACTTCTATTCAAGCATATGAAAACTATAACCGTTCTTTTTATACCGGCATAATGGGGTACGTCTTACCTTCTCAAAAAGCGCACTTTAATATTTTAATTCGCACTTTAATTCAAAACAAACAAGAAACAACAATAAGCGTTGGCGGCGGTATTACAAACATGTCTAAATCAAAGCAGGAATACCAAGAATGTATAGACAAACTATCAAGTTTAAAGATCGTATAAGCAAAAAAACTTTACAACATAAAATAAATTATATTATACTTGCTACAGTAGCTTTTTTATTTCAATTGATACTCTTTATTATCAAGAGCGTACTAAAACAGAAAACTAATATTAATATACAAAAATTTATATTTATAGAATCATGCAAAACAAAAGTGTACCAAACGAACTACCTGCAAAACAAGGCTTATACGATCCCCAGTTTGAGAAAGATGCGTGTGGGGTTGCAGGATTAGTCCAAATTGAAGGAATAAAAGAACATAATATTATAACAAAATGTTTAACTATGTTAAACAATTTAGAACATCGTGGCGGGTCGCATTCTGCTTCTGGCGACGGCGCCGGTATTATGATGCAAGTACCGCATGATTTTCTTAAACAAGAGCTAAGTAAAGAAAATATTACACTTCCTGAAGAAAATGAATACGCTCTTGGTATGTTCTTTCTACCAAAAGAAGAAAAACTTATTGAAGCTTACCAAAGGGCAATTACTGATTTAGTAGTTAAAGCAGACTACACTATCCTAGCATGGCGTAAAGTTCCAACAGATAGTAGCTCTTTATCCTCTCATTTACTTGCTAGCGAACCGTCTGTTTTTCAATTGTTCATTAAACCAAATACAAACACGGTAACAGATACGGAAATGGATTCGTTTGAAAGAAACGTATACATATTAAGACGTATTATTGAAAATTACGTTCGTCGTTCTAGTTTAGAACAAAAAAACTTGTTTTATATTTGTAGTTTCTCTCCTAATACGGTGACTTATAAAGGTATGTTTTTATCATATCAACTAGAAGAGTACTTCCCTGATCTAAAAAATCAAGATTTCACCACTGCTATGGCATTAGTGCATCAACGTTATTCAACTAACACCTTTCCAACTTGGAAACTAGCGCAACCATTCCGCATTATTGCACATAACGGTGAATTTAATACTATCTCTGGGAACACAATTTGGACAAAAGCAAAAGAAAAATTACTTTCTTCCGGTTTCTTTGGTGACTCGTTAAAAGATATTCTTCCTATTTTACAAGAAGGTAACAGCGATTCCGCTTCTTTTGATAACCTTTTTGAATTAATTTATTTCTCCGGTTTACCAATGGAACACGTGTTTTGCATGATGATTCCAGAAACATGGGAACAACAATCTTTAATGTCGTCTGATTTACGCGCTTTTTACGAATACCATTCTTGTTTAATGGAACCTTGGAGCGGTCCGGCAGCTATACTTTTTTGTAATGGCAAGAAACTAGGCGCCGGCTTAGACAGAAACGGCTTTCGTCCTGTTCGCTATACAGAAACGCTAGACGGCTATTTCATTATTGGATCAGAAACGGGCATGATAGAAATAGACGAATCAAACGTTAAAGAAAAAGGAAGATTAGCACCGGGAACGATTGTTGTTGTTGATACAGAAGAAGGGCTTGTTAAACATAATAAAGAGCTTAAAGCGGAATTAAGCGTAAGTCGTCCTTTCCGCAACTGGGTAGATAGTAATAAAGTTCATATGGATAGCCTACCTATGCCGGCTATTCGTCCTGATATATTAACTAGCGTTCGTACAAGACAAATTGCTTTTGGCTACACTAACGAAGAAATAGAAAAAATAATCACGCCAATGGCAGTTACCGGTGCGGAACCAAGTTACTCTATGGGGAACGATACGCCGCTTGCTGTGCTTTCAAAAAAATCAGAATTACTGTTTAACTATTTCAAACAATTCTTTGCTCAAGTTACGAACCCAACAATAGACTCGCTTCGTGAAGCAATCGGTATGTCTTTACAAATTTCTATTGGAGGACATAGTAACCTGCTAGAATTAGAGCCAACTCATTGCCGTATTCTTGAATTACCACACCCTATTTTAACGCATTATAAACTAGAACAACTTCGATCCGACACAAAAAGTTTCTTTAGATCTAAGACTTTATACACAACCTACACAAAAGGGGAAAGTCTTGGAGATGCGTTACAACGTTTGCATAAAGAAATAGAACAAGCTGTAGACAAAGGTTTCAAGATTTTCATTTTAAGTGATAGAAACGTAGATGAAAACCATTTTCCTATACCTTCTTTACTTGCTGTTTCTAGTTTACATAATTTCTTAATTCGTCAAGGAAAACGCGGCAAAATTGGTTTAATTGTAGAAAGCGGAGAACCTAGAGAAGTGCATCATATCGCCATGCTACTAGGCTATGGAGCTACTGCCGTTAATCCTTATCTTGTATTTGAAACGCTAAGATACTTACAAAGCAAAAGCGTACTACCTGCTAATTTAGATTGGCAACAAGCGCAAGACAACTATATTAAAGCGCTTCTAGCCGGATTAAAGAAAGTATTGTCTAAAATGGGTATTGCCACTTTGTCAAGCTATCACGGAAGCCAGCTATTTGAAGCAATCGGGCTTTCACAAGAAGTAATAGATCAACATTTTCAAGGTACTACATCTAAACTAGGCGGTATTACATTAGAACAAATTAGTAACGAAACAAAACAAAGACACGAACAAGCCTACTCGCCAATACAAACGAAAGACGCTAACAGGCTACCTATTGGCGGCGTATATCATTGGCGTTCACAAGGGCAACATCACGGTTTTAATCCGGATACGATTAGTAATTTGCAAAATGCAATTTGGCAAGACTCCTATGAAAAATTTAAAGAGTTTAGTGCGCTTGTTAACAATACGAAAGAGCAACAGCAAACTTTACGCGATTTACTTACGTTTAACACACAAGGAAGAACGCCTATTCCTATTGAAGAAGTAGAACCGCAAGAAGCGCTTTACCAACGTTTCATTACCGGTGCTATGTCGATTGGATCTATTTCAAAAGAAGCACATGAAACGCTAGCTATTGCTATGAATCGCTTAAAAGCAAGAAGCAATTCCGGCGAAGGTGGGGAAGATCCAAAACGATTTTTCAAAGATGAAAACAACGATTTAAAAAGAAGTGCCATTAAGCAAGTTGCGTCCGGTCGTTTCGGCGTAACCAGCGAATACCTAGCTAATGCAGACGAACTGCAAATTAAAATAGCACAAGGAGCAAAACCGGGTGAAGGCGGGCAACTTCCGGGGCATAAAGTTACAGACTATATTGCCTCTTTACGACATACAACTAAAGGTGTATCTTTGATTTCACCGCCACCGCATCACGATATCTATTCTATTGAAGATCTAGCACAGCTTATCTTTGACTTAAAGAATGCCAATCCAAAAGCTAACATTAACGTTAAACTTGTTGCACAATCCGGTATTGGTGCCGTTGCTGCCGGCGTTGTTAAAGGTAAAGCAAATATTATTACTATTTCCGGACACGACGGCGGAACCGGATCTTCTCCGGCTACGTCTATTAAGCATGCCGGCGTACCTTGGGAAATAGGGCTAGTAGAAGCACAGCACACTTTAATTCTTAATGATTTAAGAAAATACGTTCGCCTTCAAATTGACGGACAAATGAAAACAGGTTACGAAGTTATTATTGCCGGTTTACTTGGTGCTGATGAGTTTGCTTTTTCAACTGCGCCTTTAATCTCGCTTGGTTGTATTATGATGCGTAAATGTCACCTTAATACTTGCCCTGTTGGTATTGCAACGCAAGATCCGCAACTAAGAAAAAAATTCAAAGGTAAAGTAGATCATATTGTTCGCTTTTTTCAATTTGTTGCGCAAGAAGTAAGGGAATATATGGCGTTACTTGGTTTTCGCACATTTGAAGAGTTAATCGGTCGTTCTGATCTACTTATGCCAAAACAAATTGACACTAATACAAAAGCCGCTACTTTAGACATACAAAAGCTAATCACGCCTTTACAATCAAACAACCGACCATCTTATACAACAAGACAAGAAGACGTACTTGGTAACACGGCGACTTATCAATTAATGCAAGAATATGAACAGCAAATTAAACAAGGCAAATCTATTCAAATTGATCATACCGTATCGTCAAAAGATCGCACGTTTGGAACCTTACTCGGCTACACTGTGTCTAGTATAACAGACGGAACGAAAATAGAAGAAGATCAAATCCAACTTGACTTAATCGGAACAGGCGGGCAAAGTCTTGGCGCCTTCCTTCCAAAAGGCATGAGTTTACGCATAGAAGGAGACGCAAACGATTATGTTGGTAAAGGATTATCTGGCGGTAAACTTATTGTTCGTCCACCACAAGAAACAAGGTTAACTAGTTTTCAAAATTGTATTGGTGGTAATGCTATTTTATACGGTGCTACTGCCGGTAAGGCGTTCTTTTCCGGATTAGTAGGCGAGCGTTTTGCCGTACGTAACTCCGGGGCGATTAGCGTTGTAGAAGGCATTGGAAATCACGGTTGCGAATACATGACCGGCGGTATTGTTGTTGTTTTAGGACCTACCGGTATGAATTTTGGCGCTGGTATGAGCGGCGGCATTGCCTACGTTTATGATAAGCATCGTCAATTTGCAAAATATTGCAATCTAGCAACAATTGATATTGAAAGTATTACTAGACAAGAAGACAAGGATTCTTTATATCAGCTTATACAAGAACATTACGACTATACGTCTAGTAAACGAGCTAAATTTATTTTAGATAAATGGAAACGCGAACAAGATCATTTTGTTCAGATCGTACCTTTTGAATATAAAAAAACGTTATTAAACAAAAAAGACACTCTAAACTAAGAAAATTATGGGACATTTAACGGGATTTCTCGATTTTGCAAAAGAATATAAAGAAACGGAACCGGTCAAGGAAAGAATACAACACTTTCATGAATTTGAACGTTTATTAAGTGATCGGCGGATCATTACGCAAGCGGCTAGGTGTATGGATTGTGGCATACCTTTTTGTAATAACGCTTGTCCAACGCATAACTTAATACCGGATTTTAATCAAGCAGTTTACGAACGACAATGGGAGAAAGCATATCACATCTTAACAACAACAAACACATTACCGGAAATAACGGGGCGTGTTTGTCCGGCTCCTTGTGAGCATGCTTGTTGTTCTGATCTAGTAGAAGCGCCTATTTCGATTAAAATGATTGAATTAGCAATCATTGAAAAAGCATTTGCTAGCGGTTGGGTTAAATCAAATATTAATAAACCAACTGGTAAAAAGGTAGCCGTTGTGGGAAGCGGACCTGCCGGCTTAACTGCGGCAATAGAATTAAATCAACTTGGACATCAAGTAACTGTATTTGAAAAAAATGAAGTTCCAGGCGGTCTTGCCGTTCTTGGTATTCCAAACTATAAACTTGAAAAACAGTTTATTGCAAGACGTGTTAAAATTATGGAAGAAAACGGGATTGTTTTCAAAACAGGCGTACATGTTGGAAAAAATTACAGTGCTGCCAAGTTACGTAGTGAATTTGACGCAGTGTGTTTAACCGGTGGGGCTGAATTACCTAGAGACGTTAGCGTCGCTGGTCGCGAATATGGCAATATTCATTTTGCTATGGAGTTTTTAACAGATCAAAACCGCCGTCTTGCTAAAATTAAACAAGAACAAGAAGGCATTCTTGCCACTGGTAAAAACGTGGTTGTAATTGGCGGTGGTGATACCGGTTCGGATTGTATTGGTACAAGTGTAAGACAAGGTGCTAAATCAATTACACAATTGGAAATTTTACCTATGCCACCAAAAACGCGGACAGCTTCTAATCCATGGCCTGAGTGGGCAAATACACTACGTACTTCTACTTCACACGAAGAAGGTTGTACACGTGTTTTTTCTTGTATGACTCAAGCTTTTAAAGGAGAAAATAATCTTGTCTCCGGCGTAGAAGTAGTGGACGTTACATGGGATGGAAGAACGCCTGTGCCTATAGAAAACACAAAACGAACTATTCCGGCTGAATTAGTTTTATTAGCTGCCGGTTTTGTTTCACCTGTAAAAGAAGGCATGCTTAGCGAATTAGCTTTAGAATTAGATCAACGTGGCAACGTTAAAACAACAAACTACGCCACTAGCCAAGAAGGCGTCTTTGCTGCCGGCGATATGGCTACCGGTGCTTCTTTGATCGTACGTGCTATTCAAGATGCTAAAAAAATGAATCAAGTAGTTCATCAATACTTGCAAGGTAAATAAACCTATATTAAAGCTCGTTATGTCTTTAACTTTAACTAAACGAATGAGACGACTTCGCGTTTCTTCTGCCATGAGAAATTTAGTGCAAGAAAATCATATACTTGCACATGATTTAATTATGCCTTTATTTGTTATAGAAGGAACGAACGTTAAAGAGCCCATTAGCTCTATGCCGAATATGTATCGCTATTCTCTTGATTTATTAATTAAAGAGTGTAAAGAATTATATCAACTTGGCGTTCAAGCTATTGTTTTATTTCCTTGTATTAGTGATTCTAAAAAAGATAAACTAGCAAGTGAAGCTATGAATCAAGACGGGCTTTACCTTCGTGCTTTGCAAGAAATTAAGCAAGCTATCCCGGATTTATTAGTAATTACAGATATTGCGATGGATCCATATAGCACAGACGGGCACGATGGTTTTGTTAATGACAAAGGAGAAATTGAAAACGATAGGACAATAGAAATTTTGCAAAATATGGCGTTAGCACAAGCTCAAGCCGGCGCGGATATTCTTGCTCCGTCTGATATGATGGACGGAAGAATTGGCGCTATTCGCCGTGCTTTAGATCAAGAGAACTATACGAACACAAACCTTCTTTCATATAGTGCTAAATATGCATCGGCTTTTTATGGTCCGTTTCGTGATGCTTTAAGTAGCGCGCCTAAAAAAGGGGATAAAAAAACCTATCAAATGAATCCGGCTAATAGCCAAGAAGCTATTAGAGAAGTAGAGCTTGACCTGCAAGAAGGTGCCGATATAGTTATGGTTAAGCCGGGCTTACCTTACCTTGATATTATTCGTATTGTTAAAGACAGGTTTCAAGTGCCTGTTGCTGCTTATAATGTATCCGGTGAATATGCAATGCTATGTAGTGCCGCGCAAAATGGCTGGCTTGATTATCAGGCTTGCGCTATGGAAACGCTACTTTCTTTTAAACGTGCCGGTGCCGATATGATTTTAACCTACCATGCTAAAGAGGCGGCGACTTGGCTTCAAGAAGTGTAATTCTTTTGCCAATAGGCTAGCTTTATTGTTGCTTCTGGTTACGCTCTTTAACCTTTCTAACGTAGTCGCTACTTACCTTTAAGAACTGTAATTCTTTTGCCAATAGGATAGCTTTGTTGTTGCTTCTGGTTACGCCTTTCAATCTTTCTAAAGTAGTCGCTACTTGCTATCAAGAACTGTAATTCTTTTGCCAATAGGCTAGTTTTGTTGTCGTTTCTGTTTACGCACTTCAATCTTTCTAACGTAGTCGCTACTTACCTTTAAGAACTGTAATGCTTTTGCCAATAGGCTAGCTTTGTTCTTGCTTCTGGTTACGCTCTTTAACCTTTCTAAAGTAGTTGCTACTTGCTCTCAAGAACTATAATTCTTTTGTCAATAGGCTAGCTTTATTGTTGCTTCTGGTTACGCTCTTTAACCTTTCTAAAGTAGTCGCTACTTGCTCTCAAGAACTGTAATGCTTTTGCCAATAGGCTAGCTTTGTTCTTGCTTCTGTTTACGCTCTTTAATCTTTCTCAAGTAGTCGCTACTTACCTTTAAGAACTGTAATTCTTTTGCCAACAGGCCAGCTTTTTTTGCAACTTTGTTGTTGCTTCTGTTTGCTTTATTCTGTGCTTTTTTATAGCTGATATAGGAATAATTCCCCTTAATGCATTTGTAATAAAAACCCCGTCTGCTTTCTTTAATCTTTCTAAAGAAACACCTTGCTTTTCTGGAATATATTTATAATATTTACCGATTGCTTGTTGCATAATCCCTGGCAAACTTTGTTTTGTTACACTATACAACTTCCCGTCTTCCCACCAAAATAGATTTGCTATTGTAGTTTCTATTGCCATTCGTTCTTGATTTAACAACAAAGCGTCGCTATAACCTTGCTTCTCTGCCTGCTTTTTAGCAAGAATACAATCAATGTAAGACGTAGACTTAATCGCCGCTAGATTTCTTGTTACGTGTAACGGCAAAAGCGTATAATTTGCTATTATTTCGCTTTGCCATACAAGGGTATAGATAAGCACCATGTCGGTACTATATATAATCTTAAGCTTATATGCTTGCCCTTTTACAAGTAACAATTGCATTTTTGCAATCCAACTGCTAACCTGTTCTTTTGTATAGCGAAGCGGTATTTGCAACATACGAACGCTTTTAAATAGCCTATTTAAATGAGCTTGCTTTTCAAAAATACTGTTGTTAGGTTGTATAAGCATAGTTTCAAAACAGCCTTGCCCATATTCTATAAGCGGGTGTAGCAAAGGAAAATTCACGTTGTCTTGTATTTCCTCGCCGTTATATAAAGCTTTCACTATTTGGCTACTCACAATGCACTCCTTTTGTTGAATCAGAATAAGAACGAAACCATTCTTCTCTATATTCTTTTTTAATAGTTTGATTATAATTTTGCGCTGCCTCAACAGAAGCATTCATACTACCTTTATACCAACCTGTAGCAAAAAACAACAGAACAACAGCGCCCATTACCTGTTTATGCGTTCCTAAATAGTACCCGCCGGCAATAAAACTAGCATTTAAAGTAAAGCTGCCTATGGCTTTCCAATAAGAATGAGAAACAAGAAACCCACTTCCGGGTATAATCATAGAATATATTTTAGCACGGCGAACAGAAACAAGACCTTGCACTTGCTTTGTTACCGGAAAGGTTTCCGCATCAGGCAACCCGGCGTTTGTCCAAACAGATAACGCTTGCTTATCTTGCTGATCTACAAGTAAACGACAAGCGCTCCACTTCGCCAATGCTATACGTATCTGCCTATCTTTAGGAAGCGCCGGTTTTTTCAATATAGTTTTTGCAATAGAAAGAGCTTTATCTTTTTGATGTAAATGATAGTAATTCGCAACAGAAAGGTAATCTAAACCGGCTTGTTGGTATATTGTTGGCGACTCGTTTTTTATTCGTAAAATAGCGCTTATACTTCTATAGTAATCTTGATTATACCACAAGTAAAAAGGATATTGTACTGACTGTTTTGCCTTAACCGGTAGATTAGGAATAAAGTTAAAAGATACGCTTTGCGCTATAGCCATGTATGGAAATAACAGGCAAACAAGGTTAATTAAAATTAAGCGTATCCACATTGTTAAATCTGTTACGTATGCCACGTAAACGCAGACAAACTTGTTAAAATCGTATCGGCATGTTGCAATCTATCTAGGCTTGTTGTTTCTTCCGGAATAGCAACAGCATACATACCCGCACTTTTTGCGGCGCTAATACCAGCTGGCGAATCTTCAAACACAATACAAGCTTGCGGATCTATACCCAACTCTTTTGCGGCAGTTACATAAATATCAGGACTTGGCTTTGCTTGTTGTACGTCTTTATGTTCCGGCGTAACAATAGTTTGAAAATGAGAAAACCAATCTTGGTGTTTTTGTAATTTCCAATCTAAATATTCTTTTGATGAACTAGTTCCAATAGCAATAGGAACGTTTTTGCGAATTAACTCAAGTACTAATTCTTTCGCACCTTGTTTTGGTTTGCAATTAGGAAAGTAAGCACGATATAAATCTTCCATTTTTAATAATAGCTCGGCATAGCTTACAGGTAAAGAAAAAGCGTCTATTAACCTTTGGCAACCTTCTTCTTGCCCTAAGCCTAGCAAACTAGCTTTCAATTTATTTGATAAACTGTAATCGCCCCATTCTTGGATAACTTTTTGCGTTACATCTGTATATATTCCTTCTGTATCTAGCAAAAGCCCGTCTACGTCAAAGATAACCGCTTCTATTTGCGCAGGACAAACTAATTGTTTAGATTGTAACATAACTAACCTCTATTGTGTGAGTGCTAAACTTTCTTTCAAATTAACGGAAACGACTTTAGAGCTTCCCGCTTCTTGCATAGTGACGCCTAAAAGTAAATCGGCGATTCCCATTGTTGTTTTATTATGTGTAATAATAATAAATTGTGTTAACTCTGTCATTTTTAAAATTTGTTTATTAAATTTTTCATTATTAGCTTCGTCTAGCGGGGCGTCTACTTCGTCTAGAACGCAAAACGGGCTCGGCTTATTTTGAAAAATAGCAAAAATCAAAGCAATGGCAGTTAACGCTTTCTCGCCGCCACTCAGTAAATTCAAGCTTTGTACTCGTTTGCCCGGCATATACGCTAAAATCTCAATATCTGAATTAAGCGGATTATCTGTATCAAGTAAACGTAAAGACGCTTTCCCGCCTTCAAAGAAAGAAGAAAATAACTGTGCAAAATTTTCGTTAATCGCATTAAAACTACTCATAAAACGGCTTTGCGATTCGTTTTCCATTGTTTGAATCGAATCAAGTATACTTGTCATACTCGTTTCTAGGTCGTTCACTTGCGTTCTTAGAAAAGTCAGTCTTTCTTTTAATTCTTCATATTCTTCTTTTGCCGCTAAGTTTACTTTATCCATTCCTTGCAATAAAGTAATTATTTTTTTTCTTTCTTGTTCTGCTTGGGCAAGGGAATAGGTTTCCACAGAAAATTGACGGATTACTTCTTCCGGCTGCATTCCCGTTGCTTCTAGAAGCTCTTGTTCTTGCGACTCTATTGTTTCTTGTAATTGCTCTATTTTCAAGCTTTGTTCTTGCAAAATAGCTTCTTGTTTGCCAATGTCTCTTATGATTTCGCCACGTTCTATAATTAATTTATTATGCTCGTCTTCTAGGGTTGTAATAATTTCTTTTTGCTCTCGCCAAGTGGCTTCTTGCTCCTGAATGGCTAGCGCTATTTTAGGGATTTCATCTTGCAGGGCTTGAAGCGTTTCTCTTGTTTTCTTTGTTTTTTCTTCTTGTTCTAATAAGCTTTTTGTTAAAACGTCCCATTCTTGTAAAAACGATTTTTCTTCTTGTTCTAGTGCGATTTTTTGTTGTTTAGCATTACGTATCTGTTCTTCTTTTGCCGCTAATTGTATCCGTGTTGACTCTAAGTTTTCTCGACTCTCGCCTAGCTCTTTTTCTTTTTCCTCTTTTTGTTTTGCATACTCTTTTTCTTGTGTTTGCGTATCTACTTCTTTTTCTTGCACCTCTGCTAAAAAGGCTTGTATCTCTGCTTTTTCCTCTTCTAATTGAATAAACAAAGCAGTTTGTTCTTCTTCTTGTTTTTGTATTGTTTGTTTTTCGCTTTCTAATCTACTAAAAGTCCTTGTTAATTCGTCTTTTGTTTTTGTAATACTAACTTTATCTATATCAACTTGAAATTGTAAATTACGTAGCTGGGCTTCTTCTTTTTCTTGTTCTTTATCTTGTAATTCTTGTGTGGCAACTGCTTCTTTGATCTCTTCTATTTCATCTTCTAACGTAACTATACTAAGCTTGAGATCTTCTATTTCTTGTTGTCTAGCAAAATACAAATCGCCTTTGGATTCTTTCTTATCACCTAGAATAATCACGTTACTAGGTAACACAGTCGTATCGTCTTGATCTATACGAATACCTTGGTTTGACATATAAACCGTATCGCTTGCAAAACGTCCTTGGTATTCTTGGAAGTTTTCTTGTAATAACGTAGGAACAACAGGATTATATCTATCTATATTAGAATCAAATAAAATAGATATACGTCCTATATTTTGCTCTTCAATTATTTTTTTAATGTGGCTTAACTTGGTTTTATCTTTGAAAAGAAGTAAATCAAAATAGTATTGCACTAGTTTAGACGAACGTTCTTCTTGCTTACTCGCAACGAATTGAGCTAAACTTCCATAAAAAGAAAGCTCTTTTGCCAGGTCGCTACGTTCTTTCATATATTGCAAAAAGCGACTTGTAGACTCTTCAAAATCAGAAAACGAAGACGCCAACTCTTCAAGCGATTCTAGTCTTGCTTTATGTTTAGCTAGGATTTGCCCTTTTTCATGAAATAATTTTTGATTAGCAAATAAAGATTGTGATAGCTTTAATTGCGCTTCTTGTATGGCTTGCCGTTTTTGTTGATATAGTTCTTGCTTCTCTTCTATTTCTTCTATTTCTTCATTCAAAGTAACTAGTTGTTTTTTCCCTGTTTCCATTTGCTTTTGCAACGATTCTTTTTGCTCCGCTAATTCTTCTTTACGTTTCAAAATATCTTGTTTTCGTATTTCACTATTTGTTAACGCTTCTTGTTTCGCCGTTTGGATTTGCAAACTTGCTAGTTTTGCTTTATATAAATTTTCTTCGTCTGTATCTATTTGTTTTTTTTCGCCTTGGATTTGCACGAACTCTTTTTGTTTAATTCCTAGCGCCTCTTTAAGCTCGTTAATTTCTTTTTGCAAACTAGCGACTTGCTTACTACCTTCTTCTTTTGTTATTTCTAGTTGTTTATTTTTTTCTTCTAGTTTACTTCTTCTTTCTCGTATTTCTTCTAGTTGCGACTTAGTATTAGCTTGCGATTGTAAGCCCAGTTGCCTTTGCGTATCTTTCGTTTGTAATTGTTTTTGTTTTGCTTCTATTTCTTCTCTTGTTACTTCACTTTGGAGCTGTGCGTTTGTTTTTTTAACAGTGGCAGCATCTAATCTACTTTGTAAACTAGCAGAGGCTAAATTGATTTTATTACGTTTTGCTTCTTCTTTTGCTTTTGCTTGTGCAAGTGTGTTTTGTTCTTGTTTTGCTTTATGCCATTTAAACGAAGTTATCTCACGAAACAATTTATTACCTTGTCCTTTCAGCTCTAAAAACAAAGTTGCTTCTTTTGCTTGCTTCTCAAGCGATTCTTCACGAGATTCTAGTTCGCTTAGTAAATCACGAACACGGAGTAAATTTTGCTTTGTTTCATGTAACCGCCGTTCTGCATCTTTTTTCTTTACTTTAAACTTAACTATGCCGGCAGCTTCGTCGAGTAAGATTCGCCTATCCGTTTGTTTCCCGGCTATAATTTGAGCAATTTGACCTTGCTCTATAATAGCGTAACCTTTGCCACTAATACCGGTATCCATGAATAATTCACGAATATCAGTTAAACGACAAGTTGACTTATTAATCAAATATTGACTTTCACCACTTCGATATAGTCGCCTTGTAACGTTAATTTCTTTAAAGTCTTTATATTTAGAAGTAAGATCGCCGGCAGTATTGGAAAAAATCAAAGAAACTTGAGCAAGGCTAAGGGGCTTTCTTGTACGACTACCGGCAAAGATAACGTCCTCCATATGGTCGCCTCGCAAGCTTTTTGCGCTTTGCTCTCCTAGCGCCCAGCGAATCGCGTCTACAACGTTACTCTTGCCACAACCGTTTGGTCCAACAATCATAGAGATTCCCTTTTGATCAAAGTGAATCACCGCTTTGTCCACAAAAGATTTAAAACCTAGAATCTCAAGACGTAGTAGTTGCATAAAAATACAAGTATATATGAAAGGTTATAAAGAAAATTTCTCACCTAAGTAATATTTTTGTGCTAATTCATTGGCAACAATCTCGTCCGGCGTACCTTCTACCAATATATTTCCCATATTTAAAATATAAGCGCGATCTGATATTTGTAGCGTCTCTCGTACGTTATGATCTGTAATCAAAATGCCTATGCCTTTATTACATAAATAGCGTATAGTTGCTTGAATATCATGAACAGAAATAGGATCCACACCGGCAAAAGGTTCGTCTAGCAAAACAAACAGCGGGTCTATTGCTAAAGCTCTTGCAATTTCTACTCTTCTCTTTTCTCCACCGGACAACGAATAGCCTTTATTCTTGCGAATATGCGTTACGCCTAGTTCTTCTAGTAGCTCTTCTAAGCGCATTTTGCTTTTTTGTTTCGTATAACCTCGTCTATCTAGAACGGCTTTAATATTATTTTCAACCGACATTTTTCTAAAGATAGAAGTTTCTTGAGGCAAATAGCTAATACCAAGTAAAGACCTTTGATTAATGGGATATTCTGTAATATCTTTTCCATTAAAACGAACTCTTCCTTTATCTGGTCGCACTAGCCCAACAGTCATATAAAAACTAGTTGTTTTTCCTGCGCCATTAGCACCAAGTAGCCCCACTATTTCCCCTTGCTTTATGGAAAAACTAACGTGATTCACCACAATACGATTATTATATTGTTTTACTAAACCGTCTGTTTCAAGAAACATATTTTACTTACTTAACGCTTGGTGGAACGTTTCTTTCAATTTGGCAAGAAACGCATTCGTAGTAAGGTAGTCTGTTTCTGTCATTTTTTCTTTTTTAATAAGGACAGCCAGATCTTTTGTCATATACCCTTGCTCTACGACTTGAATACAACTTGCTTCTAAAGTCTTAGCAAACCTTGCCACGTCCGGCGTATTATCTAGTTTAGCTCTATGTTCTAAAGCACTAGTCCAAGCAAACAAACTAGCAATGGGGTTTGTGCTTGTTTCCTTTCCTTGTTGGTGTAAGCGATAATGTCTTGTTACCGTTCCGTGCGCTGCTTCCGCTTCTATGGTCTTGCCGTCGCTACTCACTAGTACGGATTTCATTAAACCTAGCGATCCGAAACCTTGTGCCAATGAATCCGATTGTACGTCACCGTCATAATTCTTACAAGCCCACACAAAACCGCCTTCACTTCGCATAGCGTACGCTACCATATCATCTATTAATCGATGTTCGTATAATAGCCCTTTACTTTCAAATTGCGTTTGAAATTCATTTTTATATACTTCTTCAAAAATAGATTTAAACCGAGCGTCATATACTTGCAAGATTGTATTTTTCGTAGATAAATATAAAGGATAGCTAAGATCTAGCGCATGTTTCATACAAGATCGAGCAAAACCAGTAATCGACTCGTCTAGGTTATACGTTGCCATTGCCACACCTTGATTTTGAAAAGTGAAAACTTCTTTTTCCTCTGTAATCGTTCCATCACTAGATTCAAATCGCATAATTACCTTGCCTGCTTTTGGGATCTCCATTTCTGTTGCTTTATATTGATCTCCAAACGCATGCCGTCCAATTACAATTGGCTTTTTCCATGAATTAACTAATAACGGCACGTTTTTACAAATAATCGGTTCACGAAAAACAGTACCGTCTAAAATATTACGTATGGTTCCATTTGGTGACTTCCATTTTTTTTGTAATTGAAACTCTTCAACACGTCCGTCATCTGCCGTGATCGTAGCGCATTTAACACCAACGTTATATTGTTGGATTGCTTTTGCCGCGTCTACTGTAACCTTGTCTTGCGTTTTATCTCGGTTTTCAATAGACAGATCATAATATTTTAAGTCTATATCTAGGTAAGGTAAAATAAAATCTTCTTTGATTTTTTCCCAAATGACTCGCGTCATTTCATCGCCGTCTATTTCTACAATTGGATTTTTTACTTTTATTTTATCCATCTTTTCTCCTGTTTTGCTTTATATATAGTTAAATTTTTGTTTTCTTAAATTCTAGCTTTTCTATAGGCACTTTCATTACATAATCTATATACGGCAATAAATCTGTTGTTTGTTGGATTACATGCTGTGATGCAGATAGTGCAATACAAGTTACCTTCGGTTTGTCTATTTGGTCAGTTTGCTTTATTTTTTCCAGTAAGGGAATAACGTCCCGTTGAAAAGCGTCAGTACTAATAAAAATAAAATCAAAGTGCGAATAGTTAAGCATTTTCTTTGCATCATCTAAAGACGATGCGGTTTTATATTTACAGTCTTCTTCTTGTAATAACTGAGCTAATGATTGTTGATATTCTACGTAAGGAATAATCGCAAGCACCGTTTTTCCTTGGAATTGTAAAAGTTGCGTTTCTTTTAACTCCGGTTGTTCTTTCGTTTGTATAATTTTCACTATACTTGATTTAAATACTTGAGAACGTATTGGTTTTATAAGCCATAAATGGGCACGTATTCCTTCTTGTTCATATGCGATCTGTTCTTCTTTATCAGCACAAAGAACGACCAATTTAGTTTGCCGTTGCTCTTGTTGGGCTAACTCTTTATAAAACGCATGTAAGCTTGTTTTTTGGCTTTTCGTATCAAAAACAATTAAAGAATAAGGTTCGTGTCTACTTTTTAAAAGCGCTATTTTGAAATCTTCTAGATTATAGGCAAAGTCAACTAAACAACCTTGCACAGACAATAATCGTTCCGCCGTGTTAAGCGTTGTTTTTTTAGTTTCACAAAATAAAACTTTGACTCCTTCTAGTTCTAAAGTTTCTTCTACTTCGTGGGATTCTTGCAAAGCCTCAAAGGTGCATGTAAACGCAAACTCCTGTCCGTCTTGTGATTTATACGCTTTACCTTGCAAGGCGTGCATATATTGTAAAGCTACTATGAAATAAAGCATTTCTTGCGAATTAGAAGCGATCATTTTTTCTAGATTAACAAACGGATATTCTAGCATATCGCCGGCTATAGCTTGATCAAATAACTTGCCTTGTCCTTTAAAAGCAACAATAAGTTTATTGTTATTTGGTTTAGGCAGTTGTAAAAAGATGGTTAATTCATGTAGGTCATTCAGTTTAGCACCATTAAAATTAAAAAATAACAATAAAGTAAGAATCTGTCGCAACGCTTGTTTTGGCATATATATATAATCCGGCACGTTTTCATCTGTTTCTAAATTAATAGCAAAAGAAGAGTTAAAATATTCACTCATAATGCTACGTGTCCACGCTTTCATTGTTGCTTGTACTTGAAAACTTTCTTTCTTTAACGTTACCGGCGTGCCAGCGTCAAAATTAAGCCCGTCTATTCTAGTTTTAAACGCAAGAGAAAGGTTGCGACTTGCCTGCAATGCCGGTTGTAGCATACCTATATTATCTTTAGACAACTGTAATTCTTGCGCATAAACATGCTCTAGAGATTGAAGGTACGGCTTAGCATAACCATAGAAATATTTAGTATATAAAAGCAACAAATCTGCCTCTTGGCTTTTTGTTGATTTGAAATTTTCATATTTATTATTAAGCAGATCGTAACGTTTTTGCAATTGTTTAAATTGCGTTTGCGTGTGGTTTGCTATATCGGTAAAATTAAAAACTAATAAATAAGCGTTTTCTGTGTATTGTATTAACTCGTATATATGGCAAAGAAACTCTTGCGGGACGTCTATTGCCTTATAGTTATGCATAGACACCGTATTATTAACTAAAGAAGGTAATTTCTCAATAAACCGGTCGTTTAACTCACCGTTAAAACTAAAAAACTCGGTGATTTTTTGTTTGTCTATGGCTTTTGATGAAATATAAAACGCCTTTTCCGCTGCCTTATTGCATTGCTTAATTACACCGTCTTTATCCACAATCAAGCGAAACGTATCTCCTTCGTTAAACAAGGTAGATTGACATAAGTATTCGTTTTTTTCTTCTTCCATTTTCCAATTAATTTCTAATTTAAAAGCTAAAATATCTAAAAGGAATAATAGTTCTTGAATGATTTGCTCGTTACGTTCTTGTTTAGTTGTAAAATAAAGTTCAAAAACGGCGACTGATTTACCGCGTATAAATAGAGGAATACCAACGGCACTAACAACGCCTAATTTTTCATGTAAGTTCATTTTAGAAAAATAGCTATCTAGCTTTACATCAGATATCCAAACACAAATTTCATCAGCTAACACACGATCAAGTAAACTAAAATCGTCTCGCATATAAGAAGAAAAAATCGTATTTTCAAATAAAGTCTGGTTTTGCTTATTTTTAACGTAACGCGCAACACCGCTTAATTCTTGTACACGACTATCAGGCAAAATAATATAGCCATAGTCACTTTGCATATACGTACAAATTTGCTCTAAAATTTCGTTAATACTTTCTTGTACGTTCTTACTATATTTTAATTGATTAACACTTGTTCTATATAAATTTTGTACAAACGTATCATGTTTTATTTTATTCTCTTTCTTAAAAAGTGTATAGCCAAGTAAAAGGAGTATACCAAGAACAAGAAAGCTAAAAGCAAAGCTAACGTAAAACAAGATAGAATAGAAATAATCCGGTTGCTGACGTTCAATAATGCTATAAGTAAAATTTAAACCGTTAAAGTTAATTTCTTTTGAAAGGATAGCTTTTTGATGCGTTAGATTAGCATTAACAGGTTGCCAACTAGCATTAACTAGCCGCACTTTCCAGCGCGCATTATAGTGC